>NZ_JBHWJV010000004.1:0-157715 GCF_042731175.1 Pseudarthrobacter sp. NPDC059871
CTTCGCCGTGTGCGCCACATCCTTGGCTGCAGACGTTGCCTGTCCTGCCACGTCAGAGGCCTCCGCCTTTGCCGCATCGGTTTTCGAACCGCCGGACGGGGTGCCCGCCTGGTAACCGCCTGGCTGGTAGCCGTCTGTCCCGGGTACAGACGTCTGTGGAGTTGTGGCGGCGGGGAAGGTGGTTGCAGCCCGCTCGCCGGGAATTCCTGTATTGGCCGTGGGAACCGCGTTGGGGTCCTCGGGCCATTGGTTCTCTGTCATCTTCCATCTCTCTTTCCAAGAAGGCCGGTTGTTGATCAAGAACCAGCAATACTGGCCGTAAAATGATAAGCATGATTACTAATGAAAGGTAAGTACCCTTCGTAAACGAGTTATAACCGAACCCGAAAAGTCAGCCGGACGGCGAGGGCCTGCCCGGTCACAACTGAAGTGGAAAGTGGTGGGTAGCGTGGAAACAGCTCCATGGATTTGGATAATCATTGCCGTCGTTGTGGTGTTGCTGATTGTTGTCCTGCTGATGAGCGGGCGGCGCCGGAAGGCCGTCCAGGAAAAGCGCGAGCAGGAACACCGCGAAAAAGCAGCAGAAATCCGCAGGGAAGCGGAAACCAAGGAAATTGATGCCCGCGAACGTGAGGCCAAGGCTGCCCGCGCACGCGCTGACGCCGAGCAGGCGCAGGTCAACGCCGCACGCCTTCGCCAGGAGGCTGACGCGAAAGCCCGCGAGGCAGGTTCGCTCCGCAACGAAGTCGCCGATCACACGCGCAAGGCCGACGAAATAGATCCCGACGTCACGACCGATGCCGGCCGGCGGGCGCGCAGGGCCGACGACGGCGAGCAGCGTCCGCGCCAATCTGACGCGGCTGCCGGGACAGTCGGCCATGGGCATGATGACCGCGTGCAGGGCGACCATACACGCACCACCTCTTCGCAGGATGACCAGGCCTATGGCGGCCAGGCCGACGGGTCACCGCGTGATGCGGCGCGCGATGACAGTGCCCGCGATAACCGGGCGTACGGTGACCCGGTGTATGGCGACCACACGGGAAGCAGCCGCGAGGCTGACGGGCGGGGGCCAGTGGCCGGGCAGGACGGTTCCGACGGCAGGACCCCCGATGATGAGCGACACTCCGGCGAGCAGGATCCGCGCCTGGACCGGGACCGTCAGCCCGGCGACGCCGGCGTTGACGAAATCCGGCATGGGGAGCGTAATCCGCGCGACGGAATCTAGGCAGCAGGGGGCGTCGCGGCTACGTGCCGCTACGCGGTTTCAGTACGGGGGAGGGAGCTACTCCCTTCCCCGTTCCCATGCCTTCCAGTACTTCCCGGACTGCCTCTATAGCCGAGGTCTTTGCCTCCCACCCCAATATCCGCTGTGCCCGCCGGGTGTCCATGACGGGCGCTCCAGCGGCCATCTCAACCCACCCGGAATCGGTGGGTTGCAGCCGCAGCCGCCACGCCAGCCCGGCGGCCCGGTGAAGCAGCCACATGGGCACGGGGAGGATTCTCCTCGCGCCCAGGACCCGGCCCAGCTCCTGGGGATCCAGGACCGGCTCGGCAGCGATGTTGAAGGCACCGCTGGCCCGCTGGTCCACCACGCGCCAGTAAGCCTCGGCCACGTCATCGGCGTGCACCGCCTGGAATACCAGGTTGTCCGGTGCCGGCAGTAGCGGAATCCGCAGCTTGCCGGGCAGCACCCGCGGAATGACCGGGCCCAGGAAGTACCTGCCGATTTCGCTGCCGGCGTCGCCTTGGAAGATCAGGCCCGGGCGGAGCCTGGCCACAGCAATGCCGGGCTCGGACTCGGCGAACCGGTCCAGCAGCCGTTCCTGCTCAGCTT
This sequence comes from Pseudarthrobacter sp. NPDC059871, assembly GCF_042731175.1. Classification (NCBI taxonomy): domain Bacteria; kingdom Bacillati; phylum Actinomycetota; class Actinomycetes; order Micrococcales; family Micrococcaceae; genus Pseudarthrobacter; species Pseudarthrobacter sp. NPDC059871. The sequence continues at coordinate 1,838 of NZ_JBHWJV010000004.1, forward strand.
TGTGCCGGCTGTAGTGGGAGCCCTGCATCCCCTGGGCGGGCCAGGATTCGTCCCTGCGGCCGTCCTTGGACGACTTGCTGTAAGCGCCCACCGAGGACGCGCAGACCACTTGTTTTACACCCGCGGCCCTGGCTGCGTCCAGCACGTGCCTGGTCCCGACGACGTTTGTCCGGTACAGCTGCTCCAGGTCCCGGTTGGGCTGGATCTGCCACGCCAGATGGACGACGGCGTCGGCTCCTTCCAGCGCAGCTTCCAGCTTTTGGCGGTCCTGCTCCAGCCCTACGTCGAGCGTGTGCCAGTCCACCCCTGCGTACGGTGCCTGGCTGGTATCCGGGCGGCGGCGGCTGATCCCGGCGAGCTGGAGGCTCCCAGGTTTCCTGGCGAGCTGGCCCTGCAGGTTCCGCAAGAGGGCCGTGCCGGCGTTTCCACTGCCCCCGGTGATGACAATCCGCATGAGGTGCTCCTGACGCAAGGTGGACAGAACTGCGTACCAGACGAGCCTATCGCCGAGAAGGATTGTTTTATAAGCAAGCTTATGATTTGCTGCTCCTAAGTCTTGCCGCAGGCTTTCGGAACCATCCCCGAGGGAACCACCGTCAATGCCAGAATCCTTCTCTCCAGTTTCCGTGGACGCTTCATTCATCCACAGCCACCAGTCCACGCCGACGCAAACACCCGCTTCACCCCACGATCCGCACGCCAGGTCGGGGCGGCTGCGGGAGACTTTCGAAAACGATTTGGTCCTGGGCTACCTGGACCTCGCCGAAGCCCTGGCCGCGCGCTTCGAAGCCCGCGGCCGCGAGCGGGCGGACCTGAACCAGGTGGCCTACCTGGGGCTGGTCAAGGCCGCCCGTGGTTTCGACCGGTCCAAGGGCGAGAGCTTTCCCGCCTACGCCGCCCCCACCATCACCGGGGAACTGAAGAGGTACCTCCGTGACCGGACCTGGGTGGTCCGCCCGCCGCGGAACATCCAGGACCTGCGCACCCGGATGTTCAGGGCCGAACCGGAACTGACCCAGGCGCTGGGCAGGACTCCCAGCGTGGAAGAGCTCGCCGGTGAACTGGAAACAGATCCGGCGGAGGTGCAGGAGGCCATGTCGGCGTCCAGCAGTATGCACCCGGACTCCCTGGATGCGGTCAACCCGCATTCGGACGCGCCGTCCATCGGCGAGATGCTCGCCTGCCCGGACACGCCCCTGGAACGGCTGGAGGAACTGGCCTGTCTGCGCGATGCCATGCATGGCCTGGACCCGGCGGACCGGGAGCTCCTCTACCGCCGCTACTTCTGCGAGGAAACCCAGGTGCAACTGGGCAAGCGGCTGGGGATGTCGCAAATGCAGGTTTCCCGCCGGCTGGCCCGCGTGCTGGTGGAACTCCAGCGCCGCCTCGAAAACAGCTCCCGGCTGGACGAACCGTCCGGCAATTGCCCCGGAACTGCAACCTCCGGAGGGCGGGCGCAGACCCAACGCGCCGCCCACTCCCCACGGGAGCCCGCCCGGCGCCGCGGTTTTGGCCGGCCATCGACGCCGTGACCGGACTGCACTGACTTCCGGTCCGGCCACGGCCGGGCGCTCCACACCACAGATTTCCTATCTTGCCTGTTCAGCGGGCCGGACACGCCGCTGTCCGGTGCCCGGTGCGACGTCGGCCTGTTTAGGAGCAGCAGCAGGAGGGAACAGGACTGACATGGGAAGCCCCACAACTGCCAAGATCCGCGCCGTGCTGTTCGACCGGGATGGAACCCTGGTGGTCGATGTCCCCTACAACGGGAACCCGGCCCTGGTACGGCCCGTGCCCGGCGCGAGGGAAGTGCTGGATAGCCTGCGGGCGGACGGCATCGCCACGGGCGTGGTCAGCAACCAGTCCGGCATTGCCCGCGGACTCATCAGCGAGGACGACGTTGCCAGCGTCAATGCCAGGGTGGAGGAACTCCTGGGCCCCTTCGACGTGTGGGAAGTCTGCCCGCACTCGGACCAGGACAACTGTGCCTGCCGCAAACCCGCTCCAGGAATGGTCCACAGCGCTTGCAGAAAGTTGGGTATTGACGAATCCGAAGCTGCCCTGATCGGCGACATCGGCGCAGACGTCCTGGCCGCCGAGGCTGCGGGAGCCACCGGAGTCCTGGTACCCACCCCGGTGACCAGGGCCGAGGAAGTTGCTGCCGCCCGGCTGGTGGCACCTGACCTGGCCGGCGCCGTCGTCCTGCTCCGGAAGGCGCCGTAATGGGGCGGGTGCTGGTGGCGCGGCTGGACAGCATGGGCGATGTCCTGCTGGCCGGACCCGCAGTGCGGGCAGTTGCCAACGGCCGGATCCCGGACGGCAGCGGTGCTAACCATGTGGTGATGCTGTGCGGCCGGCAGGGCGAGGCTGCTGCGGGACTCCTGCCCGGCGCCGCCGGGGTCTACAGCTGGGACAGCCCGTGGATTATGAACCCGGCACCCAAAATGACGGGCCCCCACGCGGACCGCCTCATCGAGTACGTCCGCAACTCCAGGATCACCGAAGCCGTCATCCTCACCTCGTTCCACCAGTCCCCGCTGCCGCTGGCACTCCTGCTCCGGCTGGCCGGCGTCGAGCGGATCACGGGCGCCTCAACGGACTATGCCGGTTCCCTGCTCGATGTGCGGCTCAAACCCGGTGAGGACTTTCCCGAAGACCAGCCGGAAGCCGAACGTGCACTGGGCATCGCCGAAGCCGCAGGATTCAGGCTCCCCCAGGGCGACGACGGCAAGCTCCACATCACTCCCGGCCCGGATGTCCATGACCTCGTCGGCGACGGGCCGTACGTGGTGGTCCACCCGGGCGCCGCCGTACCGGCAAGGGCGTGGCCCCCGCTCCACCACGCCGCCGCCGTCGAGCTCCTCCAGGGCGCCGGCCACCGCGTAGTGGTGACCGGTGGGCCCGGCGAAACCTCATTGACGGCAACCGTGGCCGGTCCCTCCGCACTGGACCTCGGTGGCCGGACCGATGTGCATACCCTCGCCGGCGTCATGGCCGGCGCCGAGGCGGTGGTCACCGGAAACACCGGTCCCGCCCACTTGGCAGCAGCGGTGGGCACGCCGGTGGCCTGCCTCTTTTCCCCCGTGGTCCCGGCCATCCGCTGGGCACCGTACGGGGTGCCGCTGGAGCTGCTGGGAGACCAGAACGCGGCCTGCCGGATGACCCGCGCCCGCATCTGTCCCGTCCCCGGCCACCCCTGCCTGGACTCCGTATCCCCCGAAGAAGTGGTGGCAGCCGTTGAACGCCTGATCGGCGGAGTGAGCTCGTTCAGCACCCACGTCAGCACCCGTAGAAAGGCCCGTAACAGATGAGAATCCTGCTCTGGCACGTCCACGGATCCTGGACGGATGCCTTCGTCCGCGGCAGGCACGAGTACCTGCTCCCCGTCCTGCCCGAAGGCGGGCCGTGGGGCCTGGGCCGCGCCGGGCGGAACTGGCCGGACTCGGTGCGGGAGGTGGACCTGGCGACGCTGGACGCAGGCTCCATTGACGTCGTCGTGCTGCAACGCCCGGAAGAGATCAGCGAAGTCTCGGGAAGCCTCGGCCGGACCCCTGGCGTGGACCTGCCCGCGGTCTTCGTGGAGCACAACACGCCCAAGGGTGATTTCCCCTTCACCCGGCACCCGCTGGCGGACCAGAACACCATCCCCCTGGTGCACGTAACGCACTTCAACCGGCTCGCGTGGGACAACGGATCAGCCCTCTCCAAAGTCATCGAACACGGGATCCCCGACCCCGGGCAGCTCTATACGGGAGAGCTGCCGGACCTGGGCGTGGTGGTCAACGAGCCCGTGCGCCGCGGCCGGGTGACGGGCACGGACCTGCTGCCCGCTTTCGCCGACGTGGCGCCGCTGCAGGTGTTCGGGATGAAGACCGAGGGACTGGCAGTTGCCGCCGGCATCGGGACGGACCGGCTCACCCCGCGCGGTGACCTGAAGACGCAGGAACTCCACCGGGAGCTGGCACGCTGCCGCGTCTACCTGCACCCCATGCGCTGGACTTCCCTGGGCCTGTCCCTGCTGGAGGCCATGCACCTGGGCATGCCCGTGGTGGTGCTGGCCGCCACCGAAGCTCCCCGGGCAGTCCCGCCGGAAGCCGGGGCGGTGTCCGCGGACATCGACGAGCTGCTCCGGTGCGCACGCAGGCTGGTCGCCAACCCGGATGAAGCACGTCGGCGGGGCGTTGCCGCGCGCGAGGCTGCACTGGCCCGCTACGGCCTGGGCAAATTCCAGGACAGCTGGGACGGGCTCCTGGCGGATCTCGGGCGCAGCCCCTCTGCCCGCCACCGGCCGGGCGGGCAGATCCTTGTTCCGGCGCAAGAAAGGAAGACCGCATGAAGATCGCGATGATTTCCGAACATGCCAGCCCGTTGGCAGCCTTGGGCGGGGTGGATTCGGGCGGGCAGAACGTCCACGTCGCCGCATTGTCCGAAGCGCTGGCAAGGCGCGGACACCAGGTCACCGTGTATACCCGCAGGGACGCGACGGAGCTTCCCGCCCGTGTAAAGGTGGGGCCCGGTTTTGACGTAGTCCATGTGGATGCCGGCCCTCCGCGGCACGTTCCCAAGGACGAACTGCTGCCGTTCATGGGTGAACTGGCCGACGGCGTGGCCCGGGACTGGGACCAGCGGCCCCCGGACGTGGTCCACGGACACTTCTGGATGTCCGGCCTGGCCGCCCTGGACGCCGCCCGCCGGGCCGGCTCGGGCTACCGGGTCCCCGTCATCCAGACGTTCCACGCACTGGGCACGGTCAAGCGCCGGCACCAGGGTGCCGAGGACACCAGCCCGCAAGAGCGCCGGTGGCTTGAACCCGGCGTCGGGCGGTCCGCGGACCGGATCATCGCCACCTGCTCGGACGAGGTGTTCGAACTCAAAGCCATGGGCATCGGGACGGGAAAGATTTCCATCGCACCCTGCGGCGTGGACCTGGATGTCTTCGGGCCGGAGGGCCCGGTGGACGCCAAGCCCCGGTCCCACCGAATCCTTTCGGTTGGCCGGCTGGTGCCGCGCAAGGGCGTGGACCTGGTGATCCGCGCCCTGCCGCACCTGCGCGCAGCAGGCTTTGCCGACGTCGAACTCCTCATCGTTGGCGGCGGCTTGGACTCGGGTGCCCTTCACTCAGACCCCGAGGTGCGCCGGCTGCTGGACCTCGCCGCAGAACTCGGCGTCCAGGACCAGGTGGTGCTGGAGGGCCAGGTGCCCCGCGGGGACATGCCCGGCATCTTCCGCAGTGCCGACGCCGTGGTCTGTGCCCCCTGGTACGAGCCGTTCGGCATTGTTCCCCTCGAAGCCATGGCGTGCGGCGTGCCGGTGGTGGCCTCGGCCGTGGGCGGGCTGCGGGACACCGTGGTGGACCATGCCACTGGACTGCACGTCCCGCCCCGCGATCCGGAAGCCATCGCGTCGGCCCTGGCCATGCTGTTGGGCAACCCCTCCCTGCGGACCGAACTCGGCGATGCCGGCCAGCGCCGCGCCCGTGCCCGCTATTCCTGGGACCGGGTGGCCGCGGAATCCGAAAGGGCCTACAAGCTGGCGATGGCTGGTGCCGCCGCCAGCCCGGCAGCCATCCCCATGGAAGGAGCGGCGCTGTGACTGCTGAATCATCCGTCCGCGACATAGACCTGGCGCACCTGGCCATGGCCCCGGCCCTCCCGGCGGTGCTGCCCGGCGCCGCGTACGTGGATTCCGCCAGCACCGATGCCGTCAGGCTGCACCTGGACAACGTGGTTCCCGCCCTGGAATCCCTGCGCAGCCAGTCCGGCCGGCTCGCTGCCTGGGGTGTGGAACTGGCCCAGCGGATGCTCCGGGGGCAGCGGCTGCTGGCGGCCGGAAACGGCGGGTCCGCCGCCGAAGCCCAGCACCTCACCGCCGAACTGGTGGGACGGTTCGACGGCGAGCGGGTTCCGTTTTCTGCCATCTCCCTGCACGCGGAAACGTCCGCCATGACGGCCATCGCCAACGACTACGGGTACGACGACGTCTTCGCCCGCCAGGTGCGCGCCCACGGCCGCTCCGGAGATGTTCTGGTTTTGCTGTCCACCAGCGGCAAAAGCCCCAACCTGCTGCGTGCAGCGGAGGCCGCATCCCGCCTGAACATCACCACCTGGGCGCTGACCGGTGCAGGGCCAAACCCCTTGGCCGGCGCCTGCGATGAAGCCGTGATGATCGATGCCCTCAACGCGAACGCCCAGGAGGGCCACCTGATCGCCCTGCACGCCGTCTGCCGGGCCTTCGACCTCGAGGTGGACCGCCGCAGCCCCGCAATCCTGCAGCCGGGAGGCCGGCCATGAGGATCGTGGTGGTGGGCGACGTGATGCTGGACGTGGACCTCTCCGGCGAAGCGACCCGGTTGAGCCCGGATGCACCCGTCCCGGTGGTGGACGTCTCCGGGATCCGCAGCCGCGCCGGCGGCGCCGGACTGGTGGCGCGGATGCTGGCCGGGGAAGGCTGGCCCGTCACCCTGGTGACGGTGTTCGGCGATGACGACGCCGGGCGGCAACTCCGCGGCCACCTAGCCGGCGTGCGGCTGGTGTCCGGCCCCAGCGGCCACCCCACACCGGTGAAAACCCGGGTCCGGGCCGGCTCCCATGCAGTGGTCCGGTTCGACCAGGGGTGCGGCAAGCCACCGGTACCGGAGATGACCCCCGCCATGCTTCGCGCCGTGGAGGAAGCCGGGGCCATCATCGTGGCAGACTACGGCAGGGGAGTGGCGGCCAGCCCGGAGCTGCGCCGCCTGCTTGCCAGGCGCACGGCGGAAGTGCCCGTCATCTGGGATCCGCATCCGTCCGGGCCGGAACCGGTGCCGGGAGTTGCCGTGGTAACGCCCAACCTGGCGGAGGCCACCAAAGCCGCGGCGGCTTACTCAAGCCCCGCTTCAGGTGACGGCGCGCCCGGTGACCCGGCCGCCGTCGTCGGACGCATCCTGCTTGAACGCTGGCAGGGCAACGCGGTCCTGGTGACCAAGGGGTCGGATGGGGCCGTGCTGCTGCAGCGGGACAGCGTGTCCCCCCTGGATGTTCCGGCGCCGCGGGTGGAAGCCGGGGATCCCTGCGGGGCCGGTGACCGCCTGGTTGCAGGCCTGGCAGTCCACCTTCTGGCCGGCAGCGCCCTGCCCGAGGCGGCGGAGCTGGCCGTCAATGACGCCGCCGACTTCCTGGGCGCCGGTGGTGTCTCTGCCTTGCCTGACAGTAGCGCGGACCGCGGCGTGGTCCGGGACGACGGCGGGGATTCACCGGCATCAACCGGTCCGTGGGCGGGACTGCCGGCGGATGGACCCACACCGCTCCGGCGCCCCACCGAACCGCTGCTGCTGGCGCGCGCCGTCCGCGGCAACGGAGGAACGGTGGTGGCTACCGGCGGCTGCTTCGACCTGCTGCACGCCGGGCACGTGCGCTCGCTGGCCGCCGCCCGTGAACTCGGCGACTGCCTCATCGTCTGCCTGAACTCGGACAGCTCGGTCCGGCGGCTCAAGGGCGCGGAACGCCCCATCATCGGCCAGCAGGACCGGGCCGAACTCCTGCTGGCCATGGAGTGCGTGGACGCCGTAATGGTGTTCGACGAGGACACCCCGGAAGCCGCCCTGGACCGGCTTCGCCCTGACATCTGGGTCAAGGGCGGCGACTACAAAGGTTCCCGGTTGCCCGAAGCCGAGCTCGTGGAGAGCTGGGGCGGCCGGTGCGTGACTGTTCCCTACCATCCGGCACGGTCCACCACCGGATTGGCGGATGCTCTCGCCAAGGTGGGCTGACCTACCCTACTCACCCAGATGCCGCACCAAAAGATCAACAGCAAAACACCCGACGATTGTTTTCCCCTTGAAAGGAACACCATGACTGCAGATGCCAACAACCCCGGACGCGTACTGGTCACCGGAGGCGCCTCCGGACTGGGTGCCGCCGTCGTCGAAGCCGTCCTGACGGCAGGCGGAACGCCCGTGGTGCTGGACCGCGATATCAGCAGCGTGTCCGGAGTGAAGGCGTTCGAAGTGGACGTTGCGGACCGGCTGGCCGTCGAAGCGGCGGTCCGTGAGGCTGCCGAAACGGTGGGCGGCCTGGACGGCGTGGTCACTGCGGCCGGAATCGACCGCTGCGGCAAGCTCGCCGACGTGGAGGCAACGGAGTGGGAGAAGGTCATCGGGGTGAACCTGATGGGCACCGTCTCCGTGGTGCGCGCCGCGCTGCCCTACCTGAAGGCCAGCCACGGCCGCGTCATCACTGTTGCCTCCACGCTGGGCAAACGCGCCGTGGCCGATGCCACCGCCTACTGCGCCTCCAAGTTCGGTGTGGTGGGTTTCAGCCACGCCCTCGCGGCGGAAACCGGGGGCGAGATCGGTGTCACCACCATCATCCCCGGCGGCATGAAGACCCGGTTCTTCGATGACCGCACCGAACAGTACAAGCCGCAGGACGATTCACGCCTGAACGATCCCGCCAACACTGCCGAAGCCATCCTGTTCGCGTTGAACCAGCCCCGGGGCTGCGAGGTCCGCGAAATGCTGATCTGCCACGAGGAAGAAGGGTCCTGGCCCTAAAGCCGGCCCTAAACCCGGCCACAGGACACGTCCGTACACGACGGGAGGAACCCCATGCCCACCACAGCAATCGACACACCAGCAGGCCGGGACACGGCCGAATCCATCGGCATCACCATCACTGACCCGCGCACCGGCGAGGTCCTTTGGACAGTCCCCGAGGCGGGGTCCGAAGCGGTGAACCATGCCGTGGAGGTGGCCCGCAGGGCTGCACCGGAATGGGCTGCCACCGCTCCCGCGGACCGCGGGGCCGCCCTCAAGGCTGCCGCCCGGGCACTGGACTCCGCTGCGCAGGAGCTGGCAGGGCTCAACGCCAGTGAAACCGGGCGGCCCGTAGAGGAATCGCTGGCCGGCATCGGAGCAGCTGTTTCCACGCTTGAGCAGTACGCCGAGCTTGCTCCGGTGCACCGGGGCCACAGCCTCCGGGGCAACCGGCTCGCCGCCGACTACACCGTGGCCGAGCCGCGCGGTGTCGCGGTCCTCCTGACACCGTGGAACGACCCCGTGGCCGTGGCCTGCGGCCTCATCGGTGCCGCCCTGGCCACGGGCAACGCCGTCATCCACAAGCCGAGCGAACGCTGCCCGCGGCTGGGGGAGGCGCTCGGCGAGGTCCTGGCGCCGGCCTTCCCGCCCGGAGTGTTCCTTACCGTTTCCGGCGGTGCCGGGGTTGGCGCCCTGCTGTCCCAGGCTGAGGTGGACGTACTGGCGCACGTGGGCTCAAGCGCATCAGGCGCCCGGATTGCCCGTGCGGGTGCACTGACCGGCGCACACGTGCTCCGCGAGAACGGCGGCAACGATCCGCTCCTGGTGGACCGCGACGTCGACCCCGCCTGGGCAGCGGAGCAGGCCGCCATCGGCGCCTTCAGCAACAGCGGCCAGATCTGCACGGCAGTGGAGCGGATCTACGTGCACCGGGACATCGCGGAACAATTCACCGCGGCGCTCCAGGCGGAGGCCGCGCGCCGCAACGGCAACGGATCCGTGGCCCCGCTGGTGGACGGGCGGATGCGCGACGAGGTCCACGCGCAGGTCACCGAAGCCCTCGGAGCCGGCGCCACTGCAGTGGAGGGCGGTGACCTCCCGGATGGCCCGGGATCCTTCTACCCGGCCACCGTGCTGGTTGGCTGCACCGCGCAGATGCAGGTGATGACGGAGGAAACCTTCGGCCCGGTTGCCCCGGTGCAGGTGGTGGACTCGTTCGACGACGGCCTGCGGCTCGCGTGCAGCGGCAAGTACGGCCTCGCAGCCACCGTCCTGAGCAGCAACATCACCCACATCCAGCAGGCTGTGGCGGCCCTGCCGGTGGGCACGGTCAAGGTCAACGCGGTGTTCGGCGGAGCCCCCGGCGGCGCAGCACAGCCCCGCGGAGACAGCGGCGCCGGGTTCGGCTACGGGCCTGAACTGCTGGACGAGTTCAGCCAGGTCAAGGTGGTCCACATCTCCGCCCCGCCGGAGCCCCCTGCCGAACAGGACCGGCCGTGAGCCTGAACCCGGAAACTGCCGACCTTTCCACCCAGCGGGCGCTCGCCGAATGGCTGCCCGGACGCTTGGCGGCAGAGCAACCGAGCGTGCTGGTAATCGGTGACCTCATGCTGGACGGCTGGTGGAGCGGCACCATCGAGCGGCTCTGCAGGGAGGCTCCGGCGCCGGTTGTGGACATCGCCGTCAGGGACTCCTTTCCCGGCGGCGCCGCAAACACCGCCATGAACCTGGCCGCCCTGGGCGCCCGGGTCTCCGTTGCCGGCATCATCGGCACGGACGACGCCGGCGCGGACCTGCGCCGCCAGCTCGAGGCGGCGGGCATCGACGTCCGGCACCTGCACTCGCACCCGGACATGGTGACCACCACCAAGATCCGGATCAGCAGCGGCGGCCAAGTGATGCTCCGCATCGACGACGCCGCCCGGACCGTGCCCGCCGAAGCGCTCGCCGAGCTGGCCTCCGCGGTGCGCGCCGCCGTCGAACGCCGGGACGCCGTGCTGGTGTGCGACTACGGCAACGGCGTGCTCGCGGACCCCGTGCAGGAAAACCTGGTGGCAGCCCTGGGCAGCACCACCGGGGATGGCAGGGATGCCGGGAAACGCCGTCCGCTGGTGGTGGTCGATTCCCATGATCCACGGCCCTGGGCGCCGCTGCGGCCGGACCTGGTCACGCCCAATGCGCAGGAGGCTGCACGGCTCCTCGATGTCCGGCTCCCCGACGGGCCGGACCGCGCGGACACTGTCACCGGGCAGGCGCCGGCGCTGCTGGCAGCCACCGGCGCCGCGGCGGTGGTGGTCACCCTGGACCGGGACGGCACCGTTCTCGTCAGGCCCGACGGCGCCACCCACCGCACGTGGGCACGCCCGGCTGCCGAGAAGCAGGCCTCCGGGGCTGGCGATACCTTCGTGGCCGCGCTGACCCTGGCGCGCTCTGCAGGGTTGCCGCTGACGGCGAGCCTGGACCTCGCACAGTCGGCCGCCGACGTCGTGGTGCACCAGCCCGGAACCTCGGTGTGCAGCACCAGCCAGCTCAGCCGGTACCTGGCAGCCTTCGCGGACACCGCCCTCGGCGCTGACGAGCTGCAACAGCAACTGGACCTGCACCGGTCCGAGGGGCAGCGCATAGTGCTGACCAACGGCTGCTTCGACGTCCTGCACAGCGGCCACACCCGCTACCTGAACCAGGCCAAACAGCTGGGCGATGTCCTGGTGGTGGCGCTGAACAGTGATGACTCCGTCAGCCGCCTCAAGGGGCCGGGGCGGCCCATCAACGCCGTCGCGGACCGCGCGGCAGTGGTGGCGGCCCTGAGCTGCGTGGACTACGTGACTGTTTTTGACACCCCCACCGCAGAACCGCTGATCCGGCAGCTTCGGCCCGACGTCTACGCCAAGGGCGGTGACTACACGCCGGAAATGCTGGCGGAGACACCGGCGGTTGAGGAGTCGGGCGGCCGGGTGGCCATTCTGGACTACGTGGCCGAGCGTTCCACCACTGCCGTGGTCAACCGCATCCGCGGCGGCCAGGGAGCTGCCACGGCGCTGCAGGGCTCGGGGGAGTAGCCCCGCCGCAGTTCCACTAGGGTTGGATCCATGACTGAGGCGGGGCACGGGTAATGGCGAAACGCGGAAAGTCGGGTGGCCGCGGGCGTGCTGCGGCCGGCGTCGTGGAAAGCCCGGGCCCCGGGTCCAAAGGTCCGGTGGAAGGCGTCTACTACGTCGATACCGGCGATTGCGAGCTGATCGCGGACCAGGACAACTCCACCGGCTGGCTCCTGAAAATCAATGGGGTCATGAGCTCGCACATCGATCTCGCGGACCCGCTGTTCCTGGATTTCGAGTACATGCGATGGATCGCCGCGCTCATCGAGTCCCGCTGGCCGCCGTCGGACGTTTCGTCCGCCCGGGGCGGGGCCGCCGATAACCAGGGGAAGTTGCGCGGCCTCCACCTCGGCGGCGGAGCCTGCTCCCTCGCCCGGTACTTCGCCGCTGCCTACCCGGATGCGCGGCAGGTTGTGGTGGAACTCGACGGCAAGCTCGCTGAGTACGTCCGCGGCTGGTTCGACCTGCCCAAGGCGCCGCTGCTCAGGATCCGGGTGGGGGAGGCCCGGGAGGTCACCGAAACCCTCACCGCGGACACCCGCGACTTCATCATCCGTGACGTCTTCGCCGGCTCACTCACGCCGCGGCCGCTGACCACCGCCGAGTTCAACCAGCATGTCCGCCGGGTCCTGGCCCCGGGCGGCGTATACGTGGTGAATTCCGGGGACGCCCCGGACCTGAAGAGTGCCCGCGAGGACGCCGCCACGATCGCCGCTTCCTTCGAACACACCCTGATCATTGCCGATCCCGCCATGCTCAAGGGCCGGCGCTACGGAAACATGGTGATGGCCGGCAGTGACATCCCCTTCGGTGACGATCCCAAACTGGCCCGCAGGCTGCTGGGCGGGGCAGTACCGGCGCACATCTGGGATGACGCCCAGGTCCGCGCCTTCGCTGCCGGCATTCCGGTGCGCCACGACCCTCCCCACCCGCACCCCTAACCTCGCAAGTCCACCCCGGCTCCCTGCCCTCGCAAGCTCGGGCCGGGGCCCTCGCCGGGACGGCTCCACGGCCAGGGAACCCGGCGGGCGTGGGCCCACGTAGCTATCAACGGCCCAGCAGCGCGTCCCGGTGCATCGTCACCTGTTCGCGCAGGGCCTGGACGACGGCGGCGACGGCCGGGCGGCGCATCGAATCGGGCCGCAGGACCATCCAGTAGGGAAGCCGTTCGGCGATCCTGTCCGGGAGCAGCCGGACCAGGTCATCGTGCAGGTCGCCCATGAAGCAGGGAAGGAACCCGATGCCGGCGCCGGCGCGGGTCGCTTCAACGTGGACGAAGACGTTGGTGGACGTGAGCCCGTCCCGCATGGCCGGAACCAGGCGCCGCGGGGCGTCCAGGAGGTCCACCTGCAGCATGGAATCCACGAAGTAGACCAGCGGATGCCCATTGAGGTCAGCCACGGTGGCCGGTGTGCCGTGCTCCGCCAGGTATGCGCGTGAGGCGTACATCCCCAGCATGTACTCACCCAGCCGGACCGCCTCCGCGCGGTGCACCTGCGGCTCACCCACCACCACTTCGATATCCAGGCCGGAACGCTGCTGCAGCGCGCGCCGGGTCATGGTGACCACCTCCACGCTCAGCCCTGGGTGCGCGCGCCGGAGCCGGGCCACCGCTGGCGCGGCAATGTACGCGCTGAAACCGTCCGTCGCGGTCATGCGTACGACGCCGGTAATGGGGTCGGGTGCGCGGCCGCCGGGTCCCAGCGTGGCCAGGACCTCCTCCACCTGTTCGGCCACGCGCACCGCCCGCTCGCCCAGTTCGGTCAGCTCCCAGCCGCCCGCCGCCCGGGCCAGGACCCGCCCGCCGAGCGACTTCTCCAGCGCGGCGATCCTGCGTGAAACGGTGGTGTGGTTCAAGCCCAAGGCCTGCGCCGCCGTCGTGAATTTCGCCGAACGGGACACCTCCAGAAGGACCAAAAGATCATCGGGGTTGGCATTCATATCTGCAATTGTGCACACAGCCGGTGCCGCTTTGGTCATTGAAGGCGCAAGTTTGTGCAGCAATACTCAGGGTAGTCACTTGTGCTGGAGATCACAGCACGTGTCAACGTGGACACTAAAGGAGAAAACCAGTGAGCGTAGGAGAACGCCCGGCCAACCAGGGCGCCGGGACCCCCACAAAGGGTGGAGGACTAAAGAAGATCGTGGCCGCCTCCATGGTGGGCACCGTGGTGGAGTGGTATGAGTTTTTCCTCTATGCCACGGCCGCCACCCTGGTCTTTGGCAAGTACTTCTTCCCCTCCACCGGCAACGAGCTGGACGGCATCATCCAGGCCTTCATCACGTACGCGGTGGGATTCGTGGCCCGTCCGCTGGGCGGCATCGTCTTTGGCCAGATCGGCGACCGGCTGGGCCGCAAGCCCACACTGCAGCTGACGATCGTGATCATCGGCGTCTCGACGTTCCTGATGGGCTGCCTCCCCGGCTTCGCCGACATCGGCTACCTGGCCCCGGCCCTGCTGGTGTTCCTGCGGTTCATCCAGGGCTTTGCCCTCGGCGGTGAATGGGGCGGCGCCGTCCTGCTCGTGGCCGAACACAGCCCCAACAAGACCCGCGCCTTCTGGTCGAGCTGGCCGCAGGCCGCGGTGCCGGTGGGCAACCTGCTGGCCACGCTGGTCCTGTACATCATGTCCTCCACCCTCAGCAGCGAAGCCTTCCTCGGCTGGGGCTGGCGCGTGGCGTTCTGGCTCTCCGCCGTGATCGTGTTCGTGGGCTACTACATCCGCCGGCACGTCTCCGAAGCCCCCATCTTCCTCGAGGCCAAGGAGCTTGTGGAGAAGGAGAAGGCTGTCAGCTACGGCGTGGGCGAGGTCATCCGGAAGTACCCCAAGGGCATCCTGCAGGCCATGGGCCTCCGGTTCGCCGAGAACATCATGTACTACCTGGTGGTCAGCTTCGCCATCGTGTATCTGAAGAGCGTCCACAAGTACGACACCTCCTCCCTGCTGCTGGCGCTGCTGATCGCCCACGTCATCCACTTCCTGGTGATCCCGCAGGTGGGCCGTCTGGTGGACCGCTGGGGCCGCAAGCCCGTCTACCTGGTGGGTGCCATCACCGGCGCCACCTGGCCGTTCTTCGCCTTCCCGATGTTCGATACCCGCAACGCCGTGATCATCGTGCTCGCCGTGACCATCGGCCTGTGCCTGCACGCCTTCATGTACGCCGGCCAGCCCGCCATCATGGCCGAGCTGTTCCCCACCCGGATGCGGTATGCCGGCGTCTCGCTCGGATCCCAGGTGACGTCCATCTTCGCCGGTTCGCTGGCGCCGCTGCTGGCCACCCAGTGGCTCAAGGACACCGGTTCCTGGCTCCCCACCGCCATCTACCTGGTGGTTGCCTGCGCCATTACCGCGTTCGCCGTCCTGAGCCTGCGTGAAACCAAGGGGATTGCCCTGCAGGACGTGGACAAGGCCGACGCCGCCCGTGAGGGTCTGCTCAACGCCTCCGCGCGCTGAGCTGCCCCGGCCCCACGACAGTCTGCGCGTACGAAGGGATTCTGAGATGGAACACGAACTGAATGGCCGGAAGGCACTGGTCACCGGCGGTGCCGGCGGCATCGGCGCGGCCTGCGTCCGGGAACTGGCCGCCCGCGGGGCGAAAGTGGTGGTGGCCGACGTCGACGCGGCAGCGGCTGCCGCCCTCGCCGACGAAGTGGGCGGCACGTCCTGGGCCGTGGATCTGCTGGACGTGGACTCGCTCGCCACCCTGAGCCTGGACTGCGACATCCTGGTCAACAACGCCGGGATCCAGCGGATCAGCCCCATCGAGGAGTTCGATCCGGTGCAGTTCCGCCGGATCCTGGCCCTGATGCTGGAGGCGCCGTTCCTCCTGGTCCGCGCCGCCCTGCCGCACATGTACGCCAACAAGTTCGGCCGCATCATCAACCTGTCCTCGGTGCACGGGCTGCGCGCCTCCCCGTTCAAGAGCGCGTACGTATCCGCCAAGCACGGCCTGGAAGGGCTGAGCAAGGTGACGGCGCTTGAGGGCGGAGAACACGGTGTCACGTCCAACTGCGTCAACCCCGGCTACGTCCGCACGCCGCTGGTGGAAAAGCAGATCGCGGACCAGGCGGCCGTTCACGGCATCCCCGAATCCGAAGTGCTGGCCAAGGTGATGCTCACGGAGGCGGCCGTCAAACGCCTGGTGGAGCCGGAGGAAGTGGCGTCCCTGGTGGCATGGCTGGCCTCGGACCACGCCGGCATGGTGACCGGAGCCAGCTACACCATGGACGGCGGCTGGTCGGCGAAATAGCCCTTCCGTTACCCGCCCGTGGGCGAATTACTGAATGCCAGGCTGGGCTGGCCGCTCCGGCGGTCAGTCCAGCCTTCGCAGTTGCCGGTGGTCGTAGAAGAAGAGCCCGCGGACGGTTTTCACGCCAACGGTGGTTCCCTCCTGTGTCACCACTGTTCCCTCGTGCCGGCCATTGAAGGGGTCGTCCCCCAGCACGGCATCCCCGATCCGGTAGGGGCTGCGGGGGCGCAGGGCCTCAACCGCCCTGCCCCATCCCAGCGCCACCGCCGAGCCAAGGCTGATGGGCCGGCCCATGCCGGACAGGTCCTGGACATCACTCGTATCCATGCGTACCAACTCCCAGGCGGCAGCCTGCCGCTCAGTCGCGGTGCCTGGTGCCGGAACGCTCCCCAGCAGAGGATGGTCCTCGTAATCCCGGCGTGCACCTTACGCCAAAGCTATGCGCTAATCACACCAGTCACACCAGTAACAGGTACTCAGGTTTGAAAGCAGCACTACCCGGAGGAGGACACGGGAAGGTCACGGAGCCCGGCGGCCTTGCTGGGCCGGGCTAAGGGGATGCGGGCCAGCCTGTGCCGGTGCCGTATGTCATGCCCTGCCGTTGATGATCTCCTCGGCATTGTCGAAGGTCCACGCCACCAAGGGCACCAGCAGTGCGCTGAGTTCGTAGCCTTTCTCCGTCAGGCTGTAGTCCACCCGCGGCGGGATGACAGGCTGTGCATCCCTGCTCACCAGCCCGTCCCTTTCCAGGGTTTTCAGGGTCTGGGCCAGCATTTTCTCACTGATGCCCTCCGCCCTTCGCCGCAGGTCGCTCCAGCGCTGCGACCCCTCGGACAGGGCAATGAGGATCAGGACCCCCCACTTACTGGTGACGTGGTCCAGGAGCGTCCGGCTGGGGCATCCGGCCGGGAACACGCCGTCGGAAAAGCTCAGGGGAAGGGGAGCGGGCTGGAGGGTTGCGTCCATGGCACCAGCTTACCGCCGGGTCAGTACCTTACGGTGGGGTGAGTACCTTACTTCAAAGTGCGTACTCTCTTTCGGGAAGCAATCCCATCAGGGCATGGTTGTGACCTTTGACAGAGCAACCATCCCGAAAGGATCCACCCATGAGCATCGTCGTTACCGGAGCCACCGGACACCTGGGCCGCCACGTCCTCGAAGCACTGCTGGAGCGCAACGTTCCGGCCGGTGACATCGTGGCCGCAGGGCGCTCCGTGGACAAGCTGGCAGATTTCGCCGCCAAGGGCGTCCGCGTCGTGTCCGTCGATTACTCGGACGCCGCCTCCGTGGCAGCTGCCCTCAAGGGTGCCACCCGCGTCCTGCTGATCTCCGGCAGTGAAGTGGGCCAGCGGGTGGAGCAGCACCGCACCGTCATCGAGGCCGCCAAGGCCGAGGGCGGCGTGGAACTCCTCGCCTACACCAGCATCGCCAACGCTGACACCACGGGCATGAAGCTGGCGGACGAGCACAAGGCAACCGAGGAACTCCTGCGTGAATCAGGCGTTCCGTTCGCCCTGCTGCGCAACGGCTGGTACCTGGAGAACTACACGGAGCAGCTGCCCGGGACCCTCGCACAGGGTGCCATCGCCGGCAGCGCGGGGGATGGCAAGGTCAGCGGTGCGTCGAGGCAGGATTACGGACAGGCGGCCGCGGCAGTGCTGGTGGCCGACGGCCAGGCCGGCAAGGTGTACGAGCTGGGCGGCGACCAAGCCTTCAGCATGGCCGACCTCGCCGCGGAAATCACCGCGGCCACGGGCACGGACATCAGCTACAACAATATGCCCAGCGGCGATTACGCAGGCCTCCTGGCCCAGGTGGGTGTTCCGCAGGCGTTCGCGGAGATCCTGGCAGACTCGGACCTGGGCATCGCCCGGGGCGACCTCCTGGTCAGCACCGGCGATCTGCAGAAGCTGATCGGACGCCCCACGACGTCCCTCGCCGAGGCGGTCCGGTCCGCCGCGGCTTCGGCCTAGCAAACGCAAACGGTGCCCGGTCCCTTTCGAGGGGCCGGGCACCGTTGTGTCTCCGGTCAGCTGCGCTGCTGCGCTTGCTGTGCTTTCCCTGCGGGGCCGGCCGGCCCGCTAGCTAAGCCTCCTTCAGGGATGCGGGTGTTTCCTAGGATTTGCTGCCCGTCAGGGCCAGCGTCCCGCCGAGGCCGATCATCAGCGCGCCGCCGGTGGCCTTGACGCTGGAAACCCGGCGCGGCGACCTGGCAAACCATTCCCGGGCTGTCCCGGCCGCCACCGCCCACAGGCTGTCCGAAACCACTGCAATGGCGAGGAACACCGCGCCGAGGATCCCCAGCTGCAGGGGAATCGATCCCGACGGATAGTCGACGAACTGCGGGAGTACCGCCACGAAGAACACCACGGATTTCGGGTTGGTGGCCCCCACCACCGCCCCTTCCGCCACCAGCCGCCGTGGGCGTATGGCGGTTGCGCGGCTTTCGGATCCCGCTGGGACTTTCCGGTGCCTGATGGCTTGGACGCCCAGGTAGATCAGGTAGGCGGCCCCGGCGAATTTCACTGCGCTGAAGAGCAGCACCGACTGAGCCACCAGCACCCCAACCCCCAGCGCCACCGCAGCCACCTGCAGCAGCTGGCCGCAGGCATTGCCCAGCACCGTCAGGACGCCGCCCCTCCAGCCCAGGGCCAGGGACCTACCGATGACGAACAGGACGCTGGGGCCGGGGACGGCGATCAGCACCACCGAGGCCAGGGCAAACGCCAGGAGGCTGGAGGCAGGAACCATGCCTGATCTTAGCCCCGGGAGGAGCCCCCTGGCGCTGCTTTGTCCCGCTCTTTCCCTCTAGGTGCGCGGGGCCGGCTCCACCACCGGCAGCGGCGACGTTTCGTCCTCGAGGTGGGCCCGTCGTCGTCCGTCACCCTTGACCCACAGGCGGTAGCCGAGGACCAGCAGCCCCAGCCAGGCTGCGCCGACGTAAAGGGCGATCCGGGTGTCCTCGAAGGCGCCGAGCACCACGATGACCAGTGCCATGAAAGCGATGGTCAGCACCGATGCAGCGGGCCACCACGGCGAGGGAAATTCCGACGCCGGGAGTCCGCTGTGCTTGATTTCCCGCTTCATAGCCACATGGGAAGCGAGGATCATGACCCACACCCACACGGTGGCGAACGTGGCGATCGAGGCGATGACCAGGAAGACGTCCTCGGGGATGACGGCGTTCAGGACCACGCCCACCAGGAGGATCGCGGTCATCATCACCACCGTCATCCACGGAACTCCGTGCCGGGAGACCTTCCCGAAGGCAGCGGGGGCGTGGCCCTGCTGCGAGAGTCCGAAGAGGATGCGTCCGGCACCGAAGATGTCGCTGTTGATGGCCGAAAGCGCTGCTGTGATGACCACGGCGTTCAGGATGTGCGGCGCGGCCGGGATGCCCAGCCCGCTGAAGATCTGGACGAAGGGGCTGCCGTTGCTCCCCACCTCGTTCCAGGGGAAAAGGCTCATGAGCACGCCAAGGGTGAGGACGTAGAACAGCAGCACACGGACAGGAACGGTGTTGACGGCCTTGGGGATGACTTTCTTGGGCTCGGCGGCTTCGCCAGCGGTGATGCCGAGGGTTTCGATGCCGCCAAAAGCGAACATCACCACGGCAAAGGATGCCAGGAGCCCGCCGAACCCGTTGGGGAACAAGCCGCCGTGCTCCACGAGGTTGCCCAGGCCCGGTGCCACGCTGGAGCCGCCGGCCTGGAAACCGAAGGCGATGATGGCGGCGCCGCCGGCGATCATCGCAACGATGGCTGCCACCTTGATCAGCGAGAACCAGAACTCGAGCTCGCCGAAGACCTTGACGCTGAGGAGGTTCAGGGCGGCCAGGAAACAGATGATGGCCAGGATCCAGATCCAGCGGTCTACCTGCGGAAACCAGAAGCCCATGTAGATGCTGAAAGCCGTGACGTCGGCGATGGCCACGATCGCCATCTCGAACACGTACGTCCAGCCGGTCACGAAGCCGGCCAGCGGGCCAAGGTAGCGGCTGGCGTACTGGCCGAAGGAGCCGGATACCGGGTGCCGTACGGCCATCTCGCCCAGTGCCCGCATCACCATGAACACTGCGGCGCCGCCGATGATGTAGGCCAGCAGGACGGCGGGGCCCGCCTTCTGGATGGCGGAAGCGGAGCCGTAGAAGAGGCCGGTGCCGATGGCCGAGCCCAGGGCCATGAACCGGATGTGGCGGACGTTCAGCCCACGGTTCAGGACGCTTCCGACGGCGGCTGCCGGAGTCTGCTGTCCGGCGCGGCTTTCGTTCCGGGTTGGGGATGGTGCTTGTTGCATACACTTACCTTCTCGTCTTTGGGAGGGGAGCCGCTAACCAGCAGACCACTTCCGGGGACGCCGTGATGAGCCTCACGCAGGCTTGGTGTCTTTGATCTCAGATTGGCAGGGCGGCCCTGGTGGGTGGGCCCGGAACCGGCTGTGTGTTGTTACTCCCGCCCTTCGGCCGATGCCTTCCGCGCTGCGGTTTCGATGTCAGTGCGGTGGGCGTCCCACTCTTGCGGGCTGCGTGACGTCAGGTTGGGGTCGCCGGGGCGTTGGCCTGCCGTTCCGTCGATCAGTTCGCGAAGGATGTCCGCGTGGCCAAGGTGGTGTGCCCGCTCGGCCACCATGTGCACCAGGATCTGGTGCAGGGTGACCTGGCGTCGTTCCTCGGGCCACCACGGCACGGATCCCGGGGCGTCAAGCGACAGGGCCTCGATGGTGGCATCGCTGTGCTCGCCGGCGAACCTGTGCAGACCGACAATATCCTCCAGCGACTCGTCGGCGGTTGCCCACATGTCCGCATCGGGGAGGGCATCGGCGTCCAGCCACGGCAGGTGCCGCCCGCTGGGCCGGCCGAAGACCACCCCAAAGTAGTCGAGCTCCACACTGGCCACGTGCTTGACCAGGCCCAGCAGGTTGGTTCCGGTGGGCGTCAGTGGCCGGCGGGCGTCGTATTCGCTCAGGCCGTCGAGTTTGCCGAGCAGATTGTCGCGCCGGACCCGAAGGTAGCGGTGCAGTGTCTCTTTCTCATCCATGCAACGCACCCTACCCACGATGTCCGCCTGTCTGTTCCGTATCAGCGCGCCATCATGTCCGGGTCACGCGGCGCGGCAGACAAAAACCATGATGGGCGCGTCATCGGCAAACGGCGTACGGATCCAGTCGCCGTAGGTTGCCTCCACGGCAAAATCCGCTTCGAACAGATCGTTGGTGATGGTGGTGCGGTCGCGGAATGCCAGTAGCTGCGTTTCGTGGACGCATTCACCGGTGGCGGCAAACGTGGTGGACGCCTGAAGCTCCACGACTCCCGGCGACGGCGCGGAAACAGTCCTCCGCTCTATCAGGGGCCCGTGCAGGCTGGCCCGTCGCCTGTCCTCGAATGCCCAGTTGTCCCACGCGCGCGCCGTCGGATTCCGGCTTTCGAAGGCCAGCGTTCCGCCGTCGGCCATTGCTGTCCGAAGGTCCTGGAGTGTCCGGGGCCAGGCGGCGCCCGGAATAGCCTGGACAACGTTGCCGGTCATGACGGCGAAGTCGTAACCCGTCCCGGGGATGCTCGTGCTGTCGCCCACCACCCAGTCAACCTGTGCAGCGCCGGGCCGGTTGCGGGCGAAGCCGATCATCGATGCTGACGGGTCAACTCCCACCACCGTGCGTTCCGCGGAGGCAAGAGTGACAGTAAGGATGCCCGTGCCGCACCCCAAATCCACTACGTTCCGGGCCCGCACTTCGCCGGCGAGGCTCCGGTAGAAATCATGGTCAGGCCCGTCCGGATTGTCCTGGTCATACAGATCTACGAGGCGCGGGTCGTAGTCGGTCATGCAGGCCAGCCTAGGCCACGGACTGCCCTGCCTGCAGATTCGCCTTGTCCGGAATCCCAGACAGCAGGCCGCAGAACAGCCACCCGGAAACCTCGGGAAGCGTGCATGCTTGAGTATGGGATCCCGGACACGGCCGGATCCCGGTGAAGGGAGTGCGGATGGTTGCCATGGAGTCGATGCCGAGGGCAGCGGAACAGCCGGCGCAGGATGCCAGGCCGGCGTCGAAGGTCCCCGCTGCCGAGAACACGCTCCGGATCCTCAAGCTGCTGGCCTCCCGCCGCGGCCCGATGGCCGCCTCCCAGATCGCCTCGTCGCTGGGCCTGCCGCGCTCCAGTGTCTATCACCTGCTGGGGGTGATGGAGGCGAACGGATTTGTGCTGCACCTGCATGAGGAGCAGCGCTACGGCCTGGGAATCAGCGCCTTCGAGCTGAGCTCCGCGTACTCCAGGCAGGAGCCACTTTCCCGGCTGGGCCGGCCCCTGTTGGCGTCGCTGGTGGACGCGTTGGGGGAGAGCGCACACCTCGCTGTCCTCCACGGCAGGGATGTGCTGTACATCGTGGAGGAGCGGGCCAAGAACCGCCCATCGTTGGTGACCGACGTCGGCGTCCGGCTTCCCAGCCACCTCACCGCGAGCGGCCGGGCCATCCTCGCGGCCCTCCCGAAATCGCAGGTCCGCGCCCTGTACCCCAACGCGGCCGCGTTCACCGCAAGGCACGAAACTGAATCGCCCATCATGAAGTACTCGGCGCTTTCCTCGCACCTGGACCAGGTGCGGCAGCGCGGTTACGCCACGGAACACGGCGAGGTGACCCCCGGTTTCGGCTCCATCGCCGCAGCCGTGACGGACCACCTTGGCTGGCCCACCGCCGCCGTGGCCGTCACCTTCCTGGAGGAAAAGCTTGCCGCGGACTCCTGGCCTGTCCTGGCCGCCCGGGTGCAGAAAGTGGCCAACGAACTGTCGGTCCGCATCCACGGGCGGCCCACCACATAGCCCCACCTTCGCCATCACTTCGGGTCTCTAAAACCGCCTGTTAGGGACCCGACGTGACAGGGCAGCGCAGGGCGGCAGGCTTGTCTGGAATACCGGACAGCGCCGCCGCAAAACCCCTGTAAGGCCCGTTCCCAAAGGGCTTTAGTAGATACAGAAGAATTTTCCCATCCCGGACTTCCGCAGAACCAGACACACAATGAAAAGGAGCCACCATGGCACCCGCCGATTTCACCACCGGTGCCCGCCCGGTCAAAGCAGCCCGCGGCACTGAGCTCACCGCCAAGTCGTGGCAGACCGAAGCGCCGCTGCGCATGCTGATGAACAACCTGGACCCCGAGGTGGCAGAACGCCCGGACGATCTTGTGGTCTACGGCGGCACCGGCCGCGCCGTACGGTCCTGGGCAGCGTTCGACGCCATTACCCGCACCCTGGAAACCATGGAAAAGGACGAGACCCTCCTGGTCCAGTCCGGCAAGCCGGTAGGCGTGTTCCGCACCCACGAATGGGCGCCGCGGGTGCTGCTGGCCAACTCCAACCTGGTGGGCGACTGGGCAAACTGGCCCGAGTTCCGCCGCCTCGAAGCCGAAGGCCTGCTGATGTACGGCCAGATGACGGCCGGTTCCTGGATCTACATCGGTACGCAGGGCATCCTGCAGGGCACCTACGAAACCTTTGCCGCCGTCGGACGCAAACTCGACGACACCCGGCAGGACGCCGCCGGCCGCCCCGTGCCGGCCGGCGAAGGGTCCACCGAAGGACCTCTCGCCGGAACCCTGACCCTGACCGGCGGCTGCGGCGGCATGGGCGGCGCCCAACCGCTGGCCGTAACCCTCAACGACGGTGCCTGCCTGATCGTCGACGTCGACGAATCCCGCCTGCGCCGCCGCGCCGGCAAGCGTTACCTGGACGAGGTTGAAACAGACCTCGACGCCGCCATTGCCAAGGTGCTCAAGGCCAAGGAAGAGCGCCGCGGCTGGTCGGTGGGTTATGTGGGCAACGCCGCCGAGGTGTTCCCGGAACTGCTCCGCCGCCACCAAGCCGGCGAACTGGCCATCGACGTCGTCACCGACCAGACCAGCGCCCACGATCCCCTGTCCTACCTTCCCGAAGGCATCACCGTGGAGGAATGGCACACCGAGGCTGAGGCCGATCCCGAAGGATTCACCAAGAAGGCACAGGCCTCCATGGCCCGGCAGGTCCAGGCAATGGTGGAGTTCCAGGACGCCGGCGCCGAGGTGTTCGACTACGGAAACTCCATCCGCGATGAAGCCCGCAAGGGTGGCTACACCCGGGCGTTCGAATTCCCCGGCTTTGTCCCCGCCTATATCCGTCCCCTGTTCTGCGAGGGTCTCGGCCCGTTCCGCTGGGTGGCATTGTCCGGCGATCCGGAGGACATCCGCGTCACCGACGAAGCCATCAAGGAACTCTTCCCCGAGAACAAGCACCTCCACAAATGGATCGACGCCGCCCAGGAGCGGGTCGAGTTCGAAGGCCTGCCCGCCCGCATCTGCTGGCTGGGATACGGCGAGCGCGCCAAGGCAGGGCTGCTGTTCAACCGCCTGGTCAAGGAAGGCAAAGTGAAGGCGCCCATCGTGATCGGCCGAGACCACCTGGACTCCGGCTCCGTCGCGTCCCCGTACCGTGAAACCGAAGCCATGGCCGACGGCTCGGACGCCATTGCTGACTGGCCGCTGCTGAACGCCCTGCTCAACACCTCCTCGGGTGCCACCTGGGTGTCCATCCACCACGGCGGCGGCGTCGGCATCGGCCGCTCCATCCACGCCGGCCAGGTCTCCGTGGCCGACGGCACCGACCTCGCCGCCGAAAAACTCGAACGCCTCCTCACCAACGATCCCGGCATGGGCGTCATCCGCCACGTCGACGCCGGCTACGACCGTGCCGCCGAGGTCGCCAAGGAACGCGGCGTCCGCATCCCCATGAATGAGAGCAAGTAACCACCATGACTGCCATTACCCACGAACCGCTGACCGTCACCCTCGGATCCGCCGGCGTCACGCCTGAGGATGTGCTCGCCGTCGCGCGCCACAACGCCAAGGTGACCATCTCGCAGGACGCCCTGGACACCGTTGCCAGGGTCCGCGCCCACATTGACGGCCTCGCCGCCAGCGACGTCCCGGCCTACGGCATCTCCACCGGCTTCGGAGCGCTGGCCAACCGGCACATCCCCAACGACCTCCGCACCCAGCTGCAGAAGTCGCTGATCCGCAGCCACGCCGCCGGCATGGGCCCGGCCGTTGAGCGGGAGGTGGTGCGCGGCATCATGTTCCTGCGCGCCAAGACCCTGGCATCCGGCCGTACGGGCGTCCGCCCGGTGGTCCTGCAGACCATGGTGGACGTCCTCAACGCCGGCATCACGCCGGTGGTCCGCGAGTTCGGCTCGCTCGGCTGCTCCGGCGACCTCGCGCCCCTCTCGCACTGCGCCCTGGTGCTGATGGGCGAAGGCGAGGCAGAAGGGCCCGACGGCGTCCGCTACGGCGGGCGCGGTGAGGAACCTGTCGCCGGGCTGCTTGCGGAGCACGGGATCGAGCCCGTCATCCTCGCCGAGAAGGAAGGCCTGGCGCTGGTCAACGGCACCGAGGGCATGCTGGGCATGCTGCTGATGGCCATCGCGGACCTCCGCAAACTGCTGACGACGGCGGACATCACCGCCGCGCTCAGCGTCGAGGCACTGCTGGGCACCGACCAGGTGTTCCTGCCCGAACTGCACGCAGCCCTGCGGCCGCACCCGGGCCAGGCCGCCAGCGCGGACAACATGCTGCGGGTCCTTTCCAACTCCCCGATCGTCGCATCCCACCGGGTGGGGGACTCCAAGGTCCAGGACGCATACTCGCTGCGCTGCGCACCCCAGGTGGCCGGGGCCGTCCGTGACACCGTGGACCACGCCGAGCTGGTGGCATCCCGCGAGCTCGCCGCGGCAATCGACAACCCCGTGGTCCTGCCGGACGGGCGCGTCAGCTCCAACGGCAACTTCCATGGCGCTCCGGTAGCCTACGTCCTGGACTACCTGGCCATCGCCGTGGCGGACCTCAGCTCCATTGCCGAGCGCCGCACGGACCGGATGCTGGACCCGGCGCGCTCGCACGGCCTGCCCGCATTCCTCGCCGCGGACCCCGGCGTGGACTCCGGCCTGATGATCGCCCAGTACACCCAGGCAGGCCTGGTCTCGGACAACAAGCGGCTGGCAGTGCCCGCCTCCGTTGACTCCATCCCCAGCTCCGCCATGCAGGAGGACCACGTGTCCATGGGCTGGCACGCTGCCCGGAAGCTCCGCAAGGCTGTGGAGAACCTCCGCAGGGTCCTGGCCATCGAGCTGGTGACCTCGGCCCGGGCGCTGGACATGCGCACGCAGTTGTCCGGCGGCGACCTCACGCCGGGACCGGCGGGCACCGCCGTCGTGGCCGTATTGCGCACCGTGGTGGACGGTCCGGGGACGGACCGCTTCCTTTCGCCGGAACTCGAAGCGGCTGACCGCCTCGTTTCCTCCGGCGACCTGCTCAGGGCAGCCGAATCCGCCGTGGGATCGCTGGCCTGATACCGAAGAATCTTCAGCGTCTGCGCACTCCGCGTCCATCACGTGGAATTTTGGCCGACACGGCGGCCGGTGGCACGCGGAGTGTAGTAGAACTGAAGGTGTAGTGAAAGTCACACCGAAGACGCTGTGACGGCAGAACGCATACAAAGGGGTAGTAGTTCAAATGAAAGCACGTGGGGCAGTCCTGTCGAGGCGCCATGCCCATTCCGCCGCGGTATCCGACTGGAAATCACTCCAGGTTGGCGACCACGTCGAGATCATGAAGCATGCGCATGTGGTAGCCGCCGGTGAGGTGGAAGAAGTATCCCAGAGCGGGAACGTTCTCTGGCTTGTGCCGGCCGGGCCGGCGGAGAAGCAGCTCTTCCTCAAATCCGACGGCGTGCAGGTGCGCCGCAGCTAGCATTTCGGCCCGCACCACGGAACGGACCAAACGACAATCCCCGCCCACTGCCTTACGGCAGGGCGGGGATTTTCGCGTTTTTAAGGTGTGTGCCGGCAGCGGTGCTGTCAGGCCGCGATGGCCTCGAACGTCTGGCCGAACGGCACCGACTCGTCCAGGGCTACCGTGTAGCGGCCGGGGTACAGGCGTGTCACCAGGATGCCGCAGGAAGCATCCTGTGCTGCGACGCTGATCAGCTCGGCAACTGCTTCTTCCAGTCCGGCGTGGACTTCGCTGGCATTGGAGAATTCCAGGTCGATGGACCGGTGCGCGGGCGCTTCGGCATGGCCGAAAGCGGCGGGACGGCGTTCCAAGGTAGCTGTACTCATGTGCTGAACTTTCTGTATTTTTGCCTGAAGCTACAACAGTTTACCGGCTCGCGGCCCAGATGTCAGATGTCTGTTCTCTGGAGACCGGTCATAAACCGCCGGTTCACGGTGCACGGCAGCAATCCGCGACGATGGTGAGGGGCGCGGAGCACCCGGCCCGCAATCCGCCATCAAAGGAGATCCGCCATGAAAATCATGCGCCTGGGCAACGCCGGCGAAGAGCAGCCGGCAGTACTGGTTCCCGCAGCGGACGGCCCGGACAGGTACTTCAGCCTGCTGCCCCTCACCACGGATGTGGACGGCGGATTCCTTGCCTCCGGCGGCCTGGACCGGGTGCGGGAAGCCCTGGCGGCAGGGGAACTGCCACTCCTTGATAATGCCGGGGACCTCCGTATTGGTGCTCCGCTGGCCCGGCCGGGCTCGGTGGTGGGCATCGGCATGAATTACGCCGCCCACGCGGCCGAATCCGGTTCCGCGCCTCCGGAAATCCCCGTGGTGTTCCTGAAGCCAACCAACACTGTCACAGGACCGTGCGATCCTGCCCCCATCCCGCCGCACTCCGCGAAGTACGACTGGGAAGTGGAACTCGGCATCGTGATCGGCAAGGAAGCGAGCTACCTCGCGTCCGAAGAGGAGGCCCGGGAGTGCATCGCCGGATACGTCACGGCCAACGACCTATCCGAACGCGAATACCAAATCCCCGGAGCGGCGGGCCAGTGGACCAAAGGCAAGTCGCTTCCCGGGTCCACGCCGCTGGGGCCGTGGCTGGTTCCGGCCGGGGATGTTGACGCCGGAAACCTTGCCCTGGGCAGTTGGGTCAACGGGGACGTGCGCCAGGATTCGAATACGGGTGGACTGATCTTCAGCCCGGCCACGCTGGTCCACCACTGCAGCCAGTACATGCGGCTGGAGCCCGGTGATGTGATCATCACCGGGACTCCGGAGGGGGTGGCGCTGAGCGGCCGCTTCCCCTACCTCCAGCCGGGGGATGTGGTGGAGGTAGAGGTGGAAGGTCTGGGCCGCCAGCGCCAGGAGCTGTACCGCGCCGGTGCGTAGGCGCCGCCCCGCCGGTTACTGCAACTAACCCGCTTTGACGGCCAGGACGGGGCAGTCGGCTTCCAGCAGGATCCGCTGCGAGACGCTGCCCATGATCAGCTTGCCCACCGGCGTCCGGCGTCGAAGGCCGATCACGATCAGCTCGGCGTTGTGTTCCTCGGCCGCGTCGAGGACTTCCGCTGCGGCATCGTGGCCACGGACCGGCTGCTTGATCACGTGGTCGATGCCCTGGGTGGCAAGACGGTCCTCGATGCTTTGGATCTCCTGCTCCTGGGCGTAGCGGTTGTCCACCAGGGCGTCACCCTTGGAGGAGTTGATGACCAGCAGGGTGGTGCTGTTCCTGCGGGCCTCGGCGATCGCCTGGGTGAGGGCGGCTTCGCCTTCGGGTGTCGGGACGTATCCCACCACGATGGTCATGGTGTCTCCTTTGGTTTCTTGGACCGCGCTTCGGCGGTTCAGTCGCTGTAGTCTGCTGCGCCGGAGTTCGCCGGAAGCAGCGGGCTGTTCTTCGGACGGTTGCGGCGGATCAGCTTGTAGGCAAACGGCCACAGCAGGATCAGGCCGATGATGACGTAGATCCCGACGGCGATCGGTTCACTCCACAGGCCGGCAGGATCGCCTGCGCTCAGCTGCAGGGCTTTGCGGAGCTGTCCTTCAATCCGCGGACCCAGGATCACGCCGAGGATCAGCGGCAGTACGGGAAGCCCGAAGCGCCGCATCATGAACCCGAGTGCGCCAAGCACCAGCAGGAGCACCAGGTCGAAGGCCTGCAGGTTCACCGAGTAGGCGCCCAGCGTGGCGAAGAACAGGATGCCGGCGTACAGGTACGGGCGGGGGAGCTGGAGCAGCTTGGCCCACATCGGTGCCAGCGGCAGGTTGATGATCAGGAGCAGGAAGTTGCCGATGAAGAGGCTGGCGATCAGCGCCCAGACCAGGGGTCCCTGGCTGGAGAAGAGCTGCGGGCCCGGCTGGATGCCGTAGGACGTGAAGGCGGCCAGCATCACGGCGGCCGTGGCGTTGGTGGGCAGGCCCAGGGCAAGCATGGGGGTCAGGGTGCCGGCAGCGGCGGCGTTGTTGGCCGCTTCCGGACCGGCAACACCTTCGATGGCGCCCTTGCCGAACTCTTCAGGGTGCTTGCTGAGGCGCTTTTCCGTGACGTAGGAGAGGAACGTGGGAATCTCGGCTCCGCCAGCGGGGAGTGCACCGAAGGGGAACCCGAAGGCGGTACCGCGCAGCCACGGCTTCCAGGAGCGCTTCCAGTCGGACTTGCCCATCCAGGGCTGCCCCACGGGGATCGCGTGCAGCGGGGTCCGGCGCAGGTGCGCCGCTACCCACAGTGCCTCGCCCACGGCGAAGATGGCCACTGCCACCACCACGATGTCCAGGCCGTCCGCCAGGAGCGGCTGGCCGAACGTCAGGCGGCGCTGGCCGGTGACGGAGTCCATTCCCACCAGGCCGATGGCCAGGCCGAGGCCCAGGGAAGCGAAGCCGCGCAGCCGGGATGAACCGAGCACCGCCGTGACGGCCAGCAGGGCAAGCACCATGATGGCGAAGTAACTGGGAGCGCCGAGGCTGACGGCGAACTTCACCACGATCGGTGCGCAGACGGCCAGCAGCGCCGTGCCGATGGTGCCGGCGACGAACGAGCCGATGGCCGCCGTCGCAAGCGCCTGCGCAGCCCGGCCCGCTTTGGCCATCTTGTTGCCCTCGATGGCGGTGACCACGGAGGACGATTCGCCGGGGGTGTTGAGCAGGATCGAGGTGGTGGAGCCGCCGTACATGCCGCCGTAGTAGATGCCGGCGAACATGATGAAGGCACTGGTGGGTTCCAGGGCGTAGGTGACCGGGAGCAGCAGCGCGACGGTCATGGCCGGGCCCAGGCCGGGAAGCACGCCGACGGCGGTTCCCAGGATGACGCCGATCACGGCGTACATGAAATTCATGGGAGTCAGGGCGGTGGCAAAGCCGTCCATGAGGGAGGACCAGACGTCCATTTAGAGGATTCCTTCCAGGAGGCCGGCCGGCAGTGCGATGCCCAGGCCGAGGTAGAAGCCGTAGAAGGTCAGCAGGGACAGTGCCACGGAGATCAACCCGTCCCGCACGTAGTGGCGGCTCCCGAGAGCCAGGACGCTGCCCCAAAACAGGACGGTGCCGGAGATGACCCAGCCTGCCCAGTCCACGAGCAGGATATTCAGGATGAAGGCTCCCGCCAGCGGCAGGATGGTCTTCCAGTCGGCGGGGTGATCCAGGTCGACGTCCTCGCCGCCCTCAGCCTCTCCCCTTCCGCCGCGCAGGACGTTGATGGCCAGCAGTACGGCGCAGACCACCAGCATTCCGGCCACGATGAACGGCACGGTCTTGGGCCCCACCGGGTCCGACTTCGAATACGGGGTTACCAGGCCGTTGGCGTCCAGGAAGACCAGGACGCCGGCCACGCCGAGCAGGAGTGAGACTCCCAGCTCGGCGCGGCCTTTAAGGCCTGTGGTCAGGGATGTCACGCCAACCCAAGCTTGGTGAGGACGTCTGCCACCCGCTTGTCCTGCTCGGTGAGGAAGCTCTTGAACTCGTCGCCGGTGATGAACGCGTCGGTCCAGCCGTGGGTCTTCAGTGCTTCCTTCCAGCCGGTGGTGCCGTGCATCTTCTCAAGGGCCGCGATCAGGGAGGACTTGTCCTCGTCGCTGATGCCCGGAGGGGCCACGATGCCGCGCCAGTTGGTGAAGACGAGGTCGATGTTGGATTCCTTCAGCGTGGGGGCGTCGACGCCGTCGAGCCGCTTCTCGCCGCTCGTGGCGAGGACACGGACCTCACCGGATTCGATCTGCTTCAGGTACTCGCCGGCGCCGGAGGCCGCGAAGCCCAGCTTGTTGCCGAGGATCGCGGGGAGAAGGTCGCCGCCGCCGTCGTAGGAAACGAAGTTGACCTTGGTGGCGTCAATGCCCACGGCACCTGCCAGCTGCATGGGCAGCAGGTGGTCCGGGCCGCCCGGGGAGGAACCGCCGCCGACGGCGATGGAACCCGGATCTGCCTTCCAGGCCTTCACGAGGTCGTCGATGGTCTTGTAGGGGGAGTCCTTGCTGACCATGATGGCGCCGGGCTCTTCGATCAGCCGTGCCAGCGGAGTGGTCTCGGTCAGCTTCGACTCGGACTTGTTGGTGTAGCTGGCACCCACCACGCCCAGGCCCATCAGCATGGTGAGGTCGCCGTTGCCCTTTTCGTTGACAACGCGGGCCAGGCCCACGGTGCCGCCGGCGCCGGCAAGGTTGAAGACTTCGGTGTTGGTGGAGATCTTCTCGTCGTCGAGGACCTTCGCGGCGGCGCGTGCAGTGGTGTCGTAGCCGCCGCCCGGGGTGTTGGGGACCATGATCTGGAGTCCGGTGACGGGCTTGGCGGCGGAGCCGGAGCTCTCGGCGCCGGTGGAGCTTTTGCCGGTGGCACCGCAGCCGGTGGCCATCAGGGCGATGCCGGCAGCGACGGCGGCAATTCGCAATGCGCGGATCTGGCGCATGGGTTCCTCTTCTCATGAAAAACGATCAGCAAGACTGACTGGTGCAACCGATGCTATGGTCGGCCGTGACGCCGGTCACTCTTATGTACGCAGAGAAAGTTAAGTACATTGCGTTCACGTTTCCGAAGTCCCACCCCGCATTCTTCCGCGCTCCGGTGGCGCCGCAGGTGGGATATAGTTCCCACGTATTGCGGCCGGAACGGTGGCCGCGTGAAGCCAAAAAAGGACCAACCACAGTGACTCGACGAAGAGGCATGTCCCTCGCGGGGCAATACCTGGTGCTGCAGTTGCTGATCGTGTTGGCCGTGCTGGTGGCCGTGGTGGCCATCTCGCTGGCTCAGTCCGCCGCAGCTTTCGAACGCGTGGAAGGGCGCAGGGCGCTGTCCGCAGCCGAAGCCCTCGGCGCCAACCCTGCCGTCCGCGAGCTGCTTCCGGCGGCCGAACCGCGGGGTGGTGCGGCCCTCCCGGCCGTGGCCGAGTCGGTGCGGATCGTCTCCGGTTCCTCCCAGGTGGCGCTGGCCCGGAAAGACCGCACCGTGGTGACGGCGTCGGACCCCAGCCTGCTGGGACAGCAGCTGGCCCTCGGCGAAAGCCGGGTCATGGAGGGCAGGGCCTGGACCGGGGTGCTGACCACCAACGGAACGGCAGTGCTGTCCGCGCACGTTCCGGTCCTGGACGATGACGGCAAAATGATCGGGATCGCGTCCATCAGCCGCAACTATCCCACCACGCTGGAGCGCCTGGGCGACGCCGTCCCCAATCTCCTCACCTACGTGGGGGTGGCCAGCGTCCTCGGTGTGGCAGGGTCACTGTTGCTGTCCCGCCGGGTCAAACGGCAGACGCTGGGCATGGAACCGAGCGAGATCACCGGCCTGGTGGAGAACCGCGAGGCCATGCTGCACGGCCTGAAGGAAGGCGTGGTGGCTCTCGACCCGCACGAGCGGATCACCGTGGCCAACGACAGCGCCAGGGAATTGCTGGGCCTGCCCGCGGACTGCGTGGGCAGGAAACTGGCGTCCCTTCCGGTGGACCCGGCACTGAAGATTGTGCTTACCCGCGACCAGCCCGCTCCGGACCAGCTGGTGCTGGTGGGGGAGCGGCTGGTGGTCCTGAACCGGGTCCCCATCCAGTCGCGGGGCCGCGGGATCGGATCGGTCACCACCCTGCGCGACCGGACGGAGCTGTCCTCGCTCGAGCGGGAACTGGGCACCACCCGGACCGCCACCGACACCCTCCGCGCGCAGGCGCACGAATTCGCCAACCAGCTGCACGTCATCTCGGGGCTGATCCAGATTGGCGATTACGATTCCGTGGTCCAGTTCGTTAACGGGGCAACCGTGGAACGGACCCGGCTCAGCGACGAGGTGACGGGCAGCATCAAGGACCCGGCCCTGGCCGCGCTGCTCATCGCCAAGTCCAGCCTCGCCACCGAGCGGGGCGTTGCCCTCCAGTTGGATCCGGCGTCGTCGCTGCTGCCCGTGGATGAGGAACTGTCCCGGGACCTGGTGACGGTGGCGGGAAACCTGGTGGATAACGCGTTCGACGCCGTCTCCGGGCTCCCGCAGGCAGCCGTCCGCGTGCTGGTGGAGGACGGGGAGGATCAGGTGGTGGTGACGGTCCGGGACAATGGCCGCGGGGTGCCCGCCGACGCCGCGGACCACATCTTCCGGCAGGGCTTCACCACCAAGGATGCCCGGCGCGAGGGCGGACGCGGCTTCGGGCTGGCCCTCTCCCGCGTGGTGTGCCGCAGGTCCGGCGGGGACCTGGCAGTGGCCAACGACAACGGGGCGGTCTTCACCGCCCGCTTCAACAAAGGTGCACACGCATGATCAAGGTCCTGATCGTCGATGACGACTTCATGGTGGCCAAGGTCCACGCCGGCTTCATCCAGCGCACCTCCGGCTTCACCGTGGTGGGCGCCGCGCACACCGGCGCCCAGGCCGTCGTCGAAACCCAACGCCTCCAGCCGGACCTGGTGCTGCTGGACATCCACCTTCCGGACATCAACGGCCTGGACCTGATGCACCGGTTGCGGGAGGTGGCGCCGGAGCTCGACGTGCTGGTGATCAGCGCCGCCCGCGAGGTCGAAACGGTGCGCAAAGCGCTGCGCGGCGGGATCGTGCACTACCTCATCAAACCCTTCTCCCAGGCTGACCTGCAGGAGCGGCTGGACCACTACCGCAGCGCTTACCACGGACTCGATTCGTCCAAGGACGTGGCCGAGCAGTCGGACGTCAACAGGGTTTTCGGCCTGGACAGCGCCACGGCCCAGCGG
Source organism: Pseudarthrobacter sp. NPDC059871 (assembly GCF_042731175.1). Lineage (NCBI taxonomy): Bacteria > Bacillati > Actinomycetota > Actinomycetes > Micrococcales > Micrococcaceae > Pseudarthrobacter > Pseudarthrobacter sp. NPDC059871. Next base: position 35,667 of record NZ_JBHWJV010000004.1, read on the forward strand.
CCGCTGCCCAAGGGGTGCAGCGTGGAGACTTTGCGGTTGGTTGAAGGCGCCTTAAAAAGGGCCGACGGCGACCTGTCGGCTGCCGAGGTAGCCGAACAGTTGGGCACGTCAAGGGTCAGCGCGCGCCGCTACCTGGAGTACCTGCACGACGAAGGGCTGCTGGAGGTCCGGCTGAAATACGGGGTGGGGCGGCCGGAACGCAGGTACCTGCCCAAGGCCTGATCCCGAACCCGGCACTGGAACGCGGCCCGGTGGGACGGCCGGTCAGCGGAGCAGCGTGCCCACCAGCCGTGCCGCAACGCGGGCGGTGCGGTGGTCAAGGTCGAACTCCGGGTTCAGTTCCGCCACATCGCAGTGCAGGAGCTTCCCGCTCCGGGCAACCTGCCGGCACACCGCGCTGATCACCGGCAGTGGAACGCCGAAGGCAGCTGGCGCGCTGACGCCGGGTGCCACCGACGCCGGAAGTACGTCCAGGTCGATGGTCAGGTACAGGACATCGATGCCGTCGAGGAAGGACGCCACGAATGCCTCCACCCGGTCCGCTCCGCAGTCCTCGTCCAGCAGGTAGCGGACCCCCAGGCGGTCCGCTGTGTCGAACAGGGCCCGGGTGTTGTTCGCTTCGGAAATCCCCACGACGGCGTACCGGAATTCGCGGCCGGCGGCGGCTTCCGCACGGGCCATCTGGAGGAATGGCGTCCCGGAGCTGGCAACGGGTTCGTCGCGCAGGTCGAAGTGGGCATCGAGGTTCAGGACGCCCAGCCGGCGGCCGTTCCGGACGGCACCGGACCCGCTGACGCCGAGGTAGCTGGCGTAGGCGGTCTCGTGGCCACCGCCCAGCACCACTGTCAGGTGGCCGCCGTCGAGCATGGCCGTCACGGCGCTGCCCAGCCGGGCCTGGCCGCCTTCCAGGTCGGGGCCCGGGACCGTGACGTCGCCGGCGTCGTGCACTGCCCGGTCCAGGTGGAAAGCCAAAGGGCCCAGCGCCTTGCGGATCGCGGCGGGGGCGGCGGCCGCACCCGGGCGGCCCTTGTTCCGGCGGACTCCTTCGTCGCTGCAGAACCCCAGCAGGACCGCCGGACGGCCCTCAGCCGGGGCGCCCGGAGTGCCACGGTGGTCTCTTGCCGCCCCGTCCGCGCAGGGTTCCACCGCCTGCCACCAGCGCCGGTGCTCCGGCCCGTCACCATCGAACCTGCCGGTCCAGGCGCTGGGCGGGGTGTCGACGTCGGGGTTTGAGGAAGCCATGCTCCAAGCTCACCGTATGGCCGCCGCGAAAGCGAGCAGGACCGCCGTCGTCCTGTCTGGAATCCAAGAACCGGGCAAAAGCCACGCCACGGCGGCAGGCCGGTGGCATCATCGGAGGCCACATACCAGACGCCCGTCAATCTCGACCGGAGCTCCGGAGCTGGGCGGGGATGGGGGCTATGGTGGAGCTCAATACCTTCCCACGGGGCCTCAGCACCTTGCCAGCGCCGGAAGGCCCAGCACGCCAAGGCCGGAGAGCACTGTGTTTGAAGCCCCCAACATCCTGTTTGCCGCTGCGGGAGTAGCCGTCTTCGTTGCGGCCGTGCTGCCAAAGCTGCTCCGCAACATGCCGTTTTCCATGCCAATGGTCTTCCTCGGTGCAGGCATGGCCGCGTTTGCCCTCATCCCGACGCTTCCCGATCCGGACCCTGTGGCGCACGGCGACTTTGTGCTGCACCTCGCCGAAATCTGCGTCATCATTTCCCTGATGGGCGCCGGCCTGGCACTGGACCGGCCGGTAAACCGCAGCGGCTGGGCCACCACCTGGCGCCTGCTGGGGATCGCCATGCCGCTATGCATCCTGGCACTGACCCTGCTGGGGCTCTGGTTCCTGGGGTTGGGGCTCGGAGCCGCGCTCTTGGTGGCGTCGAGCCTGGCACCCACCGATCCTGTACTGGCCTCCGAAGTGCAGGTAGGCGAACCCGCGGATGATGAGGAGGGAACCGACCAGGAGGACGAGGTGCGGTTCGGACTCACCTCCGAAGCCGGACTCAATGACGGCCTCGCGTTCCCCTTTGTCTACCTCGCGATCGCCATCAGCGTGGCCGGATCATCACCGTCGGCCTGGTTCCCCGAATGGTTTGGGCTGGATGTGCTGTGGCGGCTGGCCGCCGGCCTGCTGCTGGGCTTCCTGACCGGGAAGATGCTGGCCCGGCTGTTCTTTTCCGCGCGGACGGAAAGCCTGCGGCTGTCCAACCATTCGGAGGGTTTCGTGGCCCTTGCGGCTACATTCCTGGCGTACGGGGTGACGGAAATGGTGGAGGGGTACGGCTTCATCGCCGTGTTCGTCTGCGCCGTGACCATCCGGGCCGCTGAACGGACGCACGGCTACCACCGGGTGCTGCACTCCTACGTCGAGCAGCTGGAGCGGCTCATGACGGTGGTGATCCTGGTGCTCCTGGGCGGCGCCATTGCTCGTGGATTGCTGGTGCCCATCGGGTGGCCGGAACTGCTGGTGGCGCTGGCGTTCCTGCTGCTGGTCCGCCCCCTGGCCGGCTGGCTGGGGCTGCTGGGCGGCAAGACCGGACCGCGCGAGCGGATCGCCCTGTCCTTCTTTGGGATCCGGGGGATCGGCTCGGTGTACTACCTCGCTTATGCCCTGGGCAAGGGCCGGTTCACAGACCAGGCTGAGTGGCTCTGGGCCTTCATCGGCCTGGTGGTGGCGCTGTCCATTGTGATTCATGGCGCCACCACCTCACCGCTGATGAACCGGCTGGACCGGCTCCGCAGGAGGAAGGCCCGTGCCGTATCCGGGGACGAGGGAAAGGCGCCGACCACGCCTGTCTGAGTCCCGGCTAACTGCAGGTCAGAGCATGCCCAGGGCGGCCTCGATGGGACCGATGGCGAAGAACAGCAGGAACGCTGCGGCCACGGCCCACATGAGGGGGTGGATTTCCTTGGCCTTGCCCTGCACGGTCCGGATCAGCACGAAGCTGATGAAGCCTGCACCCAGGCCGTTGGCGATTGAGTAGGTGAACGGCATCAGGGCGAAGGTCAGGAACGCCGGGATGGCGATGCCCCAGTCCTGCCAGTCGATCTTGCCCACCTGGGACACCATCATGAAGCCAACCACCACCAGGGCCGGTGCCACGGCCTCGAACGGAACGAGGTTGATAAGCGGTGTGAAGAACATGGCCACCAGGAACAGCAGGCCGGTGACAATCGAGGCCAGGCCCGTCCGGGCGCCTTCGCCGATGCCCGCGCCGGCCTCAACGTAGATCTGGTTGGAGGACACGGACGCGCCGCCACCAACGATGGCGCCGAGGGCATCCACCTGCAGGACGCGGTCGACGTCGGGAATGTTGCCGTGCTCGTCCACCGTGCCGGCCTCGTTCGCCAGGCCCACCATGGTGCCCATGGCGTCGAAGAAGATGCTGAGCAGGATGACGAAGGCCAGGAGGGTGGCGGCCACGAAGCCCAGGTGCTCGAAGGCGCCGAATGGGTTGGCCTTGCCGATCAGGGAGAGATCCGGCGCAGCCCACTCGGAAAATGCAGGGGAAACCAGGGACCAGCCCTGCGGGTTGAACGGCTTGTCAGGCTGCACGCTGGGGCCGATGTGCAGGGTCATTTCCAGGATGACGGCCAGCACGGTGGAGGTGATGATGCCGATCAGGATGGCGCCCTTGACCTTGCGGACCACCAGGGCGATGGTGAGCACCAGGCCGAACACGAACACCGCGGTGGGCCAGCCGAGCAGCTTGCCGTCGAAGCCCAGGCCCACGGGGACGGTGGTCCCGGCGACGTCGGGGATGCGGCGGACGAAGCCCGCGTTCACGAGGCCGATCAGGGCGATGAAGAGGCCGATGCCCACCACGATCGCCGTCTTGAGCCCGTCCGGCACCGCTTTGAAGACGGCGGTGCGGAAGCCCGTGAGGACCAGGATGAGCATGGTCACGCCGGACAGCACCACCAGGCCCATCATGTCCGGCCACGTCAGGCCGGGGTTGGTGGCCACGGTGACCGCCACGAACGCGTTGACGCCCAGGCCGGTGGCCAGGGCGAACGGGTGCTTGGCCCATGCCCCCATCAGGATGGTCAGGATGCCGGCTACGAAGGCCGTTACGGCGGCCACAGCGGTGAACCCGAGGGTGTTGCCGCTGGAGTCCGCCCCGGAAAGGATGAGCGGGTTCAACACCACGATGTAGCTCATCGCGAAGAAGGTGGCGAACCCGCCGCGGATCTCGCGGGAGAGGTTGGAACCGCGTTCGGTGATCTTGAAATACCGGTCCAGGGCAGAGCCTTGCTTAAGCATTAGTCCTCCGGGGAAATGATGTGGGGATACCTGCATCCTATTGGGGAGGCGGCGGGACGGCCGCCAATTTCACCTAGTCTGTAAGGAAGCCAACACAAGGAGCAGTGCACCATGCGTCCCTTCCGCCATTTCCGCGCCCTTCTGCTGGGAGCCGCCGTCCTGGCCGCCTCGCTGGGCCTGGCTGGTCCGGCTGCCGCCCACGACGCCGCAGAATCCAGCAGCCCGGCCCAGGGCGCGTCAGTCCCGGTGCCACCCGGGAAGGTTTCAGTGACCTTCAACAACAAGCCGCTGGGCATCGGGGCGTCAATCTCGGTCAAGGATGCCGCCGGCGCCGAATGGGCTGATGGTGGCGTGGAAATCGTGGACAACGTGGCGTCGCAGAAGCTGCGCCCGGGCGGCCCGGCCGGTGGGTACACGGTGGCCTGGCGGGTGGTCAGCTCCGATTCGCACCCCATCGAGGGGACATTCACGTTCACAGCTGCCGCGGCGGCGGAAGGGGCGGGCGGAGCGGCCACAGGCGGTGCCAGTACGACGCCGGGCGGGGCCGTTCCGGGGGCTGGCACCGCCCAGCCCGGGGCCACAGCGCCTGCCGAACCGGCAAGCTCGGGGCAGCCGTTCCAGTGGAGCATCGTCATTTTTGCGGTGGTTGCGGTAGGCCTGCTGGTTGCGCTTGCCGTGATCGCCAGGCGCCGCCTTTCCGGCGGCGGCGATGAGGAAGCGGACGGCGAGTAGGAACCACGCCGCCGGGGGCTGCTGCCTCCGGCGCGTTCGCCAGGCCGCTAGCAGGGCAGCATGGCCAGGCTGCCCGTTGCCGGGAAGGCCGTGCTGTCCGGGTTGACCTTGGCGGAGATGGCCTGGCCCACGGTCTTGGCCTGGCGCAGCACCTCCTTGGGCGACGGCGTGAGCAGCTCTCCCACGCCCACCAGGTAGATGCCGATGGCACGCATGGCTGCGGCGAGGTTCCGGCCAACAGCGATGCCAAAGTCATTGATCATGCGGCGCAGCTGGCTCTGCGCGCAGCGGGTGAGGACAATATGGTCCGCCACCAGCACGCCGGTGGGGGTGTGCACTTCCCATTGCGGGCCAGCTGTGCTTTCCGGCCTGCCGTCTACCTGGGTCAGCTGCACGGCCCGGGTGCTGCGGATATCGACGTCGTGGCTGGCGGCGTAGTTGCGGAGGTGGCGCAGGATCTCGTTGCGTTCCTGGAGCGTCGCGGAATCCGCCGTGTCAATGCGCTGGAGTGAGGTGGTGACTGCTGGCAGCGTGGCCCCGAAGGTGTCCAGGCCGTCAACCACGATGGAGTCGATACCCCTGCGGCGCAGCTCGGCCGCCACAGCGAGTCCGGACAGCCCGGTGCCAATGATCACGGTGGTGGTCTGTTCGGTCCCGGCATTTCCAGGCATGTTTGACACTGCTGTTTCCCTCCTTCGACATTTCTGCAGGTGCTGGCGTCATCGCCGGCGGGCGCGGTCCCGTTGCCCCAAATGCAAGGCCGCACAGTGGTCCCGGGCAGCCGTCGAACGGAAGTTACTGTCGGCGTCCCGGACCAACAATGTCCAGAAGACTACAGAACAAATTCGCCCATGGATAGCCCAAAACGTAAACATTCTTCAGGCGCTGAACACGCTTTCCCGCAGGGTGTGGAAAAACTGTGGATAACCTGTGGATTCCGGGCCTGAGCAGGCTTGCTATGGTCCTTCGGACGCGGAATAGTGAGAACTGGAAGCGGTTCTTGTCCGCAAGTCTCCGGCAGCCGTCCGGGGGTGCGCGGAGAGGGTTCCACTTTCTGGCAGAATGGCCGGAACATCAGGCAGTAGCGCAAGGAGGCGGCCCCATGGGCGCACAAGAGTTGCATCCGGACCCGGCGCGGGATGGTGGCACGTCCGCCGCTCCCGAAGGAATCGTCGTGGGCGTGGACGGCTCCGACCATGGCCAGTGCGCCCTCGTATGGGCCGCGCGCGAGGCGCAGCGCCGGCGTCGTCCGCTGCACATCGTGACCGCGTACTCGGTGCCCATCTTTGCTGCCTCCGGGCTGGACGGCGGATACGCCACGGTGGACGATTCCGTCATCCGGGAGGGTGCGGAGGCCATCGTGAAGCAGGCCATGGAGAAGGTTGCGGGCTACGGCATCGATGTCAGCGCCTCAGTGGAGAACGGTGACGCCTCGGGTGTCCTGCTGGAAATGTCGGAAACCGCCGAACTCCTGGTCTTCGGGACCCGCGGCCGTGGCGGCTTTGTGGGACGGCTGCTGGGATCCGTGAGCAGCGCCCTGCCCGCGCATGCGAAATGCCCCACGGTCACCGTGCCCCTCATCTGCTCGGACCGGCTGGGTGAAACCACCGAGGACAGGCGCGTCCTGGCCGAGCAGGCCAAGTCCGGGCACCAGCTCGTGGAGAACGTGGTGGTGGTGGGCGTGGACGGTTCCGAGCAGGCCCGGGTTGCGGTCCTGGACGCCGCGGACCAGGCGGAACGCCTCGGCGCAAAGCTGAGGGTGGTGTGCGCCGTTCCCCAGTACAGCGGTTCTCTGGCCTGGGTGCCCGCGCCCATGGACCGCAAGGCGCTGTTTGCCGAAATCCAGGTCACGCTGGACGCCGGCATGGCCTGGCTGCGCAGCCACTATCCCGGCCTTGACGCCGAATCCGAACTGAAGGACGGTTCGCCCGTGGACGTTCTGGTGGGGGAGAGCCGGCACGTCGAACTGGTGGTCGTCGGCACCCGGGGACGCGGCGGGTTCACCGGCATGCTCCTGGGCTCCACATCGGACGGCGTGCTGCACCACGCCAAGGGGCCGGTCATGGTGGTCCCGGACCATGCGGATCCCCGCCTGGCCGACAGGCCCAGGTTCGGACCCATCCTGGGCGACGCCGACGCCGCCTGATCCCGCCGCGGCCGGGCCCGTCAGCTACGGATAGGTGGAGGCGCCATCATGCAGCATCCGGAATCTTCCCAGGGCGGCGGGCCGGCTGCCGCTTCCCGCGCGGACCTGGTGGTGGACCTGCGCCGCCTCAGCTCCGGAATGCTCGTGCGCGTGGGTGGCAAGGCCGCCAACCTTGGCGAACTGCTGTCCGCCGGGCTCCCCGTCCCGGAGGGCTTCTGCCTCACCACGGACGCTTACCGCCTGGTGACCGGGGTTCCGGGCGCGGTAAATCCGGAGCTGGCAGCGGTCCATGCGGCCCTGCGGACGGCGCAGGGCGGGCCAGGTCAACGGGACAGCGCAGCCCCGGAACCTCCGTCCCACGGGATTCCCGCCCCGGAAACTCCCGCGCCGGATAGTCCCGCGCCGGATATTCCCGCCTTGGCCGCGAGGGCCCGTGCCGCCGTCGTGTCCGCCCCGTTGCCGCCGGAGGTGAGCGCCGCCGTCGGACGCGCCTACGGGCAGATGGGGCCGGACGTGCCGGTGGCCGTCCGCTCATCGGCCACCGCTGAGGACCTGCCCTTTGCCAGTTTCGCCGGGCAGCAGGACACGTACCTGAACGTCGTTGGGGCCGCGGCGGTACTGGAAGCCGTCCGGAACTGCTGGGCGTCGCTGTGGACCGACCGGGCAACCACGTACCGGGCAAGCCTGGGCATCGATCCTGCCGAGGTGGCCTTGGCGGTGGTGGTGCAGCGGATGGTGGACGTGGAGACGGCCGGGGTGCTGTTCACCGCCAACCCCATAACGGGCCGCCGGAATGAGGCCGTCATCGACGCCAGCCCGGGCCTGGGGGAAGCCGTGGTGTCCGGCGCAGTCGATCCGGACCACTTTGTGGTGGACCCAGCGGCCGGTCGCGTCGTGGAGCGGCGGCAAGGCGACAAGAAGATCGCCGTCCTCGCCGTGCCCGGCGGCGGCACCCACACTGTGGACGCCATGGACCACGCCGGCTTCTGCCTTACCGACAGGCAAGCCGTGGATCTGGCCCGGCTTGGCCTGAAAGCGGAGCAGCATTTCGGAGCGCCGCAGGACCTCGAATGGGCCATCAGCCGCGGCGGCGCGCTGTGGCTCACGCAGTCCCGGCCCATCACCACCCTGTATCCCGTTCCCGGCCGCCGGGACGGCGCCCCCGGGACCCGGGCGTACCTGTGCTTCAGCCTCGCCCAGGGCCTGACCCGGCCCATCACTCCGATGGGCCGGGCCGCCATCCGGCAGATTGCTTCATCCGTGGCACGGACAGCGAAAATTCCCGTCACTGATCCCCGCGAGGGACCGCCGGCGTACGCCGATGCCGGGCAGCGGATCTTCATCGACTTCACCACCCCCATCCGCAGCACCGTGGGCCGGGCAATCCTTCCCCGCGTGTTCGACGTCATGGAAGCCCGCTCCGCGACAGTGATGCGGCGGCTCTTCGACGACCCCTCGTTCGGCATCACGCTGCGGACGCCCCTGCCGCTGCTGCGCCGCATCCTGCCCGCCGCAGCCCGTGCCGGTGTGCCCGAAGCAGTGCTCCGCGGGATCTTCCGCCCGAAGGCCGCGCTCCGGCGCCTTGACCGGTTCACCCGGGACTTCGAAGCCGCCCTCGAAATCGACCTGGGGGCTACGGCGCAAGCAGAGGGCGGACCCACAGCCAAGGACCGGTTGGCGCACGCCGAGGGCCTCCTGCAGCGGCGGCTGTTCACTATCGTTCCCGCCATCCTGCCCCTCGCTGCCCTGGGGTTCGGCATGCTGGGCGTAGCGGGAAAGCTGCTCGGCGGAAACCGATGGGATGACCTCCAGGGTGTGCTCCGCGGGCTGCCCAACAACGTCACCACGGACATGGACCTGGAGTTGTGGCGGCTGGCTGCGGCCATTCGGGATGATCCTGGGTCGCGTGCGTTCCTGGCAGGGAAGGGCGCCGCGGCGCTGGGAGCGGCCAACCGGGACGGCGGCCTTCCGCCACGGCTCGAAGCCGGGCTCAGCAGGTTCCTCGACAGGTACGGCCACCGCGCCGTTGCCGAGATCGACGTCGGCATGCCCCGCTGGTCCGACGACCCCGCCCATATCCTGGGGGTCCTGGCGAACTACCTCCGGCTGGAGGACCCGGACCTCGCACCCGACGTCCAGTTCAGCAACGCCGCCGAAGCTGCCGAGGCCCAGGTGCAACGGCTGGCTGCCGAAGCAGGCATCCGGGGGCGGATCCGGGGAGCCCTGGTCCGCGCTGCGCTGCGCAGGGCCCGGCTTTTCGCCGGACTCCGGGAACTGCCCAAATACCAACTGGTGCTCGGACTGGCAGAGGTACGCCGGCAGCTGCAGCATGTGGGGGCGGACCTCGAGGCGGCGGGCACCCTTGACCAGGCTGAGGACATCTTCTTCCTCGACTTCGCTGAGGTAAGCGAGGCACTGGACGTGGCCGCCGGAGCTGGCGCGGTAACCGGCCCTGGCCAAACCGGGGAACGGTTGCGCGCACTGGTGGCGGAGCGCCGGGCCGACTATGACAGGGAACTTGGGCGGCGGCACATTCCCCGGGTGCTGCTCTCCGACGGGACCGAGCCGGAGGCGGCACAAACGGCTGCCGGCGGCATCGCCGAAGGTGCCCTGATTGGCAGCCCGGCTTCCGCCGGAACGGTCACGGGAGTTGCAAGGGTCATCCTGGACCCTGTGGGGGCGCACCTGGAACCGGGTGAGATCCTGGTGGCGCCGTCCACCGATCCCGGGTGGACTCCGCTGTTCCTCACCGCGGGCGGGCTGGTGATGGAGATGGGTGGCGCCAATTCGCACGGTGCCGTGGTGGCCCGCGAATACGGGATCCCGGCGGTAGTGGGGGTGCCAGACGCCACCGGAAGGATTTCGACCGGGCAGGAAATCACGGTGGACGGCGGCGCTGGAACCATCGTGCCTTCGTAGTTTTCCTGCCCGGTTCCGTCGCGGCACAGCGTCGGTGGCGTCACTTCCCGGAGCCGGCCCGCACAGCCCGTGTGGCGGGACGCGGACAGGCGTAACCTTGAGCTATGGGCTCCGAGACCACGGGATCCGCCAAGGGCACCGACTCAACGTTCCAACTGCACGGCAACCGCCGCAGCGGCCGCCACTGGCCGCGGTGGCTGCCTGCCCTCGCAGCGCCGGTGGTGATCGCCGCCGCCGCGCTCGCAGGGACCCTGCCCGCAAACGCCGGTGACCCGCTCCCGCAAAAGACGCCCGCAGACGTGCTGGCCCTGGCAGCCACGCACCACCCCCAGGCCTTCTCCGGAACCATTGAGCAGTCCTCGGACCTGGGGCTGCCCGCCCTGCCCTCCACAGGTGCGTCCTCCGACCCCGCGTCCGCCGGAGGCGCCGCGTCCGTAGTCGAATTCCTTTCCGGACAGCACACCGCCCGCGTCTACATGGACGGCACCACCAAAGCCCGCATCCAGGTAGTGGACAAGCTTGCCGAACGCGACCTCATCCGCCGGGACGGCGACGTCTGGTTCTACTCCTCCAAGGACAACTCGGCCGCCCATCTGACCCTGCCGGCCCGCGCCGCCGACCTGCCGCTCGCCGCGCCACAGGCCCAAGGTGATGATCCCGCCACTCCCGCGCAGCCCGGTTCACCGTCGGAATCCATGATGCCGACGCCGGAGGACCTCGCCCGGCACCTGCTGGAGAAAGTGGACCCCACCACCGCCGTGACAGTGGGAGCCGATGTGGAGGTTGCCGGAAGGGCGGCCTACAACCTGCTGCTTGAACCCCGGTCCGAAGCCACCCTGGTGGGCCAGGTGGCCATCGCTGTGGACGGCGAAACCGGAATGCCCCTCGCCGTCCAGGTCACAGCGCGCGGCGCCGGAACGCCGGCCTTCCGCTTGGGGTTCACCGCCCTGTCCCTGGACAGGCCGGACGATTCCCTGTTCACGTTCTCGCCGCCTCCGGGCAGCACTGTGAAGGAACTGCAGGTGCCCGACCCCGGGCAGAAGACCTACGGCGGACACATCGCCGGCGGTCACAATTTCGGTGACCCCGCCGGCGACGGTAAGGGCTCCGAACATCCTTCAGTCACCGGGCAGGGCTGGGAAACCATCCTGCGTCTGCCTGCCGCGGCAGCGGGCGCACCGGCCGCCAATTCCTTCCTGGAGGATCCGTTGCTGGCCCAGGCCGCCGTCGTCGTTCCCGGCGGGCGGCTCGTTTCCTCGGCGCTGCTCAACGTGCTCATCACCGACGACGGCCGCGTCTTCGCGGGCATGGTTCCGCCGGACAGGCTGCAGGCCGCCGCTTCGGCGGCCCCGTGAACCCGGGCCCTCCGGACCCGGAAAGAAGCTACGGGCTGACCATTGAGACCCATGGGCTGACCAAGAAGTTCGGCCACCAAGTGGCCGTGGATGGCGTGGACCTTGCAGTGCCGCCCGGCTCCGTGTTCGGCTTCCTGGGCCCGAACGGATCCGGGAAGACCACCACCATCCGCATGCTCCTGGGCCTGGCGTCGGCCTCAGCCGGGACGGTGAACCTGCTGGGGATGGAGATGCCGGGCCGGTTCCACGAGGTGCTGCCGCGCGTGGGGGCACTCGTGGAGGGGCCGGCGTTCTACCCGTTCCTGTCCGGGGCCGCGAACCTGCACCGGCTGGATGCTGCCACGCGCCACACGGTGCCGGCAACCCGCCGGGCGCGGGTGGACCGCGCACTCGACCAGGTGGGCCTTGCCCATGCCGCCAACAAACGGGTGCACGCCTATTCGCTGGGCATGAAACAGCGCCTGGGGATTGCGAACGCACTGCTGTCTCACCGGGACCTGCTGGTGCTGGACGAGCCCACCAACGGGCTGGACCCTCAGGGCACCCGGGAAGTCAGGCACCTGGTGCGCTCCCTGGCACACAACGGCACCACCGTCTTCGTCTCCAGCCACCTGCTGGCCGAGGTGGACCAGATGTGCACGCATGCCGCCGTCATGAGCGCCGGGAAGCTGGTGGCCCAGGGTTCCCTCACCGAACTCCGCCGGGCCGGCAGCGCCAGGGTCCGCCTCCTCACGCCGGACGGGGGACAGGCGCGGAACGTGCTGGCGGGCCTGGGACTGGACTGCAAGGCCGGCGATGCCCAGCCGGGAGGGGAAACCCTACTGGCTGCCCTGGTGCCTGCCTCCGGTGCCTCCTCAGCACGGATTGACGGGTCCCCGCAGGCCAGGTCCGGGGAAATCCTTGCGGAGGACATCGTGGCGCAGCTGGTGGCGGCCGGGGTCCGGGTCCGGGGATTCGCCGTCGAACGCGAAAGCCTGGAAGACCGTTTCGTCGCCTTGACCGGGGAGGGGTTCGACGTTGCCCAATAGCATCCCGGCAGGCATCCCCGGTTCGGCCCGAACACAGAAAGTGGCCGTGCCGCGCTGGTCCGGGCTCTCATTGATGCAGTCCGAACTGAAGGTCCTGTTTGGTCGCCGGCGCACGTGGGCCCTCCTCCTGGCCCTGGCGGCAATTCCCATCCTTATTGCGGTGGCCGTGCGGCTCTCTTCCGGCGTCCCTTCCGGCCGGGGACCGGCATTCCTGGACCGCATCACGCAAAACGGGCTGTTCGTTGCCTTTACCGCCATGCTGGTCTCCGTGCCATTGTTCCTGCCGCTTACCATTGGCGTCGTGGCGGGCGACACCATTGCCGGCGAAGCGAACATGGGCACGCTGCGGTACCTGCTGGTAGCTCCCGCCGGGCGAGTGCGGCTTCTGCTGGTCAAGTATGCGGCGGCGCTCGCGTTCTGCATCGTGGCGCCCCTGACCGTGGCGCTGGCCGGCGCCGCGATCGGGGCTGCGCTGTTTCCGGTGGGGCCTGTCACCCTGCTGTCCGGTGATGTGATCCAGCCGCCGGAGGCCGCGGTGCGGATGCTGCTGATCGCGGCGTACATGGCGGTGTCCCTGGCCGGGTTGTCGGCCATCGGACTGTTCCTGTCAACGCTGACGGTGGTTCCGGTAGGGGCCATGGCAGCCACGGTGGTGGTTTCCGTGGTGTCGCAGATAGCCGACCAGTTGCCGCAGCTGGAGTGGCTGCACCCGTGGCTGTTCAGCCACTACTGGCTGGGCTTTGGCGACATGCTCCGGCAGCCGGTCCTCTGGGATTCATTCGGCAGCAACGCGCTGCTGCAGGCCGGCTACATCGCCGTGTTCGGTGCGCTCGCCTACGCCCGGTTCACCACCAAGGACGTCCTCAGCTGACCGGGTGACGCCCCTGCGTGGGTGCTCAGTACCTCGCTACATAGGGATGCAGCTGCATCCCGGCCATGGCACTGAGCTGGGTGACGCCGATTCCCTCCTGCGGGTTGAGTGCCTGCACCACCTGGCCGTTCCCCAGGTAAATGGCCACATGGTAGAAATCCGGTCCGGAGCCCCACACCAGGAGGTCGCCGCGGCGGGCCTGCGAGAGGGGTACGTGGACGGGAGCGGCAGCGTACTGCTGGCTGGCGGTCCGGGGAAGGTACTTCCCGGCGGCAGCGAAGGCTGTCTGCACGAGCCCCGAGCAGTCGAAGCCGTTGGGTCCCGTGCCGCCCCACTGATAGAAGTACGGCGAACCCACCTTGCCGAGCGCAACGGAGATGGCCGTTTCGAGGGTGGCGCCGCCGGTAGTTGGGGGAGCTGGCGCGGGTGCAGGAGCCGGGGGAGCCGGGGCAGGAGCCGGAGGAGCGGGGGCGGGTGCAGGGACTGGGGCAGGAGCGGGTGCAGGCGCCGGAGCGGGTGCAACGGGGGCGGGCGCCGGTGCCGCAGGAGCGGGCGCCGGAGCAGGGGCCGGGGCAGCTGGGGCCACGGCTGCGGGCGCGGGCGATGATCCGCCCTGGTTGGCTCCTGTTTCACCAGGGGGTACGGTGCCCTGGGAATTGGGTGTGGCGGCTGCTGCGTTCGCCGCCGCCGTGACGGCAGCCAGGCGCGCTTCCTCGCGCTGCCGTTCAAGCCCGTCCACCCGGGCTGATTCGAGCTCCACGGTCGTGTTGCGCAACTGCGCGAGCTGGTCCACCAGGACGGTCCGCCGGGCACGGGCATCCGCCACGGCCGCGGCCTGGGCGGCGTTGGCCTGCTCGGCGCCGGTTTTCCGTACCTCGGCGGTCCGGGCCGCCTCATCAGCTGCCTTTGTGGCGTCTCCTGCCGCAGCCGTCAGGGTTTGCGATGCGGTGGAAGCAGCATCGGCCGCCTCGAATGCGCGGCTGCGGCCGGCGGACAGCGCCTGGAGCGTTGCGGCCTGCTGCAGGCTTTCGCCGGTGCCGCTGACCAGTGTCCCGAGCGTAGGGTTCAGGCCGCCGTTCCGGTAGAGATCACCGGCCAGCTGTCCCACCTGCTTGCGGGTCTTGTCCTGCTCCGCCTGCGCGGCTGCTGCCCGGGCGGCGGCCACGGACGCGGCCTCCGACCGCTGCTGCAGCTCCACCAGTGCCTCGCTGTAGGAGTTGTTTGCCTGCATTGCCACAGCGAAAGCCGCCTGCTGGGCGTCCGAGGCGTCCCCAAGGATGCGTTCGATCGCGGCCACCTGGTCTACTGTTGCCGCTTCGCTGGCCTTCGCCGCAGCAATGTCCTCAGGCGAGGGAAGGGCGGGCGCCGCTGGAGCCGGCGCGGCGGGGAGGTGCGGGCCGGGGGCCGCCGCTGCGGGCAGTCCTGAGGATCCAAGAAGTACGACGGCGGCGCACAGCACTGCCGCTTTCCGGCCGGACGCAGCCCGGAGCCCGGGCAAAAGCGATGTAGGCAGAAACCTCGACATGGGCTGGAACCTCGCAGCGGTTGGGGCTGGGAGTGAGGTCCTGGTGGTGACACGGAGGTACGCCTCGGCTGCTCGCCAGCAGTCCGAGGTTACGTCACCCGTTGCACAGAAGCAACAGCTGTCACATCAATAACACTAATCACAGCAGTGTCATTACAGCCGCAGGTTGTGCGGCGTGTTGTCAGGCGTGCTGGCGTTCCTCGTGTTCGGAGTGGCTGGCCGGCTCAAGCTGGAAGGTGCAGTGGTCGGTGTCAAAGTGGGAACCCAGGCAGGTGACAAGCTTGTCCAGCAACTGGTCGGCGCCCCGGGCGTTGAGGACGCCGTCCTCCACCACCACATGGGCCGAAAAGACCGGCACTCCGGAGGTGATGGTCCAAATATGGATGTCATGTACGTCAGTGACGCCGTCCACCGAAAGGATGTGTTCGCGGATCATCTGCACTTCCACACCCTTGGGGCTGGCCTCCAGCAGCACGTCCACCACATCCCGTAGCAGGCTCCACGCCCGCGGCAGGATCATCAGCGCGATGACCACCGAGGCGATAGTATCCGCCGCCTGATAGCCGGTGAACATGATGACCACGGCCGCAACGATCACGGCGAAGGAGCCCAGCAGATCCCCCAGGACTTCGAGGTAGGCGCCGCGGACGTTGAGGCTTTCCTGATGGGCGCCGCGGAGGATCAGCAGCGAGACCAGGTTGGCCACGGCGCCGAGGATGGCGGCGAAGAGCATGATGTCGGTGTGGACTTCGGGCGCGGATCCGATCCTGCGGATGGCCTCGGTGAAGATCACCACGGAGATGACAATCAGGATCAGCGCGTTGGCCAGGGCGGCCAGGACTTCGGCGCGCTGGTACCCGTAGGTCCGCTGGTCGCTGGCGGGCCTGCCGGCTATCCAGGCGGCCAGGAGGGCGATCGTGACGCCGGCGGCATCGGACAGCATGTGGCCGGCGTCTGCCAGCAGGGCGAGTGATCCGGACAGGATGGCACCCGCCACCTGGATCAGCACCACGCTCAGCGTGATCGCCAGGACGGCCACCAGCCGTTTGCGGTGCCGCCCGGTGGCGGTGATTCCGTGCGTGTGGCTGTGGTCGTGTCCCATGCCTACAAGGCTAGCCCCAGCCGAGCTCGTGCAGCCGCTCGTCCGAAATGCCGAAATGGTGCGCGATCTCGTGGACCACAGTCACCGCCACCTCGTGGATGACGTCCTCGCGCGAATCACAGATTTCGAGGATGGGTTCACGGAATATCGTGATCCGGTCGGGCAGTGATCCGGCGTCCCACCAGGAATCCCTTTCAGTCAGGGGCACGCCCTCGTACAGGCCCAGCAGCACGGTGTCCGGGTCGTCTCCCGGCCTCGGTTCGTAGTCGTCATCAATGAAGACGGCCACATTGTCCATGGCCCGCGCCAGCTTCGTGGGGATGCTGTCCAGGGCGTCGGAGACGGCGGCCTCGAACTCGTCCGGGGACATGGTGAAACCCCGCGGTTCGTGCGGGCCCTCCGGGATGATGGGGAGACCGGGCGGAAGGCTTGCAGGCATACCTCGACTTTAGTCCCGATTGTCCCCCGGGACGGCCGGGTTTCGCGCGGAAACGCCTCCGGCAGCGCCACCGGCACCGCCGCGGCGGGTGCGGGTCCGGCGGCGCGTCAGGCTGACGCCCACCAGGCACACCAGCCCGCCCACCAGGCCCCAGGCTGTGGGGATCTCGCCCAGCAGGAGCCATGAAATCAGCACCGTAGTTCCGGGGACCAGGTAGGTGGTGGCCGCCAGCTTTCCGGCATCCACCAGCGACAGCGCGTAGGCCCAGGTGGTGAAGGCGATTGCTGTGGGAAAGATCCCCAGGTACACCAGCCCCGCGGTGGCCGCGGGCGGTGCGGCCTGCACCTCGGACACCAGCTGCCCGGCGAAGGGGAGGCAACATACCGCGCCCACCAGGATGCCGAACCACGTGGCCTGGGCGGCGGGA
The DNA here is from genome assembly GCF_042731175.1 of Pseudarthrobacter sp. NPDC059871. Lineage (NCBI taxonomy): Bacteria > Bacillati > Actinomycetota > Actinomycetes > Micrococcales > Micrococcaceae > Pseudarthrobacter > Pseudarthrobacter sp. NPDC059871. The sequence continues at coordinate 52,484 of NZ_JBHWJV010000004.1, forward strand.
AACTTCCGCAGCACTGGCTTCTGGATGATGACGCTGACTGCGGCGAGCACCGCGGCAAGGAGGCAGAGGAGCACGCCGGCCATGTCCGTCGTCGCGCTTTCCTCTGGCCGGCCGGGCGCACCGGACCCCAGCGCGATGAGTGCGACGCCGGCGAAGGCGATGGTGCTGCCAATGAGCAACCAGCGCGGAAAGCCTTCCTTGAGGAAGACGCCGGCCATGATGGCCACCAGGATGGGATTGACGTTGATGAGCAAGGCGCTGGTACCTGCATCGAGGACATGCTCGGCGGCATTCAGCGCCACGTTGTAACCACCGAACCACATCACCCCATACGCCAGGATGGGCCACCACTCGCGGCCCCGCGGCACGAGGCGCGTTTTCAGTATTTTCGGCAGCGCCACGGCGGCGAGTACGACGGCGGCAATCGCCAGCCTGCCCAGCGTCAGGGAGCCGGGGGAGAAGTGCGGGCCGATGGCGCGGATACCCACGAACGCCGAAGCCCACAGGACCACGGTGACCGCCATGGCAGCGATTCCCAGGGCCCTGACCGGGGCGGCCGCCGATGACGCCGAAGCGGGGCTGCTGACAGGGGTAGTGGAGGGCATGAGCCCAATCTAGTCGCGCAGGCCGGGCCCGGGCTGGCGGAAATCGGCCACGTCTGGCCAACTTCCTGCCAAAGTGGAGCCGGCCGTGGGATGGGGTGGTTTCCTGCCTCGGCTAGGATGCCAAACATGGTCTCAACCCCTGCCCCACCCCGTGATACCGCACGCCTCGTCCGGACAGTGATCTGGATTGTGCTGGCACTCGCCGTCATCGGTGGAGTGGCCTGGTACGCCGTGTTTGCCGTAAATCAGGAGCAGAAAGCTGCCCCGCCGGCGCCGGGGCCCGAACAGCTCGTCCGGGAAAACAGCTACCGCCTCACCGCGCCGGAGGTGGAAAAAGCTCAGTTGGTGGAGTTCCTGGATTTCGAATGCCCCGCGTGCGGGTCCATCCATCCCGTAGTGGAGGAGCTCAAAGCCGAGTTTGGCGACAGGATTACCTTCGTGAACAGGCACTTCCCGCTGGCTGCCCACGCCAACTCCGGCCAGGCGGCGCTCGCTGCCGAGGCCGCAAGCCAGCAGGGCAAATACCAGGAAATGGCCAGCAGGTTATTCGACACCCAGCCGCAGTGGGCCGGGCAGCAACAATCGCAGGCTCCCTTGTTCCGCACGTACGCTCAGGAACTCGGATTGGACCTGGCGCAGTTCGATGCAGCCGTGGCTGACCAGGCAACCGAAGAGCGCGTCCTGGCGGACATTGCCGACGGCGAGGCGTTAGGCGTCCACGGGACGCCCACCTTTTTCCTCAACGGGGAGAAACTGACGCTCACCACCAAGGCCGATTTCCGGCAGAAACTTGCCGACGCCGTCAAATAAACGCAGCACGTCAACGCCGGCAATGTAACTGACTGGCAGAGGTTCAGGTGGCCGCCCAGTCAAGGAGCTTCTCCACCGGCCAGGTGGTGATGATCCGCTCCAGCGGCACATCATTGCGTTCGGCCCGCTCGGCCCCGTACTGGAGGAAATCCAGCTGCCCGGGCGCGTGCGCGTCGCTGTCGATGGAAAACAGGCAGCCTGCTTCCAGGGCGAGCTTGATCAGGTCATCCGGCGGGTCCTGCCGCTCTGGCCGGGAATTGATCTCGACGGCCACGTTGTTCTCGGCGCAGGCGGCGAATATTTCCTTGGCATCGAATTCCGACTGCGGCCGCGTACCGCGCGAGCCTTCCACCAGCCGGCCCGTGCAGTGGCCCAGGACATTGGTGTGCGGTGCCAGGATGCCGCCGAGCATCCGTGCGGTCATGGTTTTACGGTCTGCGCGGAGCTTCGAGTGGACGCTGGCCACCACGATGTCCAGCCGGTCCAGCAGTTCCGGGTCCTGGTCCAGCTCACCGGATTCCAGGATGTCCACTTCGATGCCCGCCAGCAGCCGGACCGTGCCGTCCTGCGGGCCGCCGTTCCTGTTGCCGCTGTTGATGGCGTCCACCACGTCGAGCTGTTTCGCCAGGCGTTCGGCGGAAAGGCCGTTGGCGATGGTCAGGTTGGGGGAGTGGTCGGTCAGGGCCAGGTACTCCCGGCCCAGAACCTCCGCGGCGGCAACCATCACTTCAATGGGGGAGCCGCCGTCGGACCATTCGCTGTGGCTGTGCAGGTCGCCGCGCAAGGCTTTTCGGACGGCGGCTCCGCCGGCGGCCAGCGGCTGCGCGCCCTTCTCGCGGAGGTCGGCGAGGTAGTCCGGAACGGATCCGTCCACCGCTTGCTGGATCACCTGGAAAGTCCGGTCGCCGATGCCCTTCATCGACTTCAGCCGGCCGTTCCGCGCCCGCGCGGCCACTTCTTCCGGTGGCAGCGCGCTGATGGCGGCGGCGGCCTTCCGGAACGCCTGGACTTTGAAGGTGGCAGCGCGTCCGCGCTCCAGCCAGAAGGCGATCTCGTTGAGCGCTGCGACGGCATCCATCAGTCCATCTTCGCCCGTTCTTCATGTTCAGGCACGGGTTTTTCGCCGATTTTGGATAATCGCAGAGTAGGCCCTATAGTTGTTGAGTCCAGTTCGGAGAAACGCAAAGGACAAAGACGGAAAGCCCCGCTTTACGCCTTTTATTTTGTTCCGAACGGGTTCTGGCCCCCATCGTCTAGCGGCCTAGGACACCGCCCTTTCACGGCGGCGGCACGGGTTCGAATCCCGTTGGGGGTACGCAAGGAACTGGTCAAACAGGCAAAAAATGTCTGGTAGGCTGGAAGCCTTGAAAAAAGCAGTAGAGATACTGTGAAGCAAGAAAAGCAAGGCCCTGTAGCGCAGTTGGTTAGCGCGCCGCCCTGTCACGGCGGAGGTCGCGGGTTCAAGTCCCGTCAGGGTCGCTCTGGTTGTCGGAAGAAATTTCGGCGGTCATGGTGATGTGTCACCTAGGCTCTGTAGCTCAGTTGGTAGAGCGTTCGACTGAAAATCGAAAGGTCACCGGATCGACGCCGGTCGGAGCCACCACTGGGAAGCACCAGTTCTGCGGAACTGGTGCTTTTCTTCTTTAATCACACTTTTGGTAGTGGACTTCTGGAGTTCCGGGAGTCAGTCCCGGAATTGTTCGCGCATCCGAGCTTTCAACGGCCCGATTGGCGAACAAGCGCCAGACGTATGACCGCCTGAGCGTGTAATTGCCCCGCACATGGCTGCTCCCCGGCTGCCGATCCTGATGATGGGTCCGGCTGCCGGGGAGCAGTTCATATGCTCAGTGTGACTGGCTTCCTGCGTCTGTCAGAGGAAATATCCCGAGACGTCTGCGATCAGATGCGTGGTGCCCGTTGAGCTGTTGGTGAGGTTGACCTTGCCATCCGGTCCCAAGGGAACAGTGACGCTGTTCGGGACAATCTGCCCGGCGGCGTAGTTCACGTTGGAGGCATTCGGCAGTGACGATCCGGACGGGTAGGCCGTGACGAATCCGTTCCTGGTCGGATTGGCCACGGTCAGGTTGAAGATGGTGGCAGAGGCCGTTGCCGGAACCCCGCTGACCGTGCCGATCTGGACCGAGATGGTGCCGTTGGCGGCCACCGGGCTGCCGGACCTGGTGTCCAGGAAACGGGTGGGCGCAATCGGCTGGAACATGCCGGGAAGGGTTACCGGACCTGACATGTAGTAACCGGAAACGTCGGCGATCAGGTGCGCGGTACCGGTGGACTCGTTGTACAGCGACACCTTTCCGTCCGCTCCCACCGGAACCGTGACCCTGTTGGGGACAATCTGGCCCCTGTCGTAGTTAAGGTTGGATGCCGTGGGAATGGACGTCCCGGAGGCGTAAGCGGTGACAAATCCGTTGGAGGTGGAGTTGGCAACAGTGAGGTTGAAGGTCACTGCCGAAACGCCTGCCGGGATGCCGCTGTTGCCGCCCACCTGGAACGACACGCTGCCCTTTGGTGCCACGGGGGTTCCCGTGTTCCGGGTGTCCAGGAACCTCGCCGGTGCTACTGGGCGGAAAGCTCCACCTGCAACAGCTGTTCCTGCCGCGTAGTAGCCGGAAACGTCCGCAATCAGGTTGGCGGTGCCAGTCGACTCGCTGTAAAGCGTGACCTTGCCATCGGCGCCCACCGGAACCGTGACGCTGTTGGGGACTGTTTGCCCAGTGTCATAGTTCAGGTTGGAAGCATTGGGCCGTGTGGTGCCCGACGCGTAGGCCGTGACGAAGCCGTTGGACGTTGGATTCGTAACGGTCAGGTTGAAGGTTACGGCTGCAACGTTCGCGGGGATGCCGCTGTTACCACCAACCTGGAACGACACCGTTCCCTTTGGACCGACGGGGCCGCCGCTGGACCGGGTGTCGAGCAGGCGCACCGGCGCCATGGATTGGAAGGCCCCCGGGTCGGGGACATACTTGGTCAAGCTGTAGTCGTCGGTCACGAGTGTTCCGGCGCTGAACATCGTCAGCGACAGCGTCATGGCGGTGGCTCCTGCCGGGACCGGCGGCGAAGTCCACGTGGCTTGGGTAAACGTTGACGCTGGCCCGAAGTAGGGGCTCGATGTCCAATAATGCCAGCTACCTGTGCCGGTCCTGTAGTAGATCTCGAACTGGGTGTTGGCCGTCGACGTGTACCAGGCAGACATCGAGTACCGCTGCCCCGGTGTCACGGTGGGGGTGCACTGACCCGTATCCTGCGGGGGCAGGATCTTGGCGTTCCCGCTCTGGTAGGAGGACACCACCACCTGCTGGGCGGCGGTGCCCGTGTGGGCTGCCGTCACCGTGCTGTAGGTGTAGGTGTTCGTCCCAAATCCACCAGGAACCCAGCAGTATGGGGCATCCCCGGCAATGGGGCCCGCTGTTTCGAAGCCCGGGTTCCGGATGAGGTTGCCTGACGTCAGTGGCGCCGGCGGCTGCGGCCCCGCGGTGTTGTTCTTGACCGCGCCGCCGATCACCTGGTCCACCGTCTTGACGATGACCCGCCCGGCGCTTTGCTCAGCCGCCAGGAAATCGATAAGGGCCCGGAAGTTTGCGGTGGTCACGGAAAGAGGTTCTGTGTCCACGCCGATGTGGTGGAACGTGTACTGCATCCAGCCGCCGCCCGGCTGGGCCTTGAGGGTCAGGTCCTCCAGGTTCTGGAGGGTCCACGTGTTGTCGATCTGGTCCGGCGCCTTCGTAAGGAACGGGTCCGCAGGAGGCATGGTCTCGGCCAGCGGGAACGTTTCGGTTCCAGCGATGTGGCTGGCAATGTCGCCCAGGCCCCGGGCGCTGTTGTAGCCGCAGGTGTTGGCGATGCCTTCGATGGCCGGAGTCGACGAGGCGTACGGATAGGCGAAACTGGTAATGCGGAAGCCCAGGTCCCTCAGGCTGATCCGATCATTGCAGATCTGCCGGGTGACCTCAGCGGTATCGGCGAACGCAAGGTCGGCGTGGGTGACGCTGTGGCCGCCGATCTCGTTGCCGGCTGACTGCAGGGCAAGGGCCTGGGCCGTTGACATGTAGGCGGCATCAGCATTGAGGAAGCCGGAGGGAACATAGAACGTGCCCTTCAGGCCCTTGGCATTCATATACGCCGCGGCACCGAGCTGGTCCGCATGCGCGTCATCGAAGGTCAGGGTGACCACCACGGGGTCGGCCGCATGGGCGGCCGGGGCGAGGGCTACAGTGCTGACAAAAGTCGAAAGGACCAGCAAAGCTGTTCCCGCCGCGGTGGCAGCGGTCCGGCCGGTTTTGAATGTTTCCCGGAGCCGGCGCCCGGAAAACGTGGGCATACTCCAGCGGCCTTTGGCCGGTGGAGGGGCTTTTTGCAGAGCCTGGCCTTTCGGGGCGCGCTGCATTAATCGTTCCATGCGAATAACTCGATTCAGAACAGCGGCTTGCCGGCCCACCCCCTACCCGGAATGGCCCGATCGAAACCGGAACGGGCATTTGTTGTCTGCCATCCCAGCCTCTGGCTGGCCGACTGCTCCCAAAATATATTCGCTGGGTTAATGCGGCATGAGTGCCCGCTACCTGTCTTTGGCGCCGAACCACTCTATCCACCCTCGTGCTGCCCCCGCGGGCCGGGGCTGCCGTGTCCGCCGTGACAGGGGTACCGCACAAGGATTTGTCAGACATCTGAAACATTTGACTGTGAAAAATCGTTGTGGCACGCGCGCGCCTTGAATTGCGTAAGCGCTTGCATAAATGAGTCGAACTAGGTTTTCGAGCGCCGACACACGTTTTGTCATGTGCTCCAGGCCCTGCCTAGCGTTGACACCGGCCCGGACATCGCCCCGATGTCGCCAGGGCCCGCTTCGGGACTCCACCCAGGTCCCGCCCCCGTTACAAAGGCGTCCCTGACGACGCCTGCCGTGTCGCCGGGGGATCCGCCGGAGTGCGGGGAACCAGGGCATCCGCCCGTCTTCCACGAACAGTTTGAACTCCGCGAGAAGAGCAAAAATGCACAAGCACCCCCAATCACCCCGGAAGCTGCGGTGGCGGACCGCCGCCGCAGCCCTGGCGGCCTCTGTTGCTGCCTCGGCCTTCCTGGCCGTCCCCTCGGCGCAGGCCAACGAACCCGCTGACCCGCCGGCCGCCCAGCAGCTCCCGTCGCCTACGCCCGGCTTCCCCCTCCCCACCAAGCACACCCAGCAGGCTGTTGACCCGGCGTCGGACTTCACCTCGAAGTGGACCCGTGCGGACGCCAAGCAGATCATGGCGCAGAGCAACCCTTCCGTTGCGCCGGGCCAGAACTCCATGAGCCCGGACGTCACCATGCCGGAAATCCCTGAGGATTTCCCCGACATGAACGACGACGTCTGGGTCTGGGACACCTGGTCCCTGACGGATGAAAACGCCAACCAGATCAGCTACAAGGGCTACGACGTCATCTTCTCCCTGGTGGCCGACCGCCACGCAGGCTACGGCTTCGATCAGCGCCACTGGAACGCCCGCATCGGATACTTCTTCCGCAAGACCAACGCCGATCCGGCCAAGGACAAGTGGAACTACGGCGGACACCTGTTCCTGGACAACACGTCCATCGGCAACACCGAATGGTCCGGCTCCACGCGCCTCATGCAGGGCAACCAGGTCAACGTCTTCTACACCGCCACCACGTTCCACGATGTGGCAGAGCGCAACGCCGGAGGCGGCGGAATCGCTCCCGACGCGGCAATCGCCAAGGCACTGGGCAAGATCCATGCCGACAAGAACGGCGTGACGTTCGACGGCTTCCAGCACACCAAGCTGCTGGAGCCGGACGGCAAGCTGTACCAGAACAAGGCCCAGAACCCGGGCTTTGCCTTCCGCGACCCGTACACCTTTGCTGACCCGGCCCACCCGGGCAAGACCTACATGGTCTTTGAAGGCAACACCGCAGGTAACCGCGGCGACTACCAGTGCAAGGGCGAAGACCTGGGCTACCAGCCGGGTGATCCGCACGCTGAGAGCCTGACCGATGTCCAGAACACCGGCGCGCACTACCAGACCGCCAACGTGGGCCTGGCCGTCGCCGACAACAAGGACCTCACCAAGTGGTCCTTCCTGCCGCCGATCCTGTCCGCCAACTGCGTCAACGACCAGACTGAGCGCCCGCAGATCTTCATCCAGAATGAGAACGGCAAGAACAAGTACTACCTGTACACAATCAGCCACCAGTTCACCTACGCGGACGGCATGCGTGGTCCCGACGGTGTCTACGGCTTCGTTGGCGACGGCATCCGCTCCGACTACCAGCCGGTCAACAACAGCGGCCTGGCGCTCGGCTCACCCACTGACCTGAACCTTCCGGCCAACAACCCGAGCGGAACCATCTCGGGCCAGCAGAACGGCCGGCAGTTCCAGGCCTACTCGCACTACGTCCAGCCCAACGGCCTGGTGCAGTCGTTCATCGACAACGTCAACGGCGTCCGCGGCGGCTCCCTGTCCCCGACCGTCAAGATCAACTTCAAGAACGGCGTGACCCAGGTGGACCGCAGCTTCGGCCAGAACGGCCTTGGCCCGCTCGGCTACCTGCCCACCAACAAGCGCGTTGGCGGCGAAGGCCACTACAAGTAAAAGACCGCGGCACCTGCCGCTCCGCCGCCTGCTTCAGGCGGCACCGCTCAGGCGGGGATGTCCTTGGGGGCCTCCCCGCCTGGGCCTTTTAACTGCCCCGCTTGACTGTTTTCCGGTCTGGCACCGATATCCGGGGCGATTCCGGTGCAACCTGCTGCGGAGCGATTCCAGCACATCACCGCAGGCTGGGGATAGGGTTGGAAACAAAAGAAGGGGGAGTGCCTGATGGAATACCAGAACCCACAACCCACCCCGGGTGTCCACAGAGGGGCCGTGCCGGTTCCCGCCGCGGTGCCCGGGCCGGGCCGCACCGTCATTTCCGAGACCGCCGTGGCCAAGGTTGCCGGTATCGCCGCGAGGGCGGTACCCGGCGTGTACTCCCTTGGCTCGGGCCCGTCCCGGGCGCTGGGTGCCATCCGGGACGCCGTGGGCAGCACCGACCATGCCACGGGAGTCCGGGCGGAAGTCGGCGAAACGCAGGTGGCTGTCGACATCAGCCTGGTTGCCAGTTATGGCACGCCCCTGCATTCGTTGGCCAACCAGGTCCGCGCAGCGGTCTACCGGGCCGTGGAGGAACTCGTAGGGCTGCAGGTCATTGAGGTGAACGTGGAGGTCACCGACGTCTACGTGCCGCCGCCCGTCAAACCGGCAGTCTCCGGCTCTCCGGAAAGGGAGGCATTGCTGTGAACCTCACTGTGGCAGGCATCGCGATGGGTGCCTTTGTTGCTTTCATGTCCCTGCAGTTCGGCCTCTGGGGCTTCCTCGTCTCCTTGCTCTTCATGGCCATCGGAGCGCTCCTGGGCCGTGCCGCGGAAGGAAAGCTGGACCTGCGCGGCGTCCTTGACGCCATCACAGGCCGGCGTTCATCGTCATGAGCGCGCCGGCGCCGGCAGTGCCGGGGCAGGCGCTCAACGGCCATAACCGGATCAGCACGCAGGCGCTGACCAGCCTCGCTAAAGCCGCGGCGGCCCGCGAGTTCGGCGTTGACGCCCAGGACGTCCGTGCCGATTGGGCGGACGACGACGGGCTGCTGGCTTTGTCGCTTGTCACGCCTATCAGGGTCCCCCCGCTGCATGCGGCGATGGAGCAGGGGCGGATTGACTTGGTGGGCGGTTCCATCTGGCAGCGTACGGTGCAGGCCAAGGCCCGCATCCTGGCCACGGTGACCGAGCTCAGCGGAGCAAGCCTGAGCCGGGTGGACATCAGGATCAGCGGGGCAAGGATCAGCGAGGGAGGTCGGGTTCAGTGAGCAGCAGCGTGGAAACGCGGGGCAGCGACGCCCGCGGCGGCAGGGGCGGTCGCCACAATGGCCGGAGCCCGGACATGGCCAGGATCGTGCGCCGGGAAACACGTTCGACGCGTGCTGGCGTCGCCATCGTTGCCGCTGTGGTGGTCATGGCGCTGGCCGGGTACGGACTGCTGGAGGCTGCGGTGCACGCCATTGGCCAGCCGCCCTGGCTGATCGAACCTCAAGTCGCCGCAGAGCGGCTGACGACGCTTCCCGCCGGAATTTCACCCCTTCTGTTGGGTGCCATCGGCGCCGTGCTTGCCATGGTGGGACTGGTCTTCTTCCTCAACGGCGTGGCGCCGGGACGCCGCGCCCGGCACACTCTCGCCGGGGGCTGGCTCGAATCCGGCCGTCCCGCCGTCGTCATTGACGATGAAGTGATTGCTTCGTCGCTGGCCCGCCGGGCTCGGCTGGCCGCAAACGTCACGCCGGAGCAGGTAATGGTGGTGGTCTCGCAGCGCCAGGTCATGGTGAATGTCCGGCCCACGTCGGGGGTGCCCGTCGATGGAGACGCGGTCCTGGCCGCCGTCCGGGAGGAAGTGGAGCAGATGGCGCTCGATCCCTCACCTGAAGTCCGTATTAACGTGGCACCGTCCGGGGTGGTGGGAGCATGAACAGCACACCAACCGCCCTGAACCGGATCCTCCTGACGCTGCTCGGCCTGAAACTGTTGGTTGTTGGCCTCCTGCTGGTCCTGCTGGCCACCGTTCCCGCCGTCGCAGTGTGGTGGCATTCCTGGTCCGCGGCAGCCTGGAGCACCGCCAACGACGCCTTCAACGCCACCCGGTTCCCTGGCCGGACGGAAAGCTGGCTCTGGATGGTGGTGGCATTGGTCCTGCTGGTCCTGATCGGACTGATGGTTGCCTGGGTGGCCCAGCAGGGTAAGGGCCGGTCGAACCTCCTGGCATCCGAATATGATCCCGGGGAAGTCCCCGGCGATGTCCGGATCGGCGCGGGAGTGGCCGAACAGGCGCTCAAGCAGGCGCTCGCCGGCCGCCCGGATCTCGCCTCGTCCAGCGTGACCACCTACGACGTCAAGGGCACCCCGACGCTGAGGATCCGGCTGCTGCCCCGCCAGGGGGTGGCGCCGCATCTCCTGGCCGCCGAAGTCTCCGGGCTGGTTGATGCCCTGGACGCTGTGGTGGGCAGGAAGACTCCTGTCCTCATCCATATCGGCGCCGGGGCCCGGACCCGCTTCGGCAGGGCCGAGCGGGTCCGCTGACGCACTGTTCCCGGGTGGGCGTAGCTGGGCCTGGCAGGGCCTAGCCCTGCCGGCCCTGGGCATTCCCCGGATTGAGTGTGGTTGTCTTCTGCAGGTACATGGCGCAGTCCACGGGAATCTCCTGCATGCCTGCCCACTCGGCCCGCGGTTCCGGCCCGCTGGACACCGCCACGGCGTAGCCGCCAGGCACCGGGGCGCTGGCGAACCCCATGTTCGCAACCACCAGCACGTCCCCGTTGGTGAAGGCCAGCAGGCCGCTCTCCGGTGAATGGGCTTCTGCCCATTCGACGCTGCCCGTACCCAGTTTCTTCGCCGCCCGGAAAGCCAAGGCGGCGCGGTACAGCTCCAGCGTGGACCCTTCCACGGCGTCCTGCAGGTCCGCTGCGTGCGGGCCGAAGCTGTCCGGCTGCGGCAGCCAGGGTTCCGCGGCGTCCTCAGCAGGGTCCGAGAATCCGAAGCCCGGAGCCCCTGCGGTCCATGGCAACGGAACCCGGCAGCCGTCCCGGCCGATTTCCGCGCCGCTGGTGCGGAAGAACGTGGGATCCTGCCGTGCCCCGGCGGGAAGCATGGTGTGCTCCGGCAGGCCAAGTTCTTCGCCCTGGTACAGGTAGGCCGAGCCGGGAAGGGCCAGTGACACCAGGGTGGCGGCCCGCGCCCGCGCCAGTCCCAGGGAGGCGTCCGGCTGTTCGTCGTCCGGGCCAATGCCTTTAGGGAAGGATGTGGGATCGGACAGGCCAAAGCGGGTGGTGTGCCGGACGGTGTCGTGGTTGGAGAGCACCCAGGTGCACGGCGCGCCTACGGTGGCCGCAGCGGCCAGGGAGGTATCGATGGCTGCCGCCATCCGCTCCGCATCCCACCCGGCCAGCAGGAAGTCGAAGTTGAATGCCTGCTGCATCTCGTCCTGGCGGACGTAGCGGGCCAGCCGTTCCGCCGGTTCAACCCAGGCTTCGGCCACGAGCATGCGGTCGGGTCCGTACCCGGACAGCACCTTGTGCCAGTCGCGGTAGATCGCGTGGACACCTTCCTGGTCAAAGAAGGGCGACGGCGGATATACCGGCGATACTGCACGGTGCGGTTCTTCGGCGTCGGTATGGGCGCCGGGGGCATCGCCCGGGAGCAGAGGGTCCCGGTGCGGGGCAGTGCCCTCCACCATGGCAGCCACGCCGTCCCAGTCGGGCAAGCCGGCCTCCTTGACGAGACCGTGGGCGACGTCCACCCGGAAGCCATCCACACCCCGGTCCAGCCAGAACCGCAGGACGGAGCGCATCTCTTCCTGGACCTCGGCGTTGTCCCAGTTCAGGTCCGGCTGCTTGGTGTCGAAGAGATGGAGGTACCACTCGCCGTCCTGGCCGCCCGTGTCGGTGACCCGGGTCCAGGCCGGGCCGCCAAAGATCGACTTCCAGTTGTTGGGCGGCCTGTTGCCATCCCCGGACCCCGGCTCGGAGTCCTTGCCCGGCCGGAAGATGTACCTGTCCCTCTCGTTGGACCCCGGCGCCGCTGCCAGCGCTTCCCGGAACCACAGGTGCTCGTCCGAGGTGTGGTTGGGAACCAGGTCAACGATCACCTTCAGGCCCAGCCCGTGAGCATCCTGCAACATGCTGTCGAAGTCGGCCAGCGATCCGAACAGAGGGTCCACCTGGCGGTAGTCGGCCACGTCGTAGCCGCCGTCAGCCTGGGGTGACTTATAGAAAGGGGAGAGCCAGACAGCGTCCACTCCCAACCGCTCCAGGTACGGCAAGTGGGCGGTAACGCCGCGGAGATCGCCCATTCCGTCGCCGTTGGCGTCCGCGAAGGAGCGGGGATAGACCTGGTAGACCACAGCATCGGCCCACCATTCGCGGCTGCTGCTCCGGGGGCCTGGAACGGACGGGTTGGACATTTGGTTCCCCTTAGATAACTTTTTGATGTAAACGCTTGCATCAACGGCAGCAACCTTACTAGTGTGACAGGCACCACATCAACCTCACCAACAACCGCACTGTCGACTTACTTGTCTCTCAGCGAGGAGCTTCAAGCTAATGAAAACCCCTAGATTCCTTCTGCCGGTTGCCACGGCCGGCGTTCTGGCCCTTACCCTGTCCGCCTGTGCCGGCGGAGGAGGTGGCGGAACCTCGGGCGGCGGCAGCGACGCTGAAGCCAACCTCGACAGCCGGGGCCCCATCACGTACGTGCAGGGCAAGGACAACAGCAACGTTGTCCGTCCGCTGATCGAAAAGTGGAACGCCGCGCACCCGGACGAAAAGGTCACCTTCAAGGAGCAGACCGACAACGCCGACCAGCAGCACGATGACCTGGTGCAGAACTTCCAGGCAAAGAACGCGGACTACGACGTAGCCAGCGTGGACGTCGTCTGGACGGCTGAGTTCGCTGCCAAGGGCTGGCTGCAGCCGCTCAAGGACAAGATGGCCATCGACACCAAGGGCATGCTGGAGCCCACCATCGAGGCAGGTTCCTACAAGGGCACCCTCTACGCAGCTCCGGTCTCCTCCGATGGCGGCATCCTCTACTACCGCAAGGATTTGGTCCCCACACCGCCCAAGACCTGGGACGAGATGATGGGCATGTGTTCCATCGCCAAGCAGAACAACATGGGCTGCTACGCCGGTCAGTTCAAGCAGTATGAGGGCCTCACCGTCAACGCCTCGGAAGCCATCAACTCCGCCGGTGGATCCGTTCTCGACAAGGACGGCAAGCCGAACCTGAACACCCCTGAGGCCGAAGCAGGGCTGAACAACCTCGTAAAGGCGTTCAAGGACGGCAACATCCCGGCTGAAGCCATCACCTACCAGGAAGAGGAAAGCCGCCGGGCCTTCCAGGACGGCAAGCTCCTGTTCCTCCGCAACTGGCCGTACGTCTACAACCTGGCAACCACTGAAGGTTCCTCCAAGGTCAAGGACGTCCTCGGCATGGCAGCACTCCCCGGCAAGGACGGTCCCGGTGCTTCCTCCCTCGGTGGCCACAGCGCAGCCGTCAGCGTCTACTCCGACCACAAGGCCACGTCCCTGGACTTCGTGAAGTTCCTGGTTGAAGAAGAGCAGCAGAAGTTCTTCGCAACCCAGGGTTCGCTGGCCCCGGTGCTCGGTGACCTGTACCAGGACCAGGAACTGGTTGCCAAGCTGCCGTACCTGCCGGTGCTCAAGACCTCCATCGAGAATGCTGTGCCCCGGCCGGTAACGCCTTTCTACCCTGCAGTCACCAAGGCCATCCAGGACAACGCCTACGCGGCGCTGAAGGGTGAAAAGCCCGCCAAGGATGCGCTCTCCGACATGCAGAAGTCCATCGAGACCGCCGGCGCAGGATCGTAAAAAGCCATGGCTACCGAATTGGGCCCGACGCCGGTCAAGCAGCCGGCGTCGGGCGCCGCCCCGGTCCATCACGGACCAAAAGGGGTAGGCGAAGACAACAGGATTGCCAGCCAGGGCCGGTGGGCTTCCTGGCTGCTGGCTCCGACAATCGTCGCGCTGGCCATCGTGATCGTGTACCCGATCATCAGCGCTATCGTGATGTCCTTCCAAAAGGATGCCGGACTCGATCCCGTCACCGGTCTTTTCACGGACGGCGGCGCGGCCGGCATCCAGAACTACGTGAACTGGCTGGGGCAGCAGTGTGCTGCCCAAGGCGGTGGAACCGTGGCTTGTCCTCCGGGTACCCTCGGCGGGCAGTTCTGGTCCGCAACAGCCACCACCTTCTTCTTCACCGTGGTGACAGTCGGGTTTGAAACCGTCCTGGGCTTCTGGATGGCCATGATCATGGCTCGGACCTTCAAGGGTCGCAGCCTGGTCCGCGCTGCCGTCCTGGTGCCGTGGGCTATTCCCACCGCCGTCACCGCGCAGTTGTGGCTGTTCATGTTCGACTTCAACGGCATCATCAACAAGCTCTTCAATGTCTCCATCCTGTGGACCGGCAGTGAGTGGCCTGCCAAGTGGGCGGTCATCATCGCGGACACGTGGAAGACCACGCCCTTCATGGCCCTGCTGATTCTGGCCGGCCTGCAGATGATTCCGGCCGAGGTCTACGAGGCATCAAAGGTGGACGGGGCCAGTGCCTGGCAGCGCTTCCGACTGATCACGCTTCCGCTGGTCAAGCCCGCCCTGATGGTCGCCATTCTGTTCCGTACCCTTGACGCACTGAGGATGTTCGATCTGCCGTATATCCTCACCGGCGGTGCCAACAACACCACCACACTGTCCATCCTGGTGATCAATCAAATCAGGCAGGGATTCAACTCGGCGGCGGCGCTGTCAACCATCACATTCATCATCATTTTCCTGGTCGCCTTCATTTTCGTCAGGTTCCTTGGAGCGAACGTGGTGGAGCAGAGCGGCGCCAGCGGTAAGGGGAAGAAATGACCGCGGCAACTGCCCCAGCGTCTCTCCGGGCGCAGCAGGACAAGGGACGCAAGGCAGCCCAGAACAAGGAGAAATGGGCCAGCGCCAGGACGTACATCAGCGCCGCGGTCATCCTGATCTGGTGCCTGGCGCCCGCCTACTGGATGGTGGTGACGGCGTTCCGCGAGGTGGGCTTCACCTATGACACCACTCCGTGGCCAACCCACGTCACGCTGGACAACTTCCTTACTGCCTTCGACACATCGTTTGGCAACAAGTTCGGCCAGGCGCTGCTGAACAGCATCATCATCGGCGTCACTGTCACTGTGGTGTCGCTCGTCATCGGCGTTTTTGCCGCGTACGCGCTTGCCAGGCTCAACTTCCGGTTCAAGTACCTGGTGCTGGGCTTCATCCTGGGCGCTTCGATGTTCCCGGGTGTTGCCCTGATCACCCCGCTGTTCCAGCTCTTCACGAACATCGGCTGGATGGGTACCTACCAGGCGCTGATCATTCCGAACATCTCGTTCGTCCTGCCGCTGACCGTCTACACACTGACGTCCTTCTTCCGGGAAATGCCTTGGGAGTTGGAGGAGTCAGCCCGCGTGGACGGGTGCACGCAGGGACAGGCGTTCCGCAAGGTGATCATGCCGCTGGCGGCTCCGGCCATCTTCACCACGGCGATCCTGGCGTTCATCTCCTCATGGAATGAATTCCTGATTGCCAGCCAGCTGTCGAACGAACGGACCCAGCCGGTTACCGTTGCCATCGCCAGTTTCGCGGGTGCGCAGCCGAACCAGATTCCCTACACGGCCATCATGGCCGCAGGCACCATCGTCACCATTCCGCTGGTGATCCTGGTGCTGGTCTTCCAGCGCAAGATTGTTGCCGGCCTGACGGCAGGTGCAGTCAAGTGATGGGCGACGCTTCCCGCTCCCGGGCTCCGGGAGCGGGAAGCACCCGCCGCCGCGTCCGTTCGGGTGAGGACTTCGACATCATCATCGGGTTCCTCGGCTTCTGGGCCCTGGTCCTGCTGGTGGTCACTGTCTGGATGGAAGTGACGGCGCAACCCGCCCTGGGCTGGGCCTTGGGGTTGCTGGCAACCCTCCTGGCGCTCTACGGCATGATCCGCCTCCGCAGGAAACTTCCGGACCGGAGGTAGCCGTCACAGAACGGGTTACGTCCTGCGCGGTTAACACCGCATCCACGCAGAATGCGAAAATACGAATTCTTGGGGGTAACGCAGGGCGGACAGCCTTACGCTGCAAGGAGTAATTGAGGGGACACCGTGGCACGCACAACAGAGAGATCCCAGCGGGGCGGCCATAACGGAGTCAGTATCGAAGACGTTGCCGCCGCCGCCGGTGTATCAACCGCCACGGTGTCCCGGGCCGTACGGGGCCTGCCCAGGGTTTCGCCGGCCACCCGCGAGAAGATCCTGGAGGTCGCAGGAAACCTCGGTTACGTGGCATCCTCTTCAGCCTCGGGGCTGGCCACGGGGAGAACCAAAACCATAGGCGTGCTGGCCCCGTTCGTGAGCCGCTGGTTCTTCTCCAAGGCCATCGAGGGTGCCGACCGGGAACTCCATGCCCGGCAGTACAACCTCTCGCTGTTCAATCTGGGCGGCCACGGCAGCAACCGGGAACGGCTCTTCAGCAAGACCATGGTCTACAAGCAGATCGACGCCCTGCTGGTCCTTTGTATGGCACTGACCCCGGAAGAGCTGGACCACCTGCAAAAAATCGACATCCCCCTGGTGGTGGTGGGCGGCCATGTCGAGGAGTGCGCCTACATCGGCATCGATGATTACGCGGCCGCTTCCACAGCTGTCCGGCACCTGATCGACCTCGGCCATCGGGACATCGCCCTCCTCCATGGCGACGACGAAACGGACCTGAATTTCGATGTTCCACGGGTCCGCATCCTTGCCTTCAGGGACGTGATGACGGCCGCCGGCCTGAAGATCCGCCCGGAATGGGACGAATGGGGAGACTTCACGGTCCGCAGCGGGCAGGAAGCATTCCGGCGGCTGTGGTCCGGGTCCGAGGCCAAACCCACAGCAATCTTCTGTGCCTCGGACGAGATGGCCATGGGCGTCATCTTCGAGGCCGCCCGCCTCGGCGTCAACGTACCGGCGGACCTGTCAGTGGTGGGCATCGACAACCACGACTTCGCCGAGGCCATGGGCCTGACAACGGTGGGCCAGCGGCCGGACGAGCAAGCCGAGCTGGCCACCAAGATGCTTCTCGACGAACTGGACGGACAGGAAGGCGCGGTGCAGTCCGCCGTCGCGCCGCACGAACTGATGGTCCGGAGGACCACGGCGCCGCCCCAGCGTTGACCGGTCCCCAGCCGGAAATGCCAGGACGGGTAAAGGCGCCGGAACTCAGGAGGCGCGGGCCAACTGCCGGATGGGGATCCAGCGCGAGGCCAGCCGCCGGTAGGCCGCAGCCGCACCGGTCATATCGCCCTCAGCAAGGCATTCGATGCCGAGCCTGATGTCCGTGGGGGAGTCGTCCGGGTAGACCTTGTCCGCCACGGATCCGTAGTCCAGTTCAATCATCGATTCCACATGGAACTGCTCCAGCCATTCGGTCAGCTGGGCAAGATCGTCCAGCATGTCGAGGTCCGGGGCGGCCAGCGCAAGGTTGGCCACGGCGTAGCGGGCACGTTCCAGCGCATCGGTAATTGATGCCCACACGCGGACGGTGACGATCCGGCCGGCGGCCTCCACAACGTCCTTGTGGTCCGACTCCATGAACAGCGAAAACCAGCTGAAAGGGATGCCCCACGTGGACGCCCTGGTGTGCACCCGCGTGGAACCGTCCCGCGCCTTGACCAGGTCGATGCGTTCCTGGTGCCTGTCCCGCTGCTCTTCGGGGATCAGCAGTTCGGCGAGCGGTCCGTGGATCCCCTCCATCAGCGCATTGGCGGCCAGCCCGGCACGGAGCACCAGTTGGCTGGGGCAGTACAGGAGTTCCGGCTCGGCCTCCGCGCCGCCGTCGCCCTTAGGTGTCCCGCCGGGCTGGGCGGCCGGGGCGGCGGTGACCCGTACCAGGTCGGTGCGGCCGGTGGGGAACGGATCACCGCCGGGGCGGGTGATGCGTCCCAGCGAGGCGAGGAGTTCGGCGTTCTCGACGGCGGCACGTGAGGCAGTGCGCGCCCCGGCCGCCCGGATGGCTTTCCGCTGTTCCTGCGGGAACGCGTCCAGGGGTTCGTAAACGCGGAGGGTGGAGGAGAACGGCAGGCCTGCCTGGCCCCGGTAGAGGTTGCCCGTCACTGCGGTCTCCTTGGCTGGGTCCACGGCGATGACATCAGTCTGCCAGTTCCACCAGGACGGGGGCGTGGTCCGATGCGCCCTTGCCCTTGCGCTCTTCCCGGTCAATGGAGGCGCCGGTGACCCGGGCGGCCAAAGCCTTCGAGGCCAGGACGAAGTCGATGCGCATGCCTTCCTTCTTGGGGAAGCGCAGCTGGGTGTAGTCCCAGTAGGTATAGACGCCGGGGCCGGGGGTGTAGGGGCGCACCACATCGGTGAAGCCGGCCGACTCGAAGGCGTGGAACGCTTCCCGCTCCGGTGGGCTGACGTGGGTGTACCGGTTGTTGACGAAGAGGTCGATGTCCCAGACGTCGTCGTCGAAGGGGGCGATGTTCCAGTCACCCATCAGTGCCACCTGGGCCTCGGGATTATCCGTCACCAAGCCCTGTGCATGGGTCTTCAGGCTCTCGAGCCACTTGAGCTTGTAGGGCATGTGTTCGTCATCCAGGGAGCGGCCGTTGGGAATGTACAGGCTCCAGATCCGGACGCCACCGCAGGTGGCGGCCATGGCGCGGGCTTCCTGCACCGGGTCCTTGCCCGCCTTGCCGAAGGCCGGCTGGTCCAGGAACGTGCGCTCCACGTCCTCCAGCCCCACCCGGGAGGCGATGGCCACGCCGTTCCACTGGTTCACGCCGAAGTGGGCCACCTCGTAGCCCATGCGTTCGAAGAGCTCCCAGGGAAAGTTGTCGTCCTTGCACTTCGTTTCCTGGATGGCCAGGACGTCGCAGTCGCTGCGCTGGAGCCAGGCTTCAACACGGTCGGCGCGGGCACGGAGCGAGTTCACATTCCAGGTAGCTATCTTCACGCCTCCTAACTTACCGTGGCTGCCGCACCGCAGGTAAAGCCCCCGGTAAAGGCCGCGCCGCGGTCAGCCCGGCACAGCGGAGCACAGCGACGGGGCCGCCGCAGGCGCGATGGAATTTAGTAGGAAGTCCGAGTATATTCGCAACCAGAATGACCTGGGTCACTAAAAGCCGGAACACATGCGAAGGGGCATCCAGCCATGGTGCGCGAGCTTTCCCACTACATCGGCGGCCGCCACACGGGCGGAACCTCCGGACGGTTTGGTGACGTTTTTGACCCGTGCACCGGCGACGTGCAGGCACGCCTGCCGCTCGCAGGCCGGGACGAAGTGCAGTCCGCGGTGGCTGCCGCCGCGGAGGCGCAGCCCGAATGGGCGGCATTGAACCCCCAGCGGCGGGGCCGGATCCTGCTGAAGTTCGTGGACCTGGTGAACCGGAACATGGACGAACTGGCCAGGTTGCTGTCGTCCGAACACGGCAAGACCCTGGCCGACTCCATCGGTGACATCCAGCGCGGCCTGGAGGTGGTGGAGTTCGCCGCCGGAGCGCCGCACCTGCTCAAGGGGGAGTTCTCCAGCGACGCCGGCCAGGGCATCGACATCCACTCACTGCGGCAACCGCTGGGCGTCGTCGCCGGCATCACGCCCTTCAACTTTCCGGCGATGATCCCGCTCTGGAAGTCCGGCCCCGCCCTCGCCGCCGGCAACGCCTTTGTGCTTAAACCTTCGGAACGGGACCCCTCGGTGCCGCTGCGGCTCGCGGAACTGTTCAGCGAAGCAGGTGTCCCCGATGGTGTCTTCAGCGTGGTGAACGGGGACAAGGAAGCCGTGGACGCCGTCCTTGAGGATCCCCGCGTGAAAGCAGTCGGTTTCGTGGGCTCCACACCCATCGCCCAGTACATTTACGCCACGGCGGCGGCCCATGGAAAGCGGGCCCAGTGCTTCGGCGGGGCCAAGAACCACATGGTGGTGATGCCGGATGCCGACCTGGACCAGGCGGCGGATGCCCTCATCGGTTCAGGCTACGGCTCGGCAGGAGAGCGCTGCATGGCCATTTCCGTGGCCGTGCCGGTAGGGGAAGACACCGCCGACCGGCTGGTGGCCCGGCTGGAAGAACGCGTCCGGAAGCTTACGGTAGGCCACAGCCTCCAGAGCGACTCGGACTTCGGGCCAGTGGTGTCCGCAGCCGCGAGGGACCGCATCGAGGGACTCATCAGTTCGGGCGTGGACGACGGCGCCACCCTCCTCGCCGACGGACGCGGCCTCACGGTCAACGGCTACCCCGGCGGCTTCTGGGTGGGGCCGACGCTCTTCGACCACGTCACCCCGGACATGGCCATCTACCGCAACGAAATCTTCGGGCCGGTACTCAGCGTGGTCCGCGCCGCCACCTACGACGACGCACTCCGGCTCTGTACCGATAACCCGTTCGGCAACGGCGTGGCCATCTTCACCCGTGACGGCGGCTCCGCCCGGGACTTCGCCACCAGGGTGGATGTGGGCATGGTGGGGGTCAATGTTCCCATTCCGGTGCCCTTGGCCTATTTCACGTTCGGCGGCTGGAAGGCCTCCGGATTCGGGGACCTCAACCAGCACGGCGCGGACGCCTTCCGCTTCTATACCAAGACCAAAACGGTCACCACACGGTGGCCCTCGGGAATACGCCACGGAGCCAGCTTCGTGATGCCGGAAGGAAGCTGATGACGGAAACGGCCGCCGCCCCTGAAGCGGAAGTGCTCTTCACCCGGCGCGGCCGGCTGGCGGTGGCCACGCTCAACCGGCCCAAGGCGGTCAACGCACTCACCACCGGGATGGTGGAGGCACTGCTGCGGCAGCTCACCGAATGGGCGGAGGACGGCAGCGTCAGCACGGTCCTGGTGCAGGGCGCAGGCGGCCGGGGTTTGTGCGCCGGGGGAGACATCGTGGCGATCTACCGCGACATTCTCCGCGGCGGAGACGATACCGCGGACTTCTGGCAGGCCGAGTACCGGCTGAAT
This sequence comes from Pseudarthrobacter sp. NPDC059871, assembly GCF_042731175.1. Classification (NCBI taxonomy): domain Bacteria; kingdom Bacillati; phylum Actinomycetota; class Actinomycetes; order Micrococcales; family Micrococcaceae; genus Pseudarthrobacter; species Pseudarthrobacter sp. NPDC059871. The sequence goes on from NZ_JBHWJV010000004.1 coordinate 73,454, forward strand.
CACCTGATCTCCCGGTACCCGAAGCCCTACGTCGCGCTGATGGACGGGCTGGTGCTGGGCGGCGGCGTGGGAATCTCGGCCCACGGCTCGGTCCGCGTGGTCACCGAGCGGACCAGGACCGGCATGCCGGAGACAACCATTGGATTTGCGCCCGACGTCGGCGGGACGCTTTTGCTGGCCGGCGCACCAGGGGAGGCGGGAACCCACGCAGCCCTCACCGGCGCCCACCTCGACGGTGCGGACGCACTGTTCCTCGGCCTGGCGGACCACTACGTTCCGTCCGGCAAGCTCGGCGAACTCACGGCAGCGCTGGAAAACGAAACCCCGGAAGACGCCGTCGGACGCTTTGCCGTGGACCCGCCGCCCTCCGGACTTGCCGGGCAGCGGCAGTGGATTGACAGCTGCTACGACTCTGCAGACGCGGAAGAGATCGTGGGGCGGCTGCGCGCCTGGACCGGAGACGGCAGCGCCGAAGCGTCCCATGCCGCCGACACCATCGAGGCGAAGTCCCCAACCTCCGTCAAGGTCACCCTGGCGTCGCTGCGGCGGGTGGCGGGGATGCCGCTGGACCGGGCGCTGGAGCAGGAGTACCGGGTGGGCCTGCGGTTCCTGGCGGCACCCGATTTCCGCGAAGGCATCCGGGCGCAGGTGGTGGACAAGGACCGCACCCCGCACTGGAAGCCGCCAACCCTGGCCGAGGTATCGATGGAGCACGTAGAACGCTTTTTCAGGCCGCTCGGCAGCAGGGAACTGGACCTCGGAACAGGTCCGGAGCCTGAACCGGAGCCGGCACAACAAGAGGAGGCGGACTATGCCTGACACCTACACCGTGGCGTTCCTGGGGCTCGGCCACATGGGCGGACCGATGGCGGTAAACCTGGTCAGGGCCGGGCACCGGGTGGCCGGGTACGACGTGGTGCCGGCGGCCCTGTACGCGGCCCGCTCCGCCGGCGTGCCCGTGGTTGGAAGTATTGCCGAGGCCGTGCCGGATGCGGACGTGGTGCTCACCATGTTTCCCAGCGGCCGGCATGTCCTGGACGCCTACCGCGGCACCGGGGGCCAGCCGGGACTGCTGGCACTGGCCGCACCCGGAACCATGTTCCTGGACTGTTCCACCATCAACGTCGACGAAGCCAGGGAAGCGGCGCAGCTGGCGCTGGGCGCAGGGCACCGGTCCGTGGATGCTCCCGTGTCCGGCGGGGTGGTGGGCGCGGAGGCCGGGACGCTCACCTTCATGGTGGGCGGTGAAGAGGAGGACTTCGACGCCGTCGGGCCGCTCCTCGACGTCATGGGCAAGCGCATCGTCCACTGCGGAGCCCACGGGGCCGGCCAGGCGGCGAAGGTCTGCAACAACCTGATCCTGGGCGTCTCGATGATCGCCGTCAGCGAGGCCTTTGTCCTTGGCGAGAAGCTGGGGCTGAGCCACCAGGCACTGTTCGACGTTGCCTCCGCCGCGTCCGGGCAATGCTGGGCCCTGACCACCAACTGCCCGGTGCCCGGCCCGGTTCCCACCAGTCCGGCCAACCGCGATTACCAGCCGGGATTCGCCGGCGCGCTGATGGCCAAGGACCTCAACCTTGCCCTCAACGCCCTGCACAGCACCGGGGTGGCCGGCCGGATGGGTCCGCTTGCCGCAGAAATCTACGATACGTTTGCCGCGGAAGGCGGTGCCGGCCAGGACTTTTCCGCGATCATCAACGACATCCGCGAAAAGTCCGGCACCGCGCCGCACAAGACCGCAACAGCGCACGACGACGGGAGTCCTGAATGACGGAATACGCCAACATCCTGGTGGAACAGCGCGGCAGGGTGGGGCTGGTGACGCTTAACCGGCCCCAGGCCCTGAATGCACTGAATAAAGCCACCATGGAGGAACTGGTGCACGCCGTCAGCACCATGGACGCTGACCCCGGAACCGGCGCCGTGGTGATCACCGGCTCCGGAAAGGCCTTCGCGGCCGGCGCCGACATTAAGGAAATGGCCTCCCAGGGCTACATGGACATGTACGCCGCGGACTGGTTCCGCGGCTGGGAGGACTTCACCCGGCTCCGTATCCCCACCATTGCTGCTGTGTCCGGGTTTGCCCTGGGCGGCGGCTGCGAACTGGCCATGATGTGCGATCTCCTCATCGCCGGGGACAACGCCAAGTTCGGCCAGCCCGAAATCAACCTCGGCGTCCTTCCCGGCATGGGTGGCTCGCAGCGGCTCACCCGCGCAGTGGGCAAGGCCAAGGCCATGGACCTGATCCTCACCGGACGGTTCATCGGGGCCGAGGAAGCCGAGCGGTCCGGCCTGGTGTCCCGCGTGGTACCCGCCGAGGACGTGGTGGCCGAGGCACTCAAGGCCGCAGAGGTCATTGCTGGCAAATCAAAGCCGGTGGCGATGGCTGCCAAGGAAGCCGTGAACGCCGCCTTCGAAACCGGGCTGGCCCAGGGTGTCGTGTTCGAGCGCCGGCTCTTCCACTCCCTGTTCGCCACCGAGGACCAGAAGGAAGGCATGGCGGCGTTCACGGAAAAGCGCGAACCGGAATTCAAGCACCGGTAACGGCCAGCGACTCCCGGTAGGCGGCGAGATCGCGGTCCATCTCCTCGGCCATCAGGGAGTTGTTGATCATCACGGCGGTCCACGACGCTGCGGCCGCGGACGCCAGGACCTGCGCCCTCATGTCCGTGACGTTGCCGGCGGCCCAGACGCCGGGCACTGACGTGGCGCCTTCGGCATCAGTTTCCAGGTAGTCCCCGATGCCCATTGGATGCGGAACCGGCGCCAGGCCAAGGCCGGCGAACGCGTCAAGGCGGGCGTGCACCCGCGTACCCACCACCACGGCGTCCACGGCCACCTCCGGGCCGCCCGCCAGCACCACGGCCTTGAGGGCATCACCGTGGACCCGTACGGTCTCGACGGCGCCGGGAACCACCTTGACGCCACGGGCGGCCAATTGCTCGAGTTCGTCGCCGGTGGGCTCCACCACGTCACTGAGGAACAGGGTGATGTCGCTGCTCCATTGCCGGAACAGCAGGGCTTGGTGTACAGACCACGGGCCGGTGCCCAGTACGCCGATGGCCTGGTCCCGGACCTCCCACCCATGGCAGAACGGACAGTGCAGCACGTCCCGGCCCCAGCGCTCGCGCAGGCCCGGGATGTCCGGCAGTTCGTCCACCAGGCCCGTGGCAATCAGTAGCCGGCGCCCGCGGAGCCGCCGGCCGTCGTCGAGCGTTAGCTCGAAGCCCTGCTCCACGCCGCCTGCGGCAGCCACTACCGTGCCGTTGATGATGTCCGCGCCATAGTGCCGCGCCTGGTCGCGGCCAGTGGCGAGGAGTTCTGCCGGACTGATTCCGTCGCGTGACAGGAAGCCGTGCACGCCGTGCGCCGGGGCATTCCGGGGCTCACCGCTGTCCACCACCGCCACCCGGCGCCGGGTCCGGCCCAGCATCAGCGCGGCGCTCAGGCCGGCGGCCCCGCCACCAACAACCAGCACATCGTAAGTCGAGTTTTGTTCAGTCATGCGTCCATCGTCTTTCCCGCCCCGACGTTCTGGCAAAGCATTTTGCCGGTATGGCAAAATGCTTCGATGGATGAAAACCTCGACGACGTCCTCGCCGCCGTTGGCCCGCGGCTGAAGGCCCTGCGCTTGCGCAGGGATGTCACGCTGACGGCGCTCGCAGCCGCCACGGGCATTTCCGTCAGCACGCTTTCCAGGCTCGAATCGGGCCAGCGGCGGCCCAACCTGGAACTCCTGCTTCCTCTCGCGCAGGCCCACCAGGTACCCCTCGACGAGCTGGTCGGCGCTCCGGCTACGGGGGACCCCCGCGTCCATCTGCGGCCCATCACCGCCTACGGCATGACCATCATTCCTCTCACCCGCAAGCCCGGTGGCATCCAGGCCTACAAGCACATCGTTCCAGCCGGGCCGGTGGAGGAACCCAACCCGCAGGTCCACGAGGGCTACGAATGGCTCTACGTGCTGAACGGCAAACTGCGGATGGTCCTGGGCGCCCGGGACCTTGTCCTGGGGGCGGGCGAAGCCGTGGAATTCGATACCCGCGTGCCGCACTGGTTCGGCCGGGCCGACGGCCAGGCCGTGGAGTTCCTCAGCCTGTTCGGCTCCCAGGGTGAGCGGATGCACATCCGGGCCCGCCCGGCGGCCGGAAAATCTCCGGGGACGTAACCGGGCCCGTCGCTGCCAGCGGACGTTCAGGTCCGTACGGTAGACAGGACCTGCAGGGATTTGGTCGCGGAACGCAGTTGAAATCGGGGGAACGGCCTATGTGGGCAACAGCGTCAGGGGAAACGGGTGCAGCGGAGGGCTTGGGCGGGCTGGTGGGTGCAGCGGCCCAGGCAATCGAAAACCTCGGTGAATGGGGCGTGGGTGCCTTCACCCTCGCCGAAACCGTGGTCCCGCCCATTCCCAGCGAAGTGATCCTGCCGCTGGCCGGATATCTCGCCAAACAGGGCTCCCTGAACCTGGGGCTCATCCTGGTCACCAGTACGCTGGGCGCCTACCTCGGAGCCCTCCTCCTGTACTGGCTCGGTGCCAAGCTGGGGCTGGAGCGGTCCATCCGAGGCCTGTCCAAGCTGCCGCTGGTGGACCGCGAGGACTTCGAAAAGGCTGCAGGCTGGTTCACCAGGCACGGCAAGTCCTCGATCTTTTTTGGCCGGCTCCTGCCCGGCGTCCGCAGCCTGATCTCGCTCCCGGCCGGTGCCGCGGCGATGCCGCTCCTCACCTTTTCCGTCTTCACCCTGGCCGGCAGCGCACTGTGGAACGGAGCCCTGATCGGTTTCGGGTACCTGCTGGGAACGCAGTACCACCTGATTGAGGGCTACTCGAAGTACCTGAACTACGCCGTCTACGCCGCACTCGCCATCGCGCTGGCGTGGCTGGTGGTCCGCCGAGTGAAGCGCGTGAAGGTAAACCGCTGACAGCAGTCAGGGACTGTCCTCGAAGTCACCCGAACCCCTGCGGAAGTCGCCCAGGATCCGGATCAGTGCGTCAACATCCTCCGGCGGAAACCCCGGCTCGGTGAAGACCTGGCTGTTGAGGGCCGCCGTCGAACGCTGAGCCACAGCGCGGCCTTCCGGGGTGAGACCCACCAGGGTGGTGCGGCCGTCGGTGGGGTGCGGTGAGCGGGCCACCAGGCCCGCGCGTTCCAGCCGGTCCACGGCATTGGTGACCGACGTCGGGTGGACCTGGAGCAGGGCGCTCGCCTTGTTCATCGGCAGGGCACCCTTCCGGGCGAAACTCAAGAGGGCCAGCAGTTCGTACCGGGCGAACGTCAGGCCAAACGGCTTGAGGGTGGATTCGATCCTGGCCAGGAGGATCTGCTGGGTCCGCATGATCGCCGTGATGGCGGCCATGGGTGCTGCGACATCGGACCAGCCGTGGTCCTCCCAGTTCCGCCGGGCTTCGGCAATCGGGTCCCGGGACAACGGTGTGCCCATAGCCAGCCCCTTTCCGGAAATCCTGTGAATATACTAGGACATCCAACCGTTTGGAAGGGAGGCGTCATGCCCGGACACTCCCATGACGGCCCGGCGGAGATTCCTTATCCGGACGCGGACCTCCTGCACATCGTGCGGCTCCTTCCGCCACCGGAACAGGCCAGGCACGCGGAGATCCGCAACTACCTGCAGTCCACCGTCAGGCCAGCCTCCATCGGTTACTGGAACCGGGAGGAGTTCCCGCGCGATGTAGTCGCCGGGATGGGCGCCCGCGGGCTGGGGGAGTTGCAGCTGGACGGCAGTTCCGCCCTGTTCAAAGGCCTCATGTACGTGGAACTGGCCAGGGCCGACGTCTCGCTTTCGGCCTTGGCCGGGATCCATAACGAACTCATCGTGGGCACCATCCACCACTTGGGATCCGATGAACAGAAGCGCCGGTGGCTCCCCGGACTGAGGGCCTTTACGCAGCTGGGAGCCTTCGCCCTCACGGAGCCCGGCCATGGCTCAGACATCTCCCGCGGGCTCGAAACAACTGCCCGGCGGGACGGCGGCGAGTGGGTCCTCAACGGCGCCAAACGCTGGATCGGCAGCGGGACCGTTGCGGACGTCGCCCTGGTCTGGGCCCGGGACACGGCTGACGGGCAGCTCAAATGCTTCCTCGTGGAAACGGACCGGTCCGGCTACTCCGCCGCCAGGATTGAACACAAGATCGGCCTGCGGATCATGCAGAATGCCGATATCAACCTGGCGGACGTACGCATACCGGCTGCCAACCTCCTGCCCGGGGCATCAAGCTTCGCCTCGGCCAACGCATTGCTCCGGGACTCCCGGGCGTGGGTGGGCTGGCAGGCCGCCGGGATCCAGTTCGCTGCCTTCGATGTGGCCCGCAGCTACACGCTGGACCGCCGCCAGTTCGGCAGGGAACTGGCGGGGTTCCAGCTGGTCCAGCAGCAGCTCGCGGACATCCTGGGGAACGCTGCCGCTTCACTGGCCCTGATGGTGCAGCTGGCCCGGCTCCAGGAAGACGGGCTGCTGGAGATGGCGCAGGCGGCCATGGCCAAGGCCACCACCACCAGGCTTGCCAGGGCCTCAGTGGCGATGGGGCGCTCGCTGCTGGGCGGCAACGGAATCACCAGCGACCACGAGATGGCCAAGCTGTTCGCGGATGCCGAGATCCTGTACACGTACGAGGGCAGTTACGAGATCAACTCGTTGCTGGTTGGAAGGGCCGTTACGGGAATCCAGGCGTTCACCTAGGCCGCCCGCGGAACTGCTAGAGGTTCAGGTCCGCGTAGGCCCACAGCGCATCCCGAACAAACGTGGCTCCGGCTTCGCCCCCGTAGTTGGCGGCGAACCGTGGATCTGCCACGTACATGTCCGCCAGGCCGGTGACGTAGCCTTTGATGTCCCCGCCGGCCTCAGCCGCTGGTGTTCCCGGGATGGAGCGGAGCCAGGCCACATGCCGGGCGGCCAGGTCCCGGGCTTCGTCGCCGCCTCGGTCCACCCCGGAGCCGGCTGCTTCAAGCCAGTCCCGGCCCAGTCCCTCCGAGCGGGACTTCCACTCCCGCTTTTCGGCCTCGTCCATGCCCCGCCACCACGAGTCGCCCTTCGCGTAGGCGTCCTTTCCCCACCGTTCTTCCACTTCGTCCTTGTACTGCGTGTGGTCGAAGCCATCAAACATTTTCTCTGCCACGAGCTCTCCTCCTTGTTGCACTGCCTCGATGGTTTGGCGGACGGACCGGACTTGCCGCGCAAGGCGTTCCTGTTCCTGGCCCAGCCACTCAAGGTGCCGGGTCAGCGCCCGGACTGGGTCCGTCTGGTGCTGGAAGACATCGGCAATGGCCGGCAGGCCCAGGCCCAGCTCCCGAAGGAGCAGGATCCGCTGCAGCTGCAGGAGGGCTCCGCCGTCGTAGTAGCGGTAGCCGTTGCTGCCCACCCTGGTGGGCTTCAGCAGCCCTATGTCGTCGTAGTGGCGGAGGGTTCGGCTGGTGGTTCCCGCCATCCTGGCCACGTCCTGGATGGGCCAGCCGCTGGCCCTGTCCTCCCCGGTTGCTTCCATGCTTCGAGCGTAGGGGTTGACGCAGCGTCAAGGTCAAGGGGCAAGGTGAAGCGAAACCGCCAAGGGTCTTACGGGAGGTCAGCGGGTGCGGCGGTGGCGCGCCTGGGCCACCAGGCGGGTGAACGAAAAAATGAAGACGGACTCAATCAGGACCATAAGTCCGGCCAGCAGCCATTGCTGGCGGGCTACGAAGAAGACGCAGCCGGTCAGGACCAGGATGGTGCCCAGGGCCAAGGCATAGACAGCAAAGCCGACAGCGACGCGGGCGCTGCGCACGCCGGTGCGGAAACCGAAGCCGTGGGGTTCACCGCCGGGCTGGCCGGGGACACGGTCCGGCATTCCGGGACCGAGCCTGTCGAACTCTTCCCAGGGGTCCCTGTCCGCTTCCTTGCCCGTCATGGGTCAATTATCCCAAAAGCACCGGATGTTGGGGGCGGGGCCCCGGCAGGCACAACTAAAACAGCGGCCCCGCCAACACAAGGTTGGCGAAGCCGCTGCCGGGGCTGGCCTGGGAAACCGGGCCGGCCGTAAGACTTAGAGCGGGCGGATGTTCTCTGCCTGCGGACCCTTGGGGCCCTGGGTCACGTCGAATTCGACCTTCTGGTTCTCGTCCAGTGAGCGGTAACCGCTGCTGGCGATAGCCGAGTAGTGTGCGAAAACGTCAGCGGACCCGTCATCGGGGGCAATGAAGCCAAAACCCTTTTCGGCGTTGAACCATTTAACTGTGCCTGTTGCCATGGCTGCATTCCTTCATGTGACTCTGATTCTCTCCCCGGATTTCAGCCCGGGGTGTGCGAAGAACGTCCCCCGCAATCCCAACGTACGGGGCGAAACGCCCTGTTGCAAGGGTAAACGCCACAAACCCGCGTCAGCGCATGCCCTCACGGCGGATGGCGGTGGCAATCGCGGCGGCCCGGGTTTCCACTCCCAGCTTCGAATAGATGTGGGCCAGGTGGGTTTTGACGGTGGCTTCCGAAATGAAAAGGCGCTGGCCGAGTTCGCGGTTGCTGAGCCCCTGGGTGAGCAGGCTCAGCAGCTCCGCCTCGCGTGGAGTGAGGATCTCCTCCGGGTTGCGGAGTTGCTGGAAGAGCCTCGAAGCCACCGGCGGGCTCATCACGCTCCTGCCCTGCACCGCGCCGCGGACAGCAGAGAAAATCTCGTCCGGCGCGGCGTCCTTCAGCAGGTAACCCATGGCGCCCGCGTCCACGGCACGCACGATGTCCGCGTCCGAATCGTAGGTGGTGAATACCAGGATGGCCTGGCTGCTGTTGAGCCCGCGGATGCGCCGGATGGCTTCGATGCCGTCCATGCCGTCTCCCATGGCAAGGTCCATGACCACGACGCCGGGCGAGAGCTGCCGCACCAGCTCCACGGCTTCCTCCCCGGACGAGGCGTCAGCCACCACGTCGATGTCCGGCTGGGTGCCCAGCAGGGCGCGCAGACCGCTCCGGACCACCAGATGGTCGTCCACCAGGAGCACGGTAATGGCACTCATGACTGGTTTCCTTCCGGTGAGGCCGCTGACAGGCCAGCGGGGAGCTGCGCCGCCACGATGGTGCCCTCGCCCGGGGCGCTTTCCACCGAGAACGTCCCGCCAAGCTGTTCCACGCGCTGCCGCATGGCCCGCAGGCCGTAGCCTCCGGCGTCCGACGGCGCTGCTGCCGCCGCCGGATCAAAGCCGGCGCCGTCGTCGTACACGTCCAGGGTGACGGCGTCCGGCAGGAACCCGAGGGTCACGGTGGCGGTGGTCGCGGAGGCATGGAGCCGCACGTTGGACGCTGCACTTTGGACCACGCGCAGCAAGGTGTGCCGCGTGTCTGGCGCCACCGGCCGGGGTTCGCCGGTGACCAGGAGCCGGGCGTCGGGAAGGTAGCGGCGGGCTGCCGTCAGCAGGGCCTCAGGCAGCGGCGAGCCTTCGAGGCCGGGGGAGGCAAGGTCATGCACCAGGCTTCGGGTTTCGGCCAGGTTGTCCCGCAGCAGGGAAGTGGCCTGCCGCAGGTCCGCGTGGGCGGCAGGTGCGGGCCAGGTGCGCCCGGCGGCCTCGAGCATCAGGAGGCTGCTGGCCAGCCCCTGGGTTACGGTGTCGTGGATTTCGCGGGAAACCCGTTCCCGCTCGGCAATGGTGCCCGCCCGCCTTTCGCTGGCGGCCAGCTGCCCCTGCGCGGTGGAGACCTCAGCGTGCAGCCGCCGCTGCTCCTCGGCATCATTGCGGATCCGGTCATGGATGAGGGTCAGCATCACCCCCACGGCCAGGGGGCCCAGCAGCATGGCCAGATCCGTGCCTCCGCTGAGCCTGAACAGCCCGGCCGACGTGGCAGCGGCGATGATCCCCGCGGCAACGTAGGCGGCAACACCGCTGATCGCGGCACGGCAGAGGAAGAAGAGGGCGAACGAGCACCAGGCAAAGCTGGGTGCAGCGATCACCAGCACCGCCCACACGGCCACCAGGGCGGACATCCACGCCAGTCCAGGCAGCCCGCGCCGGGCAAGCACCGCAACGCCCGCGTAGAGCAAGGAGGCTGCCGCGGCGAGACAAAGGACCAGCACGTTGTCCGCGGGCGGGTGGCGCATGACGTACCGGACGGTGGACGCCACCAGGAGGACGGCGAATCCCGCATGGACCGCGGTGTCGATGCTGCCCAGCCGGGGCAGCCCGGCAGGACTCGCGGACTGGTCAGGGCCTGGGGCTGTCATGGAATTTCCGGTCTGGTGGGGGATCGCTGCCCTTCCATGCTATTGCCGGCGGCCCGGCCGGGTCTCTCATCCATTTGGCTGATACGGCTGTCCTTTGGTCGCAGCAGGGACCATGCAAAGGCCCGATGGCAGGCGGGGCGCCGGCCGGAAGGATTGACGTGTTCGCAGCGATCGCCTGCCTAACCCAAGGAGCCACCATGAAGAAGTCCCGCACAGCCCTTGCCGCCGCCGCAGCCAGTGCCCTGGTCCTCACCGCCGGAGTCACGGCCGCGGCCAACGCAGGAACAACCCCTACGCCGGCGGCCGTTCCCGCCGTGGACGTCCAGCCTGCGCCGGAAACTGTCGTCCAGCAGAACCGCATCTCCGTGGGGGCCTCAGCCGCTGCCGTGAACGCAGCCCTGGCCAAGTGCCAGGCGGACAAGCTCCCGTTCGTCACCGTTGCCGTGGTGGACCGGTTCGGCACCGTGCAGGCACTCCTCCGCGGAGACAATGCAGCGGAGCACACCATCGAAGCCGCCACGCAGAAGGCCTACACCGCAGCCGCGTTCGGTACGCCCACCAGTGAGCTGGCCAAGCGGATCAACGGCAACGGTCCGTCCATTGCAGACCTCCCCGGCACCCTGTTCCTGGCAGGCGGCGTCCCGCTCAAGGTCAATGGTGTGTCGGTGGCCGGCGTCGGGGTTGGCGGGGCACCGGACGGCGCCCTGGACGAGGCCTGCGCCGCCGCCGGAGCTGCAGCCATCGCGGGCGCCCCCGCCGGAAAGTAGGCTGCCCGTATGAGGCGCACTGGCTTAGGTGCCCAGGGCTTGCTGGCCGCCGGTGCCCTGGCCCTCATCCTGACGGCGTGCCAAAGCCCTGCTCCGGCACCATCCGCTGGACCGGCGTCGGCCGCCCCTTCACCCAGCACGTCGGTCGCCACCAGCACGTCGGTCCCCAGCGGAACCGTCGACGCCGAAACGGGCCCTCCTGCTTCAGGGCGGGCGGCAACCCCGCCAGTGCTCTCCGCCGAAGCCCAGGCAGCACTGGACCAGAAACTCGTTGCTGCCGCCAAGGCCAACAACGCGGCGCTGGTACGCGAACTGGTGGGCCGGGGCGGCAACGTCAATGCCAAGGACTCCATCCAGGACTCTGCCTTCCTCTACGCCGGCGCTGAAGGCTTCAACGAGGTCCTGCAGCTGACCTTGGGGGCCGGTGCGGACGTTTCCAGCATCAACCGCTACGGCGGAACTGCCCTGATTCCAGCCAGCGAGCACGGGCATGTGGAAACGGTGAAGATCCTGGTGGCCGCCGGCGTCCCCGTCAACCACGTGAACAACCTGGGCTGGACGGCCATGCAGGAGGCCATCCTCCTGAACAATGGCGGTCCACGGCAGCAGGAAGTGGTCCGGCTGCTGCTGGAGGCCGGCGGGGACCCGGGGATCCGTGATCCGGAGGGCCGGACTGCGCTGCAGAACGCCGAACGGCTGGGCTTTGCGGAGATCGCCGCCCTGATCCGGAGCCACGGCTAACCTGCTTCGTACCGGGCCGCCGGGTTTCCCCACTTTTTGGCTCGGTGCGACGGCGGCGCGCCGCACTTTGGGTGCGACGCGCCGTTATAGGCAGCCAAAGGTGGGCAGACTCAGCGGCCGGCTAGACGGCCTCGAGGATGCTGACGTAGTTGGCGATGCCCACGCCACCCATGTTCTGGACGGCTGCCCGGCGCGGTGCCGTGAGCTGCATGTCGCCGGCGGTGCCGGTCAGCTGCATGGCCGCGAGCACGTGCTGCGAGACGCCGGTGGCACCCACGGGGTGGCCCTTGGACTTGAGGCCGCCGGAGACGTTGACCGGCAGCTTCCCGTCCTTGAACACCCACCCCTCCTCGAGCGCGCGGGCGCCCTGGCCGGGTTCGGTCAGTCCCATGGCCTCGTACATGAGAAGTTCGGCGATGGTGAAGCAGTCGTGGACTTCGGCGAGGTCCAGGTCTTCGATCCCCACACCGGCCATCGCCAGGGCGCGCTGCCACGAAACCCTGGTGGCTTCGAAAGCCGTGGGGTCCCGGCGTGCGGCCGGGAAGAAGTCGTTGGCCTGGCCGAACCCGGCGAGCCGCACGGCAGGGTTGGCGCCTGCCGTGGGGGAGGTGGAGAGCACGACGGCGGCAGCACCGTCTGAGACGGGGGAGCAGTCCGTGCGGCGCAGGGGATCGGCCACCATGGGGTTCTTGTCCGACACGGTCCGGCAGAATTCCTCGCCGAGGTCCTTCCGGAGCTGGGCGTAGGGGTTGTCCACGCCGTTGCGGTGGTTCTTGGCTGCGATGGTTCCCAGCACATCCCCAAGGTTCCCGGACGGGTCGTAGCGCTTGGCGTAGTGCTTGGCCACTTCGGCGAACAGCCCTGTGAAGCCGGTGGTTGAGGCCTTGCCGGCCATGTCGTAATCGGCACCGAGCAGGCCTGCTCCCACCACGTCTGCTCCTGCGTGGGTCATCTTTTCGGCGCCGATCACCAGGACGGTTTTGGCTGTGTTGGCCAGCAGCGACTTGGTGCCCTGCTGGAACGCCGCCGAACCCGAGGCGCACGCGTTTTCGACGCGCGTGGACGGGACATTGGCCAGGTCCGGGGAAACCTGCAATGCCAGCGACGACGGGAACGCCAGCGGCATCATGCCGGAGTTGAACTGGCCCACGTAGATCTCATCGATCTGTCCGGGCTCGACACCCGCGCCGGCGATGGCATCGGTGGCCACCTGCACGATCAGTGATTCCAGGGTGTCATCGGTGAGCTTTCCGAACCGGCTGTGGCCCCACCCGGTAATCAGGACATCCTTGCCAAACTGTTCCTTCAGGCTCATGCCGCCACTTCCTCGTTCTCAAGGCGGACTTCGAAGTCCGCGTCCGTCTTCTCCCTGATGTCCCCCACGGTGACCCCCGGCGCCAGCCGGGTCAGCGTGAGCTGCCGCCCGCCGTCGCCCGTTCCTTCGCCATCCTTCACCAGGTCGAAGACCGCAAGGTCGCTGATGATCCGGTCCACGCAGCTGAGGCCGGTCAGGGGGAGCGTGCATTCGCGGACGATCTTCGCCGTGCCGTCCTTGGCGTTGTGTTCGGTGAGGACCACAACCCGGGGCGTGCCGGCCACGAGGTCCATGGCCCCGCCCATGCCCTTGACCATCTTGCCGGGGATGGTCCAGTTGGCCAGGTCGCCGCCGCCGGAGACCTGCATTGCGCCCAGGATGGCCACCTTCACGTGGCCGCCGCGGATCATGCCAAACGATGTGGCGGAGTCGAAGATGCTGCCGCCGGGAAGCACCGTGACGGTCTGCTTGCCGGCGTTGATGAGGTCCGCGTCCTCTTCGCCTTCAAAGGGGAACGGCCCCATGCCGAGGAGTCCGTTCTCGCTCTGCAGGACCACCCGCACGCCGTCGGGGAGGTTGTTGGCCACCAGCGTGGGGATGCCGATGCCCAGGTTGACGTAGTCGCCGTCGTTCAGTTCCTCTGCCGCAATCGCAGCCATTTCATCCCTGGTCCAGGCCATGGGTTCCTCGATTCTGAGTGTCTTGTCGGTTGTTTGGGGTGCCGCCAGGGGACGGCTATTTGGGAATGACCGGCGGAACAAACTCGAAGGTCATTCCCAGCAGCCAGGCCAGCAGCAGGACCACCGGAAGGTGGAACAGGAACTGCTGGAAGGTGAAGCCCACCAGGTCCCGGGCGCGCAGCCCCAGGACGGCCAGGAGGGGCAGCATGAAGAAGGGGTTGATGAGGTTGGGCAGGGCCTCGGCCATGTTGTAGATCTGGACGGTCCAGCCCAGGTTCATATTGACGTCAGTGGCGGACTGCATCACGTACGGCGCTTCCACCAGCCACTTGCCACCGCCGGACGGGACGAACATGCCCAGAAAGGCCGTGTAGAGGGCGATGACCACCGCAAATGCGCCGTTGCTGCCGATGCTCGTGAAGAAGTGGGCCAGGTGCTCGGAGACGGTGAGCCCGTCAGCTCCGGCGGCCTTCGTGAGGATGGCTGCCATGGCTGCGTAGAGCGGGAACTGGACCAGGATGCCGGCGGTGGCGGGCACGGCCTTGGTGACCGCCTGCAGGAACTTCCGGGGAGTACCGTGCAGCACCAGGCCCAGCATCAGGAACACCAGCAGGTAGCCGTTCAGCGAGCTGACCACGGTGAGGATGGGCAGCGTGACGAGTTGGGAGACCAACCAGCCCAGGGTCAGGACACCGGCAATGATGGGCAGGATCCGGCTGTACTCAAGCCATTCACCCGGTCGCGACTTTTCGGCAGGAGCTTCGGGTTCGTCGTCCAGGTCCACGCCCATATCTTCGGCCGTCCGGATGGCCTTTCCCGTGGGAGCCGAGAAGTGCGCGATCACGGTGGTGAGGAGCATCAGGATCACCAGCGTCAGCAGCGACTGCCACGTGAAGATGGTGGTGCCGAAGTCCAGGACCCCGGTGATCTGCAGCAGCGCCGGCGGAATCGACGCCTTCGTTGCCTGCAGTTGCGCCGCCGACGAGGACAGCCCCAGGGCCCACACTGCACCGAGCCCCATGAAGGCGGCCGCACCGAGGGCGCGGTAGTCGACCGTGAGGTCCGAACGCCGGGCGATGGCCCGGGCCAGGAGGCCGCCGAAGATCAGGCTCAAGCCCCAGTTGATGAAGGAGACGGACATGGACATGACTGCCACGAAGCTCACCGCCGCCCGGGCGGATCCGGGAATGACGGCCAGGCGGTTGATTAGCCTGGCAACGGGCGGCGACGTGGCCACCACATAGCCCGTGAGCACCACCATGGCCATCTGCAGGGTGAACGCGGTGAGGTCCCAGAACCCGTTGCCGAAGGAATCCACCACGGCCTTGGGGGAAGCCCCGATGGCCAGGGCGGCAATGGCGACCAGGACCACGCCGGCGAGGGCGAAGATGTAGGCGTCCGGGAACCACTTCTGCGTCCACCCTGCGAGGCTTTCCGCCATCCGGGCCAAGCCCTTCTGGCGGACATCCTCGTCGTGAATCTGCGCGGTGTTCATTGTTGTGTGCTCTCCATTGAGTTGCTGGCGGTGGTTGCGGGTGTCGGCGCCGGTCAGGCGGACACAAGATCGGTGCGCGGCCGCACCGTCCGCTGCTCGATGTCCTTCACGCGATTGGTTGCCTGCACCAGGCGCTGGACGAAGACGCCCGGCGTGACCACATGGTTGGGATCCACTTCTCCGGGCTCCACGATCACTTCGGCTTCGGCGATGGTCAGCTTGCCGGCCGTGGCCACTACGGGATTGAAATTCCGGGCCGTGTAGCGGTAGACGAGGTTGCCGTCCGTATCGGCGGTGTGGGCGTGGACGAGCGCCACATCGGCAATGATGGCGCGCTCGCGGACGTACGTTTCGCCATCGAATACTTCCAGCGGCTTTCCTTCTGCTACCAACGTGCCTACGCCGGTCTTCGTGTAGAACGCCGGGATGCCGGCCCCTCCCGCCCGTAGCCGCTCCGCCAGGGTGCCCTGGGGCGTGAATTCAACCTCCAGCTTTCCGGCGAGGTACTGCTCGGCGAAGAGCTTGTTTTCCCCCACGTAGGAGGCGATCACTTTGCGGACCTGTCCCGCCTCGATGAGGATGCCCAGGCCCTTGCCGTCCACGCCCATGTTGTTGGAGACCACAGTGAGGTTCCGCACGCCGGAGTCACGGACGGCTTCGATCAGGTCTGCCGGAATGCCGCTGAGCCCGAAGCCGCCGACGGCGAGGGTGATGCCGTCCCGCAGGGCGCCTTCCAGGGCGGCTGCCGCGGAGTCCTGGATTTTGCTCATGGGTGTGTCTCCTCATCGAGATGGTGAGTCCACTTTGTGGACTCAGTTTCTGAGTATGGAGACTACGGTCCTCGTCTCAGGCCCGTCAAGGCTGCGAATCATCCTTTTCAGCCTGCGTTCTATACTGTGGACGTAGGGCCAGTAAGTATCCACAATATGGACGGTTGGGACAATGATGAGCAATTCTCCCGTGCAGGGCGCCCAAGTGGTCAGCCGCCTCGCAAGCCTGCTGCGGCTTGTTGGCCGCAGCGCAGGGGGCATGCCGCTGGCCGGCATTGTCCGCGAATCGGGACTCACCCGGCCTACCGTGCACAGGCTCCTGTCCTCCTTGGCCGCCGAGGGCCTGCTGGACCACGATCCCGCCAGCGGCAACTGGGTACTGGGCCCCGAGATGCTGCTGCTGGGGTCAGTGGCCTCTGCCCGGTTCCCCATGGAGGACATTGCCCGGCCCAGCCTGCGGCGGTTGGCCGAAGCCACTGGCGAGAGCGCCTTCTTCTCCATCCGCCGCGGCATGGAAACGGTCTGCCTGCTGCGTGAGGAAGGCAGTTTCCCGGTCCGTTCCTTCGTGCTGCATGAGGGCGTGCGGTTTCCCTTGGGGGTGGCGTCCGCGGGAACAGCCATCATGGCTTTCCTTCCCGAGGGGGAACGGGAGGGGATCCTGCAGGACTGGGAGGCCCACGCGGGAACCTTCGCGGCCGGGCACACCGCCGGCATAGTCCGGGAGAACCTTGAACGCACCAGGCTGGCAGGTTACTCCGTGAACCCCGGGCTCGTCCTTGAAGGCAGCTGGGGGATGGGCGCTGCAGTATTCGACAGGTCCGGCAAGCCTGCCTGGGCGCTGTCCCTGACCGGCATTGAGCCTCGCTTCAAGCCGGAACGGCAGGAAGAGCTGGGCGGCCTGCTCATGGCGGAGGCCCACCGGATCACCCAGCAGCTGGGCGGGGGAGAAGGTGCCACGGCCCGCTGAGTCTCCCCGGCTTTGGCTACGTACGACGACGGCGCGCCGCCTTTGTAGGGAGACGCGCCGTCGTGATCCCCGTAAGCAGGGAAGATCAGCGGTGGGGTGGCCGGCTGCAGCCCGGCGCGGGGCTCTAGCGGCCTTCGTCCTTCCACCACGTATCAAAGATGGTGACGGGGACTGTGCGCTTGTGGCGGGTGCGCAGGTACTTCTGCTCGATGGATTCGGCCACGGACTCGGGAACATCGCGGCCCTCGAGGTAGTCGTCAATCTGGTCGTAGCTGATGCCCAGCTCGTCCTCGTCCGTGCGGCCCGGCCGGTCGTCCAGCAGGTCCGCGGTGGGAACTTTCTCCCAGATGCGTGCCGGGGCACCGAGCTCGGCCAGCAGGGCCCGGTTCTGCCGCTTGTTCAAACCGAACAGGGGCAGGATGTCTGCGCCGCCGTCGCCGAACTTGGTGAAGAACCCGGTAACGGATTCCGCGCCGTGATCCGTGCCGATCACCAGGTAGTTGAATTCGCCGGCCAGCGCGTACTGGGCGATCATCCGGGTGCGGGCTTTGGTGTTGCCCTTGTGGAAGTCGGAGATCTCCGAGCCGGCGGTCTTTTCGAACTCGTCCTCGAAGCCGTCCACCGCCGCGGAGATGTTGAAGGTCCACTCGGTTTTGGCTTTGATGAAGTCCAGGGCGGCCTGGGCATCTTCCTCGTCGTGCTGCACGCCGTAAGGCAGGCGGACGGCTACGAAGTTGGCTTCCACGCCTTCCGCCTCGAGCTCCTCGACCGCCTGCTGGGCCAGTTTTCCGGCCAGCGAGGAATCGAGTCCTCCCGAGATTCCCAGGACAAAGCCCTTGGTGCCGGTGGCTTTGAGGTACTCCTTGAGAAATGTGACGCGTTTGCGCACCTCCCCCGCGGGATCGATCCGGGGCTGCACGCCCATTTCTTCAATGATGGTGGCCTGGAGTTCGCGCATGTGGTCCACACTAGCCAGCGCCGGCAACCCTGCTCAAGCAACCGCACCGGCCCGGCCACACTAAACTGGAACCCATGACTTCCCCCAGTGAGACTGCAGTGGACTCTGCAGCCGCCCGCGCCCGACTGCTCGAACTCATCAAGGAACTTGCCGTGGTCCGCGGCAAGGTCATCCTCTCCAGCGGCGCGGAGGCGGATTACTACATCGACCTTCGCCGCATCACCCTGCACCACGAGGCGTCCAAGCTGGTGGGCCAGGTCATGCTGAAGATGGCGGACGACGCCGGCATCGGCTTTGAGTGCGCAGGTGGCCTGACCATGGGAGCCGACCCCGTGGGCACCGCCGTCATGCACGCTGCGGTGGACGCCGGCCGCACCGTGGACGCTTTTGTGGTCCGCAAGGCCCAGAAGTCCTACGGCATGGGGCGCCAGGTGGAAGGCCCGTCAGTGGAGGGCCGGAACGTGCTGGTCCTCGAAGACACATCCACCACCGGCGGGTCCGCGCTGACCGCCGTCGAGGGCGTCCGCAAGGCCGGCGGCAACGTCGTGGCCGTGGCAGTGATCGTGGACCGCGATACCGGCGCCAAGGAAAAGATCGAAGCCGAAACCGGCGTGCCCTACCTCTTTGCGTTCGGCAAGGACGAACTGGGCCTCGACTAGGTCCCGACCGTCGGCCGGGCCAGCGAGTGCTGGGCCCGGGCCGGCAGCCCTGCCGTTGGCAGGGCGGGGGAGGGGCAGCGCCAAATTGATCTGGTCAGCGCACTTGGCCCGGACCGGCCGCTGACCTAAAATTCTCGATAGCCCCTTAAGTACCCCTTGGAGAACGTGCCCATGCCCACCGCCGACCAGCCTTTGAGCCCCACTGAGATGGTCCAGGACCTGATCCTGGACAGCTCGGATTTTGAAGAGTTCCTGAATGAGCTCGCACGTTTCTCGGCCCACCAGGTAGCCGGGGTGGGCGATGATGCCCTGTGTGGAATCACGCTGCTTCGTGACCGGAAGGCTGCCACGATCGGCTGGAGCAGCGACTCCGCCCGCGAAGTGGATGAAATCCAGTACTCGCTTTCCCAGGGTCCCTGCCTGACTGCGGCCCAGGAAGAACGTGAGATCCACGTCCCGGACCTGTTCGAGGAAGAGCGGTGGGGTCCGGAATATGCGTCCGCTGTGGCTTCGTACGGGCTGCGTTCGGTGTTGTCGCTCCCCTTCAACCTGCAGGGCGATGCGAAGGCGGCGCTCAACCTGTACTCGGATGTCCCGCACAAGTTCGACGAGCGGGCCACCGCGAAAGCCCGCGGCTACACGAGGGAGATTTCCCAGGCGCTGCGGCTGGCCGTGCGCTTCTCCCTGCACACGGACAGTGCGGCGAACCTCCGGGCAACCCTGGAATCGCGCACCACCATTGACATCGCCATCGGTATCGTGATGGCGCAAAACCGGTGCAGCCAGGAATCGGCTGTCAGGATCCTCACCGAGGCTTCCAGTAACAGCAACACCAAGTTGCGGGACATTGCCAAGTCACTTGTTGATTCAGTGGGTGGAACGGGTACGCGGACCCATTACCAGGAGCCCGCCGCCCGAAAGCCTGAACAGTCAGCCTAGGCAGGCCGCCCGGGTGGGAAGCCTGAGCAGGCGCTGAAGCAGGGTCTGGAATGCAGGTTGTGCCTGCACAACATCGGGGATACGCTGACCGTGGTTGAGCCGTCGGCCATAGAACCTCTTTTGGAGTACCTATGGACCGCTCTCTTAATGCGCTCGTTAACCTCGACGTCCCCGCTGACATAGTCAGGATCGACGTCCGCGGAAGCCTCACCCACGATTCCCGGCCGGACCTCGTCCACATCATCCGACGCGTCCGGCGCATGGGCATCCGTGCCCACATCCGCGTTGACCTCTCGCAGGCGGTACTGGTGGAATCCAGTGCGTTGGCGGGCCTTCGCAGTGACCTGAACACGATGGACGCCAACACCCTGCCGGGGATCTACGGCTCCGGTGTATCGCTCCACCTCACGGGTTCCCACGACAGACTGCCGGGAGCGCGGTTGGCCGGCGCCGAGCCTGCCCAGCATGTGCAGCCACTGCATATCGTCGACGACGACGCCAGCCACCCAAACCACGGCAGGCCGTTCGGCGAGGGGTACCAGGTTGCCCCTGATGCCGCGCTGGAGGAACTGTTCGGGCGGCAGCTGGTGGAATACTCCGAACAGGAACTCCTCGCCGCCAGCGATACCCTCTTTTCGCTGCTGGACCACCCGGGAGCCTTCCCCGGTTCCGACCTCCTGGGGCGCTACAACGACATCGGACGCGAGCTTGGCCGCCGCCAACAGGCCCCGGAGGCACCCTTCCCTGCTGCGGAGGGGCAAGCCGCAAGCTGACGGCCGGCCCGGCACCGGGCAGTCACTGAATGGTTATGCAAGGCTTCTTGCGGCCGACTCTTCAGTTGTGCCTACGGTAGAGGCGTGCCGTATGAGGGGAAGGTTGATCCGCAGGGCCGGGGCGGGACAACCGCAGCCCGGCTGCTGTCACAGGCTGCTGCCCTCAAGCGCTTTTCCCGGCGCAGCTTCTTTACCGCGACGGGTGCTTCCGGGGTACTTGCCGCGGACATGCTGCTGACCCGGGAGGTCCAGTCGCAGCGCCGGACGGACAGGATCCTGCCCGTTACGGACGACTTTGCCGACGCCTACTACCCGGACGCCAGCTGGTTCCTGTTCCCGGGATACAAGACCAGCTGGGAGGAGGCCCAGTGGATCCTCAACTCCCTCCGAGGTTCGCTGAACAAGCGGGCCCGGCTCGCCGCCGTCGGGTATTCCAACCAAGGCCTGGACATCGACGACATCGTGATCGCCGTCATCGAATACGTCCGTGAGCAGAAGATCGAGAAGCTGTTCTTCTACGGGCACAGTTTCGGCGGAATGGTAGCCACCCAGGTGGCGGCCCGGCTCCTGGAGATCCACGGCGTGCAGGTCCAGCTCGTGGTGCTGGATTCCAGCCCGTACAGCAAGCACGATGTCCTGGACCAGAGCTGGTTCGACGGCGTGGTGTTCCTTTACGAGCGCGGCTTCCGGTTCCCGTCCACCCTCCGCGGCGGTTACGAGCTGGGCGAACGGGTCATCCACAAGGACGAGCGCAGCTGGCGCCAGATCCTCGACCAGACCCTGGAACAGCTCTCGCCCATCGCACCGTCCAGCGTGCTGATCCAGACGGAGTCCGCCTACATTTACCACTTCGACGGAACCCGCTTCGCAGGGAAGATCGGGACCGCGAAGATGGCCTACCTGGGCAACCCCAAGGACAAAACCGTGCGTTACGAATCGGCGGTGGAAGCGTGGGCGGTGGCGTTCAAGGACAACA
Source organism: Pseudarthrobacter sp. NPDC059871 (assembly GCF_042731175.1). Classification (NCBI taxonomy): domain Bacteria; kingdom Bacillati; phylum Actinomycetota; class Actinomycetes; order Micrococcales; family Micrococcaceae; genus Pseudarthrobacter; species Pseudarthrobacter sp. NPDC059871. The sequence continues at coordinate 94,686 of NZ_JBHWJV010000004.1, forward strand.
TGGTCTCCACCGGACTCCAGACCACCGGGGCCGCGCCCGCGCACGCCAGCCCGCAGTGGAACCCGCACATCTACCGGCCGCTGCTGGACGGACTGCTGGACGAGCAATTCCCGCTGCCGGCGGGCGGCTCCCGGGTGACGGTGTTCTAGAGCTGGTTCTTCAGGTCCGCCACGGAGTTCAGGACCTGGTTGGGCCGGAAGGGGTAGGAAGCGATCTCGTCCCGCTGCGTGATCCCGGTCAGGACCAGGACCGTGTGCAGCCCGGCTTCCATGCCGGCGATGATGTCCGTGTCCATCCGGTCGCCAATCATGGCCGTGGTTTCGGAATGGGCGTCGATCTGGTTCATGGCCGAGCGGAACATCATCGGGTTGGGCTTGCCCACAATGTAGGGTTCCCGTCCGGTGGCCTTGGTGATCAGCGCCGCGATGGCACCCGTGGCCGGCATGGGGCCGTCCTTGGACGGGCCTGTGGCGTCCGGGTTGGTGGCAATGAAGCGGGCGCCGGCGAGGATGAGGCGGATGGCCGTTGTGATCGCCTCGAAGGAGTAGGTGCGCGTCTCGCCGAGCACAACGAAGTCCGGATCCTGGTCGGTGAGGATGAAGCCGGCCTCGTGCAGCGCCGTCGTCAGGCCTGCTTCGCCGATGGTGTAGGCGCGGTTGCCGGACCCCGAGCCATGCACCTGGTCCTTCAGGAACTGGGCCGTGGCCAGCGCCGATGTCCAGATGTTCTCTTCGGGGATCTCCAGGCCGGATGCACGCAGCCGGGCCGCGAGGTCGCGGGGCGTGAAGATCGAGTTGTTGGTCAGGACCAGGAAGCGCTTGGATGTGTCCACCCATCGCTGGATGAGCTCAGCGGCGCCCGGCACGGCCTGGTTTTCGTGGACCAGGACACCGTCCATGTCCGTAAGCCAGCACTCAATGTCCTGGCCGCTGCGGTACACCGCCGGTGCGCCCTCGACCTTGTCCGCTTTTGCCATGCCTGCCTCCGAGTGTCGACGCCTGTGATGAAGGGCCGTGATGATTGCCCAAAGGTCCAGTCTAGTGTTGAGGGGTGAACCAAACGCCCGGGATGGCAGACGCGCCCCACCACTCATCCGAAGAAGCCGAAGCAACGGAAGCCGGGGCACCCAGGGCGGAGGTCGGCGTCGGGCCCTGGGAAGGCGAACTGCCCGAAGGCGACCACTGGGATCCTGACCTGCTGGCGGACGGCGACCGTCGCAACGTGCTGGACAAATACCGCTACTGGAAGCACGAGGCGATCGTGGCGGAGCTGGATTCGCGGCGGCACAACTTCCACGTGGCCATCGAGAACTGGCAGCACGACCTCAACATCGGCACTGTGGTGCGCACGGCCAACGCCTTCCTCGCCAAAGAGGTGCACATCATCGGACGACGGCGGTGGAACCGGCGCGGAGCCATGGTCACCGACCGCTACCAGCACGTCCGCCACCACCCCACGGTGGAGGACTTCGTCCAGTGGGCGCAGGGGGAGGGGCTGGCGATCATCGGCATCGACATCTTCCCGGACTCCGTACCGCTGGAAACCTACGAGCTGCCCCGCGACTGCGTGCTGGTGTTCGGGCAGGAAGGCCCGGGCCTGACGCCGGAGGTCCACGAAGCTGCCGAAGCTACGCTCTCCATCGAACAGTTTGGTTCCACCCGTTCCATCAACGCGGCTTCCGCCGCAGCGATCGCCATGCACGCGTGGGTCCGCCGGCACGTCTTCAACCAGCACGTCTAGGGCGCCCGCACCGACGCAACCAGGGAGTGTTACCAACTGCCGACCAGAAACTCGGCGGTGTGGCGGATATCGCTAGGATGGTGCCTAGCCGTAAGCGGTCTACTTGAGGGTCTTCCAACCCACAGACGAAACTCAGCAGAGGAGTCAGCATGCCCATTGCAACCCCAGAGATCTACTCCGAGATGATCGACCGTGCGAAGGCGGGCGGATTCGCTTTCCCGGCAGTGAACGTCACGTCCTCGCAGACGCTGAACGCGGCCCTGCGCGGCTTCGCCGAGGCTGAGTCCGACGGCATCGTCCAGGTCTCCACCGGCGGTGCGGCCTACTGGTCCGGCGCCTCCACCAAGGACATGGTGGCCGGTTCCCTGGGCTTCGCGGCCTTCGCCCGTGAAGTGGCCAAGAACTACGGCGTCAACATCGCCCTGCACACGGACCACTGCCCCAAGGACAAGCTGGACGGCTTCGTCCTGCCGCTGCTCGCAGCCTCCGAGGCGGAGGTCAAGGCCGGCCGCAACCCGATCTTCAACTCCCACATGTGGGACGGCTCCGCCGAGACCCTGCAGGACAACCTGCGCATCGCCCGCGAGCTGCTGGCCCGCACGGCCGCTGCCAAGATGATCCTCGAAGTTGAAATCGGCACCGTGGGTGGCGAGGAAGACGGCGTCGAGAACGAGATCAACGAGAAGCTGTACACCACCGTCGAGGACGCCCTGGCCACCATTGAAGCCCTGGGCTCCGGCGAGAACGGCCGCTACATCACGGCCCTGACCTTCGGCAACGTCCACGGTGTTTACAAGCCCGGTGGCGTCAAGCTCCGCCCGGAGATCCTCAAGGACATCCAGGCACAGGTTGGCGCGAAGATCGGCAAGGACAGCCCGTTCGACCTCGTGTTCCACGGCGGCTCCGGCTCCTCGGACCAGGAGATCGCCGACGCCGTGTCCTACGGCACCATCAAGATGAACATCGATACGGACACCCAGTACGCCTACACGCGCCCGGTGGCCGACCACATGTTCCGCAACTACGACGGCGTCCTGAAGGTGGACGGCGAAGTGGGCAACAAGAAGACCTACGACCCGCGCGTCTGGGGCGCCTCCGCCGAAGCCGGGCTCGCCGCCCGCGTTGTGGAAGCCACCAAGCAGCTCGGTTCAGCCGGAAAGACCTTCTAAATGTCCGATGAGTTCCGCAGGAACCTGATGGGGCCGGAGCCCACGCTCCTGCCGGCAGAATCCGAGATCTACCAGCACCTGGCGCTCGGCCAGGAGGCCGTTGACCTCGTGGCGAAGAACCCCACGTCGTCACTGCTGTGGGCCATCCTTGCCGAGGAGGCCTGGGCGGAGGGACGCACTATCGATTCCTACGCCTACGCCCGCGTCGGCTACCACCGCGGGCTGGACTCGCTGCGCCGCAACGGCTGGCGCGGCGTGGGCCCCATCCCTTGGGAACACGAGCCCAACCGAGGGTTCCTGCGTGCGCTCTACTCGCTGGGGCGGGCGTCGTCGGCCATCGGCGAAGCCGACGAACCGGAGCGGATCGAGAAGTTCCTCAACGATTCCGACCCCGCGGCCAAGGCGGCCATCGAGGGCAAATAGGTTCCCACCGCTCCCTCGGCGGCGGAGGCCTTTCATAGGACGACGGCGGGCGGTCACCTTTTCTTTGGGAAAGGTGACCGCCCGCCGTCGTACTGCTTATGGGATCAGACCGCTTTCTGCAGCCCTGTGCGGGCCATGGCGTCCGCGTAGGCCACGCGCATGTCCTGGAGGTACTCCTCCTGGCGCGCAGGGGAGCCGGCGAATGCGCGGCCACTGAGGGAGCGCACCTTGTAGGTCTTCAGGCCGCGGCGCCACAGCAGCGGCACCTCGGTCTTCAGGAGCGCGTTGGCCAGCCGGTTGGCTTCGGTGCCGTGCGCCACGATGACTGAAGCGCGCGGGACGAGGGCAAGGAACTTGAGCAGCGGCTTGAGGCCGGCCTGGATCTGGTCCGGGGTGAACTTGCCGTTCGGTTCGCCCGGGACGTGCCAGGGGTGGACGTTCCACGGCATGACGTACTCGGGCCGCAGCCCCAGCTTCCACTGGATGCCAAGCATGCGGGTGGCAGCGTCCTGGTCGCCAGCGGTGATGAAGCCGGAACCGTCCGCCTCACCGATGTTGGAGAAAAGGCTGATGATGCGGCATTCGTCAACGTCGTGCATGGGATCGACGTAAGGCACCACCGTGCCCGGCTTGGTGTCCTGCAGGGAATCGCACAGCTCGTTGACGGCGGCGACGCTGGGCTCGTAGCGGCGGTTCATGAGCTGTTCGTGAAGGGATTCTGGTGCAAGGGCGGTCATATGGTGCTGGGTCTCCTGCGGGGATTGGCGGTGCTTCCGCCTGCGGAGGAGGGCGCGTGAAGGCGCAACTCGACATCGGCGGTGTGTTGGGGTGGACCGGTCAACCCGGCCTTACCCAGTTTAGCAAGCCCCGGGAAGCGAAACGCCGGTTGCGCGTATTCCGGTGACCGGATGCACAGCCGCTCCGGATGGGTCACTTCCACTCAAGACTACCCGCCAAAGAAGGGGGAGGTTTCATGACGTGGAGTGGCCGGCACTGGGCAGAGGAGTCACAGGCTTCCCAGGATTTGTCGAGTCCGTTGACAGGATTCAATCAGCTTGGTTGGCTGTTGTCACAGCACGCAATGGGAGACATGGCGGCTGGACGCACTCAATGCACTCGAAAGAGGTAACGCACGTGAAGAAATCCCTGGCTACTTTTAGGACCCTTGCCGTTTCAGGGGCCCTGGCACTGGCGGTTGTCGCCGCTCCCGCTCCAGCCATCGCGGTGGGGGAGGGCCCCAACTACGGCGGCAACGGCCAGATCACCACATCGAAGCTGGCCACCTATGACCAGATGGTTTCTTTCCTGAAGGACCAGGACGCCAAGCAGCCCGCCATGGAACTTGAGGTCATCGGGAAAACGGCGAAGGGCCGCGACATCCACCTGGTCAAGTACATCTCGGACCCGGCCAAGCCCACCATCCTGTACTTGACCCAGCAGCACGGCAACGAACAGCTCACCACAGAGGGTGCGCTGGAGTTCGTCAAGCACCTGGGCACCGGAAAATCGGCGGACATCCTCAAAGGCGTCAACATCCTGGTGGTTCCGATGCTGAACGCGGACGGCGCCATGGGTGACGTCAATTTCTCCCTGGAGAACTACATCGCCAGGGGCGACCGCAACATGACACGCTTCAATGCCGAGGGCGTGGACCTGAACCGGGACCACGTGGCCAAGATCCAGCCGGAAACCCAGGCCTTGCACAACAACGTGATGCGCAAATACCGGGTGGACTACATGATCGACCTGCACCACCAGGGCACCCGTGCAGAGCGCGACGGCAAACTCGTGTCCGGCTCCATCCTGTACCCCACCACTCCAAACGCCGATCCTGCCGTCGTCGAACGGTCCAAGCAGCTTGGCGCCGTGGTCTTCGACAACGTCGACTCCACCGGTTGGGGCCACCTTGGCAAGTACCAGGGCGGTAGTGCCGAGACCATCAGCCGCAACGGCATTTCAGTGGAATACGGCATCGCCACCCTGCTCTTTGAGATGCGCGGCATGTCGGACCACTACCTCGACGGCTACGCCCTGGGACAGCGCAGCAACGGTTACCTGATCAAGCAGACCGTCACCACGCTGACGTCCACCGCCGCCGCCATCGCGGACGGTTCAATTGCCGACGCCGATACTTCCTTCTGGGACACCCTCGCCGAGCAGACCTCCCGCCCGGCGGGGGAGGCTGACGACGAGTAACCGCCGCAGGACGGGACGTCCCGGTTCTTTACCGCGCGTAAAGAACCGGGACGACCCAGCGAGTGGACAAAGTGCACTATCGGCTAAACTTGGGTGGTAAGGGCCCCGGGGCCAACGCGTTCGCCAATCCGCCTGCGGAACGGCGGAAGCCGGTCCACTCGGGGCATTCTCATGAACGGCGCTGAACCAGGACCGCCACGCTGTGGCGCCCGGCCGGCCCGAACGAATGGGGGAGGATCCCATGCCAGCAATTGTGATCGTAGGAGCCCAGTGGGGCGACGAAGGAAAAGGCAAGGCCACCGACCTGCTGGGCGGCCGTGTTGACTACGTCGTCAAGCCCAACGGCGGCAACAACGCCGGGCACACCGTCGTCGTAGGCGGTGAAAAGTACGAACTCAAGCTGCTTCCGGCAGGCATTCTCAGCCCCAACGCAGTCCCCATCATTGGCAACGGCTGCGTGGTCAACCTTGAGGCCCTCTTCCAGGAAATCGAAGGCCTGCAGGCACGCGGTGCGGACACGTCCAAGCTGCGCGTCTCCGCCAACGCGCACCTCGTGGCTCCGTACCACCAGGTCCTGGACAAGGTCACTGAACGCTTCCTCGGCAAGCGCGCCATTGGCACCACCGGGCGCGGCATCGGGCCCGCCTACATGGACAAGGTGGCCCGCCTGGGCATCCGCGTCCAGGATGTCTTCGACGAGTCCATCCTTCGCCAGAAGGTGGAAGGCTCGCTGCACCAGAAGAACGAGGTCCTGGTCAAGATCTACAACCGCCGCAGCGTTGTGGTCGACGAGATTGTCGAATATTTCCTGTCCTTCGCCGAGCGGCTCCGCCCGCTGGTGATCGACAGCACCCTGGTCCTGAACACTGCCCTGGACGAGGGCAAGGTAGTGCTGATGGAAGGCGGCCAGGCAACGTTCCTCGACGTCGACCACGGTACCTACCCGTTCGTCACCTCCTCCAACCCCACTGCGGGCGGCGCATCTGTGGGCTCGGGCATCGGCCCCACGCGCATTTCCCGCTCCATCGGCATCATCAAGGCCTACACCACCCGCGTGGGTGCAGGCCCGTTCCCCACCGAACTGTTTGATGACATGGGCGTTTACCTGCAGAAGACCGGCGGCGAATTCGGCGTCAACACGGGGCGCCCCCGCCGCTGCGGCTGGTACGACGCCGTCCTGGCCCGCCACGCGTCCCGCGTCAACGGCTTCACGGACTACTTCGTCACCAAACTGGACGTCCTCACCGGCATCGAACAGATCCCGGTGTGCGTGGCTTACGACGTTGACGGCGTCCGGCACGACGAGATGCCGATGACGCAGACCGAGTTCCACCACGCCAAGCCCATCTTCGAGTACTTCGACGGCTGGACCGAGGACATCACCGCTGCCCGCACCCTGGCAGACCTTCCGGAGAACGCACGCAACTACGTCCTGGCGCTGGAGAAGCTGTCGGGGACGCGTTTCTCCGCCATTGGCGTGGGACCGGACCGGGACCAGACCATCGTGGTGAACGACCTCATCAACGACTGACGCTTCGTAGGGTACGACGGCGGCGGGCCACCTTTGCGGGTGGCCCGCCGCTTGTTCGTTTCCGGCCAGGCGCGGGCAGCTCAATTTACACAGGGTTTACCTGCACTGCCTTGTGGGCGTACAGCCGGGACAGCCAGACTTTTGGGACAGCATTCGAGGACTGCCTGGCAAGCACGTCCACCACTTTGCGGGACAGGCGCGGCCACGCGCCAGACGGACCATCGGCGGAGATGCCGTCCGGAAAACCGCTCACAACCGGAAGGAAGTGCGCCATGGCGGGCAAGTTCGAAGTTTTCCTTGATCCCCAGTCCAAGTTCAGGTTCAGGCTCGTGGGTGCGGACGGAGCGGTGATGGCCATCTCGCAGGCCTTCAACGACAAAGCGGCCGTCGCTGTGGGGATCGCCGCGGTCCGGGAGTGCGCCGGGACCGGTTTGGTGACGGACCTGAGCCCTGCCGGAATCCAACCACCGGCGGTGACCGTTGCCGCGGCAGCACCCGCCCCCGAACCCATCCTCGATGACCGGGCCGCGGCCAGGCTTCATGCTATCGCCACGGCCAAGGGCATGCGCCGCCACGCCGCCCCCACACACTGGGACTTGCACCGTAGCCGGGCTGAAATGGCCAACTGAGGGGTTGCGGACACTCAGCCCCGGGCAGCATCAGCCCGCGGGAGAAATTCTTTGGAAGAGGCGTAACCTTTCGACGCCCGCGGACGATTACCCTTATGTAGCGCCGGCCTGGAACTTGTCCCCCATCACGTTCCAGGCCGGCTCTTTCACTCTCCGGCAGCAGGGACAGCTGCGCACGGCCGGAACCGGCAGTGCACGTGGCGGTCCGGTGCGCGGTGGTTACCGCGGGGTAAAGTAGGCGGGCAAAGGCATTCCGGCGACGGGTCTTCCCTGCCCCGCCATCCCCGCAACGACCAAAGGCACCACGTCCGTGACCGATGCACTGACAGACGAGTCCCTCCGAGATCCAAATTCCGGATCCTCGGCCTTCGGCGTCGTCTACAGGACGTACGCGTCGCAGGTATTGGGCTATTTCAAAGCCCGTGGAGCCGAGGATCCGGAGGCCGCAATGCAAGAGGTCTTCCTTGCTGTGCTGCCACGTCTGAACTCAGTGACCGGCGGCAGCGCGGGCCTGCGCACGTTCATCTTCTCGGTGGCGCACGCCCGCATGGTCGATGACCACCGGCGGCTGGGCCGCACCCCGGCCAAGCTCCCCTTCGAACCTGAACTGGACGTGCGGGTGGACCCGTCCGCTGAAGAGGAAGCGCTGGAACGGATAGCGCCAGGAGAAATCGTGGGGTTGCTGGAATCACTGCACGAAGAACAGCGTGAGGTGTTGTCGCTGCGGCTGGTTGCCGGGCTCACCGTCGAACAAACAGCGGAGACCATCGGGAAGAGCGCAGGAGCGGTGAAGCAGTTGCAACGGCGCGGCATCCTCAAACTGCGCGAAGTTGCGGCAGTAAAGGAGTACCTGCGGCCATGACGACACCCGAAAGCAGGCTGCGCGAACTGGTCGATGAAGTCCTCACGGACGCAGGCCACCCGGACGACGCCGCACTTCGAAGCGCACTCGAATCCATCGGCTCCCTCGCGTCGATTCCCGTACCCGAGCCCTCGGGAGAACTTGCCCGGTTGCTGGCCGGCGGCGGGGACGAACTGGCCCGCAGGCGTCGCTCCGGCCGTCACCGTCCCACTGTGGTGGGACTTGCAGTGATTGCGGGAATGGGACTGGGTATTGGCGGCGTAGCCGCAACGGCCGGCGGTGCACCCGGCAGCAGTGCCGCGTCCGTACAGCATTTCCTGGGGGACTGGTCGCCGGATGTGGCGATCACCCACGACGCAGAGGCAGAATCGGCTGCCGGATACGATGCCGTGGCGGCCCCTGCAGACCAAACTCCGGAATCGGTTCCCTCAGCCATTTCCGCTTCTGGTTCCGCTGGAAGCCCCCAGGGCGCCGGCACTCCCCAGGGCAAAGCATTACGGCCAGACGGCGAGGGTGTGGCTAATCCCGCTGGGAAACCGGAATGCGGAAGCCCGGAACAAGCCACGGCAACTTCTGCGGGCATCTGCCCGCCCGCAGACGAACCATCAGGAAGGCCGGACGGGCCCCACAACCACATCGGCGGGGGATCGACGCGCGATACGGCTGCGCCCGGGAACGCGAACAAGAAGCAGGTGCCGGACGAAGGTGTTCCTGGCCGCGCCATTCGCAGCCAGGACCAAACCGATCCCGGAGCCCCAGGACGTGCATTGGAGAACAGTGAAGGGCAGGGGAAAGCGGGACCAAAACAGGCCGCTGGCAATGAACAGGGAAAGGCCGCACCGGAAAAGCCGGGCCGGACAAGCTCCGGGCAAGGGGCAGGTTCAGGAGATGGCCGCGTAACCGCTCCCGGCGGCAAATAGCTGTCCATCGGCCCGGTAATCCGTGGCCCGGGTTAGGCTGATGGCATGGGCCACACTAACGATCCGGCAGTTATTGAACGCCTCATGCGAACCACAGGTCGGTGGGCCATCGTCGGCTTGACCACCAACGAGTGGCGCTCGGCGTACGACGTGTCCTTGTTCATCCGGGACCAGCTGGGCATGGACATCATCCCCGTCAACCTTGCCGGCGATACCGTGCACGGCGAACCGGGGTACCGCACCCTGGCGGAGATCCCGGCAGAAAAGCAGCCCATCGACGTCGTGGATTGCTTTGTGAACTCGGAAAAGGTGGGCAAGGTCGTGGACGAGGCGATCGCCGTCGGCGCCAAGGCTGTTTGGCTTCAGCTGGGCGTCATCGATGAAGCCGCCGCGGAACGCGCCAAGGCCGCTGGCCTGGACGTTGTTATGAACTCCTGCCCGGCCCAGCAGGCCTGGAAGTTCAAAATTTGAGCCTTGCGGAAGCCTAGCCCCGCTTCAGGAGGTCCGGGTAGTGCCGCTCGGTGACGTCCGGGTGTGCCCGCATCCTGCCCTTGAGCATGTTGAGGCCAAAGGAGGCGAGCAGCGGGTTGCTGGGATCGTCCGTGATGCCGCGTGCGGCTGCCTTCAACTCCGGGGCCAGCGGAACGGGCTGGATGACCGAGTCCAGGCGGGGTGACCAGAAGAACGGCACGGAGTAGCGGTCCACGCCCGGGGGCGGCGCCTGCACTCGATGGATCGTGGCCGCAAGATACCCCTCGGTGGCTACTTCCAGCATTTCGCCGAGGTTCACCACCAACGCCCCGGGAAGGGGCTCCACCGGAAGCCATTCCGATGTCCCCGGCGGTTTTACTTCCAGGCCTCCAACATCGTCCTGCAGCAGAAGCGTCACGAACCCGTAGTCCGCATGGGACCCTACGCCCTGGTCACCGGCCTCTTTGACCACGCCGCCAACATAATGGACCAGTTTTCCCATCCATGCCGGTGCTTCCCGGAACGGTTCGTCGAAATAGTCCTCGGGCTGTTGCAGCGTCACGGCAATGGCGCGCAGCAGTTCCATCCCCACCCCGGACATCAGCTCCGCCCAGGCCATGGCTGCCGGCTTTAGCTCCGGGAATGCTTCGTCCGGCCACTGGTTGGGTCCCTGCAGCAGCCAGTACGGTTGGTCAGGTGGGTAGCTGTCCACGGGCGGGCGCTCGGGGGAGTAATCGATCTGCTCGCGCGCATCCGCCCGCCCCTGCGTCACCTCGGTTCCCATCCGGGTGTAGCCGCGGAAGTGCGGAGAAAGCCGGTTGTCCAGCTTCATCCGTTCTTCGAGGGGAAGGTTGAAGAACCGCCGGACGGCGCCGAGGAGTTGGTCCGCCTGCCCTGGCGAACCCCCGTAACCGGTGATTTGGAAGAATCCCACGTCATGGGTGGCATGCCGCAACTGCTCGATGAATTCCGGACTGAAGGTGCCGTAGGGCTGCCGTGCGGTACTCAAATCCAGAACAGGTATGGCTCCCTGACCGTGTGACATCCTCGCAGACTAGCACCGTAAGGACGCGCTTTATAGGCTTCAATCATGGACCCCGACCTGCTGCGCAAGATCTGCCTGTCATTCCCCGGAGCCTTCGAGGACTACCCGTTCGGACCGGAGACTTCCGTCTTCAAGGTCCGGGCCCACATAGCCGGCGGAACCCGGCATGAGGCGAAGCTGTTCGCCCTGTCCTCCATGGATCCCGGCGATTTCTACGTGAACCTCAAATGCGATCCGTCCCTGGCGGTTCAGCTGCGGGCCGCGCACCCGGCCATCGACGGAGCCTGGCACATGAACAAGACGCACTGGAACGGTGTCCGCCTGGACGGTTCCCTCCCGGACGACATGGTGCGGGACATGGTGGAGGACTCCTATGACCTGGTGGTTGCCGGCCTGAGCCGCAAGCAGCAGGAACAGCTTGGCTGGGCACGCCTGGGACGTTCGGGTGAGTGAGGCACGGGCGGCCCGCGATGGCCTGAACTATCCGGGTATTGGAAGTACAAGGCAGGGCATGACGCCGGCGGGGTACGCCAGCGTCCTGGAAGAGGTGCGCCTGGGGTCGGGGATGCCGCTGTTGCGTCGTGTCGCGGACGGCATCCTTGGGTGGGAACTGCAGCGTCGCGCAGGCCTCCGCGTCCGGGCGGAGTCACCACAGGCGAAACCGGGAGTGCGGGTGGTCAGCGGTTTCGGCGTCGGCCCGTTCCGGCTGAACGCGCCGTGCGAGGTGGTGTGGGTGCAGGAACCGTCCGCGGATGACGTGCCGCAGGCAGCAGGTTTTGGCTACGGGACGCTTCCGGGACATCCCGCCCGCGGCGAAGAATCCTTTGAGGCGGTCATCGACGCCTCGGGTGCGGTTTACCTCCGGATCCGTGCCTTCAGCAAGCCGGCCAACTGGTTCTACGCCACCGGCGGACTGGTGACGCGGGCGGCCCAGCGGTTCGTTACTTCCCGGTACATTGAAGGGGCACGCACACTCGCCGCGGAAGGAACGTCCCAGTGATTTTTATCGTCGTCAAGTTCAAGGTCAAGCCGGAATGGTCGGAGCGCTGGCCGGACCTGGTGGCAGATTTCACCAACGCAACCCGGCGGGAGCCCGGGAACCTCTGGTTCGACTGGTCGCGCAGCCTGGACGACCCCAACGAGTACGTCCTTGTTGAAGCGTTCAAAGACGACGCCGCGGGCGACCATGTGAACAGCGAACACTTCAAGAAGGCCATGGCGGACATGCCGCAGGCCCTTGTGGAAACACCGAAAATCGTCAGCCGCCAGTTCGACGGCGAAGGCTGGGACCGCATGGGCGAACTCACCATCGGCTAGGGAAGGAACACAGCCATGTGGGTCGGCTGGATCGAGTTCGACATCCTCCTGGGCGATGTCCAAAGCCTGAAGGAGAAACGGTCCGTTATCAGGCCGCTCCTCGCCGAACTCAAACGCCGCTTCGACGTCTCGGTGGCCGAGGTGGGGGACCATGAGCAGTACCGCCGCACCAGGGTAGGCGCCGGCCTGGTGGCAGCCGACCTTGCGCACCTCGTTGAGGTGCTTGACGCCGTCGAACGCTTCGTGGCGGCCCGCCCGGAAATCGAACTGCTCAGCGCCCGCCGCCGGGACCTGCACAGCGAGGACTGAACCTTAAATGCGGACGGACACCCAAAGCCCTTTCTATGGGCTTGAGTGTCCGTCCGCATTCTGTGGGGCCTAGCCGAAGTACTTCGGCAGCGTCCCTTCATGGGCTTCGCGGAGCGCGTCGAGGGACAGGCTCTCCACGCCGTTGATTTCCAGGGCGCCGCTGGCAGCGTCCACCACGCCGATACGGGTGTGAGCGAAGCCGCGGGCGGTGCACATGTCCGTGAAGCGCACTTCCTCCGAGCGGGGAACGCCCACGACGGCGCGTCCCTGGGATTCGGAGAACAGTGCCGTGAACAGGTCCACGCCATCGCGGTCCATGACGTCCTGCAGCGCAATCCGCGCACCGACGCCGTAGCGCAGCGAGGACTCCACCAGCACGGCGGCCAGGCCACCCTCGGAGAGGTCGTGTGCGGCGTCGATCATGCCGTCGCGGGAGGCGTTGATCAGGATCTCACCCAGTGCGCGCTCGGTCTCAAGGTCTACCTTCGGCGGCTGGCCGCCCAGGTGGCCTCGCATGTTGGCCCACTCAGAGCCGTCCAGCTCGGCAGCGGTGGTGCCCAGCAGGTAGATGGCCTGGCCATCCTCTCGCCAGCCCGACGGCGTGCGGCGGGCAACGTCGTCGAGCTTGCCCAGGACCGCCACCACGGGGGAGGGGTGGATGGGGGTGGTGCCCGTCTGGTTGTACAGCGAGACGTTGCCGCCGGTGACGGGGATGCCGAGCACCTGGCAGGCATCGGACAGGCCGCGGATGGCTTCGGCCAGCTGCCACATGACATCCGGGTCCTCGGGGGAGCCGAAGTTCAGGCAGTCGCTGACGGCCATGGGGATGGCTCCTGCGGTGGCAACGTTCCGGTACGCCTCGGCCAGGGCCAGCTGTGCACCATGGTAGGGATCGAGGTAGGTGTAGCGGCCGTTGGCGTCGGTGGCCAGGGCAACGCCCAGCCCGGTTTCCTCGTCAACGCGGACCACGCCGGCGTCGTCCGGGAACGCCATGGAGGTGTTGCCGCCCACGTACCGGTCGTACTGGTTGGTGATCCAGGACTTCGAGCACATGTTCGGCGATGCCACGAGTTCCGTCACAGCCTTTGCCAGCTCGGCGGGTGCGGCCGGGCGGCCGGCATCCTGCACGGAGCCGGTGAAGGTGTCTGCCTGGACCGAATCCTGCCACTCGGGGCGGGCAAACGGGCGGTCGTAGACCGGGCCGTCGTGCGCCACGGTGCGGGGATCGACGTCGACAATCACGTCGCCTTCCCAGGTGATGATCAGGCGGCCGGTGTCGGTGACCTCGCCCAGCCAGGAGTACTCCACGGCCCACTTGTCCATGACGGCTTCGAACGCTTCCACGTTCTCCGGCGTCACAACGGCCATCATGCGTTCCTGCGACTCGGACATCAGGATCTCGCCCGGGGTCAGCGTGGGGTCGCGCAGCAGGACGGAGGTCAGTTCAACCTGCATGCCGCCGTCGCCGTTCGAAGCGAGCTCGGACGTGGCGCAGGAGATACCTGCCGCGCCGAGGTCCTGGATGCCTTCCACCAGGGAGCCCTTGAACAGCTCAAGGCAGCACTCGATGAGCACCTTCTCGGCGAACGGGTCGCCCACCTGGACGGCGGGACGCTTGGACGGCTTGGTGTCATCAAAGGATTCGGACGCCAGCACGGAAGCGCCGCCGATTCCGTCGCCGCCGGTGCGCGCACCGAACAGGACCACCTTGTTGCCCTTGCCCGACGCGTTGGCCAGGCGGATGTCCTCGTGGCGCATGACGCCGACAGCCAGCGCGTTAACCAGCGGGTTGCCCTGGTAAACGGAGTCGAAGACCATTTCGCCGCCGATGTTCGGCAGGCCCAGCGAGTTACCGTAGCCGCCGATGCCCGCCACGGCGCCGTGCATGACGCGGGCGGTGTCCGGGTGGTCGATGGCGCCGAAACGCAGCGGGTCCATGACGGCAACGGGGCGTGCACCCATGGAGATGATGTCGCGGACAATGCCGCCGATGCCGGTGGCCGCGCCCTGGTAGGGCTCAACGAACGACGGCGAGTTGTGCGATTCGATCTTGAAGGTCACGGCCCAGCCGTCCCCCAGGTTGGTGACGCCGGCGTTTTCGCCGATGCCTACCAGCATGTCCTTCTTCATCTCCTCGGTGACCTTTTCGCCGAACTGGCGCAGGTGGTTCTTGGAGGACTTGTAGGAGCAGTGCTCGCTCCACATCACGGAGTACATCGCCAGTTCGGCGCCGGTGGGGCGGCGGCCCAGGACCTTGACGATTTCGTCGAACTCGTTCTGCTTCAGGCCGAGCTCAGCCCACGGCAGGTCCGTCTTCGGAGTCTTGCCGGCGTTCTCCACCGTGTCGATGTTGAACTTCTTGGTGGTGTCGATGCTCACTTGTCGCCTCCCACAATCTTGGTCAGTACGGAGGTGAAGAATCCGAGGCCGTCGGTGTCGGAACCGCCGACGCCGGCGGAGCCGGACAAAACAGTTTCGGGGCCGAAGCCCGGCTCCACTGCGTGCTCGGGGTGCGGCATGAGGCCCACCACGTTGCCGGCCGCATTGGAGATGCCGGCGATGTCGCGGCGCGAACCATTCGGGTTGAAGCCCACGTAACGGAAGACGACGCGGCCCTCGGCCTCAAGGGCGTCCAGCGTCTTGTCATCAGCGATGTACTGGCCATCCTGGTTCTTCAGCGGGATGGTGATCTCCTGGCCCGCCTCGTAATCCAGGGTCCAGGCAGTGTTGCTGTTCTCGACGCGCAGGATCTGGTCGCGGCACAGAAACTTCAGGTGATCGTTCTTGATCATCGAACCCGGCAGCAGGTGCGATTCCGTGAGGATCTGGAAGCCGTTGCAGATGCCCAGGACGGGCAGCTTGGCGTCGCTGTTGGCGGCGTCGATGATCTTGGACATCAGCGGCGCAAAACGGGCGATGGCGCCGGCACGGAGGTAGTCGCCGTAGGAGAAACCGCCGGGGATGACGACGGCGTCCACGTCGCCAATTTCCGTGTCGCCGTGCCAGAGTTCGACGGCGGTGGCACCGGCCAGGCGCACGGCGCGGGCCGCGTCCCGGTCGTCAAGGGTGCCGGGGAAGGTAACGACGCCGATCCGGGCGCCGGCGAGGCGCGGCTCCGCCGCGACGGCGATGGCCTCGCCGATCAGGGGAAGTTCAGTCATCTCAGGCCTCGACGACCTCAACGTTGACGACGTCCTCGATCACGGGGTTGGACAGGAGGGTTTCGGCGGCGTCGCGGGCCTGGGCCAGGATCTCCTCCGTCACCTCGCCGTCCACGGTCAGTTCGAAGCGCTTGCCCTGGCGGACAGAGCTGAAGCTGGTGAAGCCGAGGCGGGGAAGAGCGCCGACAATCGCCTTTCCCTGGGGGTCAAGAATCTCGGGCTTGGGCATGACGTCAACAACGATCCGGGGCATCCGGCAACTCCTGTGCGTGAGCTTGGGTAAGGGCGCAGCGGAGTGGTGCCGTCTCACGCCGTACCGGGTTGGGGGCACACTGTAAGGTAGTGTTCCAGACTTTGTGGACGGGCGCTCCGCGAGCTTGCCCTATTATTCTACCGGCCCGGGGGCCTCACCCTGCATTCGGTAGATCCACGTCACGGTGGGGCCCGCGTATGGGCTATCCGGCACTTCCGTCCAATCCCGCTATGGAGTTGAAAGAGACCCTTCACTAGGATGACGGGATGGCAGAGAATTCGAAGTCCGTCCTTTTGCCAGTGATGGCCGTAGCCGTATTTGCCGGCTTGGGCCGGATGGTCTTCCAGAAGATCCAAGCCGACCGCCGTGCCCGGGAAACCCGCACTGCCGGTCCGGTGGACGAGAAGACCCGGCAGTGGATCAGCGACGTGGTCCGGACCCCCCGGCAGTAGCGTCCTGCCGCGGATTCCTCCGCCCTGCCCCTGACAGGCCGCGCTTCCCGGGCTGCCCGTTCAGGCCCCCGCCAGCGCTGTGTATGACTGGCGAAAATTCGCCGTATGTGCCCTATGTCATATTCGGCTATCAGTCTGTACTCTGTGAACCGGCTGGTCTTATCGAATTACAAAACCTGTAATTCTCTGTACCAAGCCGGTCGTTTCCGGCCCTCTAATCCTGACAGGCCGGTTCATCGTGAAAGGGTGCACGTGAAATTAACAGGAAAGAGCCCTGCGAGGGGCAGCGGGTTCCGGAGGGCTGCAGCGTTCTCCGTCGGCATTCCGCTGCTTCTTGGTTCAGTGGCAGCCGTGCCGGCCACAGCGGCCCCCGCCACGGGGCAGGTTCCGTCGGTCCAGCAGAAAAACCTTGATCCCAAGGACTACCAGGCCGGCAGGTACATCGTGGTGCTGGCGGAAAAGCCCGCAGCCACCTATGCGGGCGGCACGGGCGACCTAGGCGCCACCAAGCCTGAAAGCGGAAAGAAGCTCGACGCCGGGCGGCCAGAGGTGCAGCGCTACCAGCAGCATCTCGAAACGCAGCAGCGCGAGATTGCCAAGGACGAAAGCGTCCAAATCAAACGCAACTTCACCGCAGCCATCAATGGCTTCGCCGCGGATCTCTCCGCCGACCAGGCGCTGAAGCTGGCCAAGGACCCGAAGGTCCTCATGGTGGCGCCGGATACCGAGAACGCGCCGGACTACTCCACCACCGATTTCCTCCAGCTCTCCGGCCCGCAAGGCATCTGGAACACATCCTTCGGTGGCACGGAGAACGCCGGCAAGGGCGTTGTGGTGGGAGTCATCGACTCCGGCTACACCCCCTCCAGCCCCTTCTTCGCCGGAACCGACGTCAAGCCGCTGGCCGGAAACCCCGAGGTGGGCGTGCCCTACCGGACAACAGACGGCAAGATCGCCATGTTGAAGTCCGACGGCGACACGTTCGTGGGCGAATGCCAAAAGGGCGAAGGTACCGGGGCTGCCTTTGACGGCAGCGCCTGCAACTCCAAGGTGCTCAGTGCCCGCTACTTCGCCGACGATTTCAAGAAGTACGTCCCGGAGGCCAACCGGGCCCCAGAGGAAGTTCTCTCTCCCGTTGACGTCGGAAGCCACGGCACCCACACCGCCAGCACCGCAGCCGGAAACGCGAACGTCCGGGCCAACCTGGGCGGCCGCGACATGGGCATCACCGGCGGCGTCGCCCCGGCGGCCAAACTCTCCATCTACAAGGTCTGCTGGGAAGACACCGACCCCAACACCGGCGGCTGCTACAGCTCCGCATCGGTGGCCGCCATCAACCAGGCGATCCTGGACGGCGTGGATGTCCTGAACTACTCCATTTCGGGCAGTACCTCCACCACCACGGACCCTGTTGCCCTGGCCTTCCTCTCCGCCGCTTCAGCCGGAGTCTTCGTTTCCGCATCCGCAGGCAACAGCGGGCCCACGGCCAGCACCGTCAACCACGGCGCACCCTGGCTCACCACTGTCGCTGCCTCGTCCTTCTCCACCGAGCTGCAGGGAACTGTTGAATTCGAGGACGGCAGCAAGTACCGCGGTGCCAGCCTGATGGCCAATAACGTCCCGGCCAGCCCGCTGGTCCTCGCAGCATCGGCTGCCGCGGCAGGAGCTGCAAGCCCTGAGCTCTGCGGACCGAACACGCTGGACCCCGCCAAGGTGGCCGGAAAGATCGTTGTCTGTGACAGGGGAGTTGTTGACCGCGTGGCCAAGAGCGCCGAGGTCAAGCGCACCGGCGGCGTCGGCATGATCCTCGTCAACGTCACCCCGTCCTCCGAGGACGTGGACCAGCACGCCGTTCCCACTGTCCATGTGAATCCGCCGGCAACGCAGCAGATCAAGGACAAGCTGGCGGCCAACCCCGCCATCAAAGCCGCGCTGGTGAACAAGGACACCACCGGCCTGCCGCAGGAGCCCCAGCCTCAGATCGCCGGATTCTCCTCGCGCGGCCCGCTGCTTGCCACCGACTCCGACCTGCTGAAGCCGGACGTCGCCGCTCCCGGCGTCGCCGTGCTGGCCGGTGTTTCACCCATCGGTGAGGCTGGCGCCCAGTTCGGCATGATGTCCGGCACATCGATGGCCGCCCCGCACGTGGCAGGCTTCGGTGCGCTGGTCCTGGGCAAGAACCCCACGTGGTCACCCGCCACGGTCAAGTCAGCCATGATGACCACCGCTACGGACGTCAAGAACGCGGACGGCAGCCGCAACACGGATGTGTTCGCTACCGGCGCCGGCCAGGTGTCCGTTGCCAAGGTCCTGGACCCGGGCCTCGTGTACGACGCCAACGAGACCGATTACCTGAAGTTCATCCAGGGAACCGGACTGGACCTGGGCATCCCGGATCTGGGAACTACGGCGCCGCGTGACATGAACGTGGCCTCGTTTGCACTCGGTGCGCTGACCGGCAGGACCGAGGTGACCCGCACGGTGACGGCACTGACCCCCGGCCTGTACCGCGCCCAGGTGAATGTGCCGGGCGTAAAGGTCACGGTGACGCCCTCGATCCTGAACTTCAGCGCGGTGGGCGAAAAGCGGACGTTCAAGGTCAAGTTTGAAAACGCCTCCGCTCCCACGGGCCAGTTCGCCATGGGCAGCCTGGTCTGGCAGGGTGCCGGCAAGAACGTGGCTTCACCGGTAGCGGTCCGTCCGCAGTCCGTGGTGGCGCCGGCGAATGCCGCCTTCAGCTCAGTGGGCGGTACCGGCCAGGGGAAGATTCCCGTGGTGTCCGGAACCAACGCACCGGTCAGCATGACGGTGGACGGCCTGTCCAAGGCGGATTCAACTGCCGTGGAACTGGTCCCCGGGCCGCTGGCCCTGGCGAACAACACCTCCAACGCCATGAAGCAGGTGACGGTGGCGGCGGGTTCGCCGCTGGCCAAGTTCTCCGTCTTCTCCTCCGACGAGAACGCTGACTTCGATCTCCTGGTGTTCACCCCGGATGGGAAGCAGCTTGCCTCCCAGACGGTGTCCGCCAGTGAATCGGTGTCCGTCACCAACCCCAAGGCCGGCGTGTACACGATGTTCGCCAACCTCTATGCCAGCCCTAACGGCCAGCCCACCAAGGCATCGTTGGATGCTGCGGTCCTCGGCGCCAACATGGGCAACGCCTCGGTCAGCCCCAACCCGCTTCGGCTGGCGAACGGCACTGCCGGTGACGTGACGTTGTCGTGGCAAAAGCTTGAACCGGGTTCCTACATCGGCCGGGTCAACTACTCGGGCGGTGCCACTCCCACCTTTGTCTCGGTGGTAGTAACCCCGGGTGCCGGTGCCGTCGTCCCGGATGACGAGCAGACGGACCCGGGCAAGAAGGACAAGAAGGACAAGGTCAAGAAGGAAAAGAAGAAGAAGGAGTTCCAGGACGAATCGGGGAGCCCCGACCTGGGAATCTAGGCGCCAGCCTCCCAGGAGGCCCCGAGCCTGAATAACCCGGACAAAGGATGGCCGGCGGATCGACTGCGATCCGCCGGCCATCCTTGTCTTGGGCCGGGTAACCGTTCGCCTAGGTGGTGCCGGCGGCTCCGGCAGTTCCGCCCAGCAGTGGCGCAAGGGCCCGCCACCGGGAAATCTCGCAGCCATCCGTCAAGGTCAGCGTGGTGTGAACACGCCTGCCGCGGAACGTCCCCGTGACGACGGCCTGCTGGGGCCCGCCGTACTGCTGGGTACACAGGCGCGGCGGCCCGGGTTCCGGGAAGAAGATCGCAGGTCCGTGTTTCAGGACGGCGTCGAGGGCGGCCTGCGGGTCCGGTACGGTCGAGCCGGGGGACACCTTGCCGTGGCTGGCCTGCAGTGTGAACTCATGGTGCGGGCCGTCAGGCGTTTCGCTGAGGTTGATTACCAGGTGGACGGATCCGGGATCAGGCTGCGCCTTGTTCTCCATGGAGGGCTCCTTTCGCGGACCTGGTGGCCAGGCCTGTGGCAGCCGCCAAAGACGCTGCCAGCCGGCCCCGAAGGGTTGCGGCTTCCTGGGCAAAGCCGCGCTGCCGGGCAACGTAGTCGGCCTTTCCATCGGCGGTCTCAATCCGGATGGGCGGGTAGCCCCAGCCGGCGAGGTCGTAGGGGGAGGCCTGCATATCCATGGCGCGGATCCGCCACGAAAGCTCGAAGCAGTCCATGACCAACTCGCTCGGAAGTGCCGGAAGCAGCTTGTAGGCCCACTTGTAGAGGTCCATGTTGGCATGCAGGCAGCCGGGCTGCTCCATGTGCCGTTGGGAGTCGCGGGTAGGCAGGTGCTCATTGAGCGGCAAAGCATCAGGGGTATAGAAGCGGAACGCGTCAAAGTGCGTGCAGCGGATTCGGTTATCCTCCACCACCTGGTCGGTTCCCTCCGAACCCAGGCGCAGTTTCAGGTATTCGTGGCGCAGGTCGAACTTGTCCTGGCGGTACACCATGGCCCATTCGTGCAAGCCGAAGCAGCCGAACTGGGCAGGCCTGGCGGCGGTTCCGCGCAGGATGACCTCGGCAAAGGCCACCGCGTCCGCACGGTCGGCCAGGAAGGCGGCCCGGTCGAAGGTGACCGCCGTGCTTCCCGCAGGCAGGCCGAGCGCAGCCAATTCGCCGTCGTCGAGCACCCGGTAGTGCTTCCAACCTCGCCGTGCTTCGCCCGCGCTGCCCGCCAGGACGGTTCCGGCGCCCGGGTGCCAGCGGCGAAGCTGACCGGGTTTTTGCGTGTAGTAGGTGAAAAGGAAGTCCTCCACCGGGTGTTTCCGTCCGGCGGACCTCCGCTCCAAATAGGGATCGGCGTAGCGGCCGACGCGCAGTTGGTGGGCCTCTTCCCTCGCCCGCCACTCGTTGGCCGCCAGGAGCTTAAGTTGCTCCACCGGCGCCTCCCAGAATGTCTTTCGCAGCGTCCCACGCGCTGATTTCGCAACCATCCGTGCGGGCGAAAGATGCTTCGACGGCGGTTCCGTCAACCACTCCGGTCACGGTCGCCTTTTCCGGTCCGCCATATTGCTGGGTGCAGGCCTGGGCCGTGCGGGGTGCCGGGTTCAGTAGGGCCGCATTCCGTTTGAGGGCGGCGCACGCTGCGTCAGCCGTCGGGTGGCTGCTTTCGCCTGCCGGCACTCCGGCTTCGCACACCAGCGTGTAGTTGACTGCGGCTTGGCCTTCAGCCGGAATGACAGTGACGGCAAGTTCGGCATTGCCCTGGCCAGGCCCGGCAGGCAGCGCGGAGGGCGAAGCAGGTGGCGGGGCCGGAACTGACGTTTCGGTGTCCGGGGACGGAGTGGCTGTTGACGGAGGTGCGGTTGCCGAAGACGTGGCGGAGGAGGTTGGCGACTGATCCGGGGACGTGGAAGAGGGCGGCGGGTTGCCGTCCGGGCCGCCGGTGCAGGCGGAGAGCAGCCCCGCCGTGACGGCAAGGGCCGCTAGGTGAAGCCGCACATTACGCATGGTCCGACGCCTCATTCATGCCTCGATTCTAACTTCCCCGGGTTGTCCCGCGGGCTGCGCTGATCCGGGCCGGGGCGCTGGAGGGAGTGTGCAGCGCTGCCTATGGCTCCGTGCTGCCGGACGTGGCGGCGATGAGCGCCATCATGCTGGCGTGCAGTTCGGTGACCTGCCCGCGGGTCAGTCCCAGCCTTTCCATCATGGTGCCGGGAACCTTAAGCGCCTCCTGCCGGAGGGTGGCGCCTTTCGGCGTGAGTTCCACCGACAGGGCACGTTCGTTCCCGTCAGCCCGTTGCCGGGTGATGTATCCGGCCGCTTCAAGGCGACGAAGCAGCGGTGAAATGGTGGCGGGTTCCTGGGCCAGGGCCTCGCTGATGTTCCTGACGGTGCGGGGGCTGGTTTCCCAGAGCGCGAGCATGACGAGGTACTGCGGGTGTGTCAGGTTCAGTTTTTCGAGGACGGGCTTGTAGGCGCCTACGACGCTGCGGGAGGCCACTGTCAGGGCGAAGCACAACTGGTGCTCCAGGAGCAGGTCGTCTTCGCGGGCGTCCGGGGCGGCTGCGGTGGTCATTGGTCCTCCAACTGTTAGTGCACTAATAATTAGCGTACACTCTTGGTAGGCAGGATGTCAGATGGAAGGAAAGTTCATGGCCAGGCGCAACACTGAAGACAGGGGCAACGCTTCCCAGCGGTTCATGCGGGCCACCGGCAAATTGCGGGCAGTCTTCGGGCCGGCCAACCGTTCCGCCCTCGGCCACGCCATGACCGAGGAAAACCGCCGGCTGCTCGCTCAGCGCCAGGCAGAAAGCCAGCAATGGGAAACCATCACCAGGCCCGACGGAAGCACCTACGTGGTGCCCAAGGATCCGGGCGACAAATCCCTGCGCTGACCGGCCTGCGGCCCCCTCACTCGCTGATGGGCCGCCGCTCCCCGCCGCGAGGTGACGCCGGATGGTCCGGAGCTTTTTACCCCTTCCCGGCGTAAAATGAGGGGCACCGGCTCCCGGGTGGAGCCAATGGCTCATTCCCTCGCACCGGGGAAGGGGGTGGAAAACAGTGGCACACGTACTCAGCGGATTTATGAGCATGACGGACCGGCTCCGCTTCTTCTTCGGTCCCGCGACCCGGCTTGATGCCGATACTCCGGTGATCCACAGGCACGACGATTTCGAGCAGGCCTCGGAGGAGGACCTTTCGCATTTCGTGGTGGAAACCGACTCAACAGGCCACCACTACGCCGTCCGGCGGGAAGACCTGGAACGGGAAAGCTGAACCCTTCCAGCATTCAGGCCGCACAGCATGAAAAAGCCGGGCCGCCTTCCATAAATTAATGGAAGGGCGGCCCGGCTTTTTCTGCCCGCGGCGGTCAGCGGCCGGTGCCGCCATACACGGTGGCTTCGTTGTCGCTGTCCAGCTCGAACGCATTGTGGATGACGCGCACGGCCTCATCCAGCAGGTCTGCATGGGTGACTACGGAAATCCTGATTTCCGAGGTGGAGATCATGTTGATGTTGATGCCGGCGTCGGACAATGCCTTGAAGAAGGTGGCCGAGACACCCGGGTGGGACCGCATGCCGGCGCCGATCAGGGAAAGCTTGCCGATCTTCTCGTTGTACTCGATGGTTTCGAAGCCGATCTTGTCCTGCGCGGCGTGCAGGGCTGCAAGGGCATCGGCGCCCTCAACGATGGGCAGCGTGAACGAGATGTCGGTCTTGCCGGTTCCGTGGGTGGACACGTTCTGGACGATCATGTCGATGTTGGAATGGGCGTCGGCGATGACCTGGAAGATGGCCGCGGCCTTGCCCGGGATGTCCGGAACGCCCACAACGGTGACCTTGGCTTCCGAGCGGTCGTGCGCAACGCCGGAGATGATTGGCTGCTCCAAGGCAACTCCCTCTTGAGTGGTGATCTTGTCTTCGGCGCTGGGGATGACCCAGGTGCCTTCGTGCTGGCTGAATGAGGAGCGGACGTGCAGGGGCACGCCGAACCGGCGGGCATACTCGACGCACCGGAGGTGCAGGATCTTGGCGCCGGACGCCGCGAGCTCCAGCATCTCTTCGCTTGAAATGGTGTCGATCTTCTGGGCGGACGGGACCACCCGGGGATCGGCCGTGTAAATGCCGTCTACGTCGGTATAGATCTCGCAGACGTCAGCTTCCAGCGCCGCAGCCAGGGCCACTGCCGTGGTGTCTGAACCGCCGCGGCCCAGGGTGGTGATTTCGTTGGTGCTCCGGCTCATGCCCTGGAAACCGGCCACGATGGCGATATTTTCCTTGTCCAGCGCGGTGCGGATGCGGTGGGGGTCCACGTCGATGATGCGGGCCTTGCCGTGGATGCCATCGGTGATCATGCCGGCCTGCGACCCCGTAAAGGACTGGGCGGACGCGCCGAGTTTGTTGATGGCCATGGCCAGCAGGGCCATGGAGATACGTTCGCCGGCGGAGAGCAGCATGTCCATCTCGCGGGCAGGGGCGGAGTCGGTGACCTGGGCGGCGAGGTCCAGGAGTTCGTCGGTGGTGTCGCCCATGGCGGAGACCACCACAACAACCTCGTTGCCGGCCTGCTGGGCGTTTACCACCCGGGCGGCCACACGCTTAATGCCGTCAGCGTCCGCAACGGAGGACCCGCCGAACTTCTGCACGATGAGTTGTTTGGTTACCGCACCGCCGGCCTGCAGGCCCTGCGGCTGCGTCGCGTTGTGCACTTCGGTAGTGGGCGTACTCATGGCGCATACCTTCATCGGATCAATGGGATTTTCGGAAGCAAGGCAGCGGGGCGGCCCGGCATCCTCCGACAGTTTATCGCCGCCCGTACCGCGCCGCTGAATTGTGACCGAATCTCAGCCCGGAGGACGACAATCCGGCCATGGCCGCTGGCGTACGCTCGGAGGATCAGCATGCAGCAACACTGTGGGGGACAGGTGCGCACACTATGGCAATAATTTCGGAACAGCCCGGCGGGCAGCAGGTTCCCGACGACGGAATCACGGCCCAGGGAGTCAGCCGCAGCTTCGGCGCGGTCCGCGCGGTTGACTACATGGACTTTCACGCGCCGGCGGGCAGGGTCACGGCCCTCATCGGCCCCAATGGTGCAGGAAAGACCACCTTGCTTCTCATGCTGGCCTCGCTGCTGGCCCCGGACCAGGGCAACATTACGGTTGGCGGCCTGGACCCCGTCCGGAACCGCGCGGAGGTCCGGAGCCGGCTGGGCTGGATGCCGGACACCCTGGGCGTGTGGGAATCGCTGACGGCCCGGGAGATCCTGACCCAGATGGCCAGGTTCTACCGGCTGCCCGCGTCCGGGATAGCCCCGCGGGTCACCGGCATGCTGGAGCGTGTCCGGCTGGCAGACCTCGCCGACCAGCCCGCCAGGGTCCTGTCCCGCGGGCAGCAGCAGCGGCTGAGCCTGGCGCGCGCACTCATCCACGATCCGTCGGTGCTGCTCCTGGACGAGCCTGCATCAGGCCTGGACCCCGGGTCCCGCGTTGAGCTGCGGACCATGCTCCGCCAACTCGCCGCCGAAGGAAAAGCCGTGGTGGTGTCCTCGCACGTCCTCAGCGAACTGGATGAGATCGCCGACGGTGCGGTGTTCGTCAACAACGGACGCACCGTCCGGCAGCAAACCACCGAGGAAGCGGCCGCCGCCGGCCGCCGTTATGCCATCACCGCGGCCGATACAGCGGCGCTCGCCGCGGAACTGGCGCGGCTGGGACTCGAATTCCGCCGCGAGGAAGGCCGCCGGCCGGGCGTCAGCCTCGTTCTGCACAACGAAGTCGGGGCGGAGCGGCTCCTGCGGGACCTGGTGCTCGCCGGCGTCGGAATCCGTTCCTTTGCCCCGGCCGTCGGCGCGTTGGAGGAGACTTACATGAACCTCGAGGGGGAGCGACGATGAGCAGCATGACGGAAAACCGGGAAGGCGCTGCCCGCCGCGGAGCGCCCGGCCCCTACATGGCGGGGATCGGGCATGTGGTGGCCCTGGAGCTGAAACAGCGGCTCCGGTCCCGCGGCTGGTACATCATGCTGGCCATCTGGTTCGCCCTGACCGGACTGGTGACCTGGCTGACGTGGGCGAGCTGGAGCGCGTCGAATGCCTTCCAGCGCGACTTCGGTGGCGTATCCGGAACAGGATTCACCGGCCCGGGCTCTCTGATCTTCGAAGTAGTCCTGGCGTTCGTCTTGCTGTTCGCGCTGCTGGTGGCGCCAGCACTGTCTGCCAACGCTGTGAATGGTGACAGGGCGGGCGGCACCCTGGCCATCCTCCAAGTCACACTGCTGGAACCGGGACAGATCCTGTGGGGCAAGTTTTTCGCGGCTTGGGCTGCTGCCCTGGCGTTCCTGGTTGCCAGTACCCCATTCCTGGTGATTGGTGTTGCCCTGGGCGGTCTGACGCCCGCGTACATACTGGTATCGCTGGTGATGCTGGCCGTTGAGGTGGGCATTGTGTGCGCCATCGGCGTCGGGATTTCCGCGCTGGCCGGGCGCCCGCTGTTTTCCATTGTGGTGACTTACCTGGCGGTGGCCGGCCTGGTGGTGGGCACCCTGATCTCCTTTGGGCTGGGCACAGGGCTGACCCAGGGCACGGTGATGGCCAACAACCCGCAGTACCGTGCCTACGCGCCGCTGCAGTCAGAGCCCATGGACGCCGGATACACCTGTGCCGGACCTCTGCAGGAACAGTCCGCCCTGCATACCGAGCGGGTGGCCTGGACGCTTGCCATGAATCCCTTCGTGGTGGTGGCGGACGCCATTCCGGATCCGGACAGGACGGAGCGGCAGAACTTCACGTCCATCGGCGCGATCGAAGGCATCAGCCAGGCGGCCCGCCAAGCAATGGCCGGGCCTGAGGGGACCATGCCGTGCGCCAACGGCAAGGTCCAACCAACATACTTGGGACAGAAAACTCCGCTGTGGCCGCTGGGCTTCGGCCTCCAGCTCGTGCTGTCCGGGCTCCTGCTGTGGCTCGGCTGGCGTTCGCTCCGGACGCCCGCCCGCAAGCTCGCCCGCGGGACCCGCATCGCCTGAGCGTGGCGGCGGGCTGAACCGGCCGGCCGGGCTGGACCTTTCGAGGTTCGGCCCGTCGGGATCTGGACAGTCAGGCGCCGGTATCCCACGATTGAACCAGCTGTAACTCAACTGGCCGGCAACCGCCGGACACTTCCGGGGCTGGGGCCTGTCCAGGGAAGGCGGACCCGGTATGCCCGATCAGCGGCAACCTTCCGGAAGTCCCACGCCGGAGCCGTTCTTTGAACTGATCGGCCGGGACCCTGCCCAGCCGGGCATGGATCCTTCCGAATCCCCAGGCGCACGGGATGACGCCGACGACGACGCCGGGCGCGCGGCCGGTCCGACGTTCCGGGCGGCGGTGCTTTCGGCAGTTGTGGCCTGGCGGGGCAGTATTGCCTCGCTTCGCTTTTGGGCCGTTGCCGTGGGCGCAGCGTGTGCGACGTGGGCCGTCGCCGCAGGCCTGGTGTGGGTGTCGGCCGCCGCGGAGGGCGACCAGTCCGGCTTGGCTCCTGCTGGGCTGCTGGTCTACGTCCTTGCATCCTCGCTGCTTCCGGGTGCGGCGGCCCTGGTGGGGATGCACTGGGGCATGGCCTGCCAGCTGCGGCGAGCCTCGGCCGGAGAGCCTTATTCGGGTTATCTTGCCGCCGTCCTGGCAACTGCACTGCAGGGCCTGGTGTTCGCCGGGTTGGTGCTGGTCAGCCTCCTCATCCAGGCAGCGGCTGCCGGTGGCCCAGGATCCGTTGCTCTCACCGCATCAGGGCTGGCGGCGGTGGAAGGGACCCTGTTCGGTGCCATGGGTGTTGCGGTGGCCGTCCTGGTGGGCCGCCCTGTCCTGGCGAGGGTGGCGGGTTGGGTGCTCAGCCTGTTCCTCGTGGCGGGTACCCTGGTTGCCGGTACCCTGCTGGTGCCGGCTGTCCGCTCCGAAGAACCGGTCACTGTGGCCCAGAACGTGCACCGGGCCGCAGACGGAACTCCCCTTGCCTACGAGTGCTCGCAGATCCCGGCCGGCTCCGTGGAGGTCTACCGCACGGAACGGATCATGTGGTTGCCGGCTGTGAGCCCCATTGTGGTGTTGACGATGCTGGCCGGCGAACCGGGGCCGGGGCAGGAACTGCCCGGCTGGCTTTCGGCGGAACTGCAGGCCGCGGCCGACGGCCCCAGGGTTCCATGCGTCAACGGGGAACCAAGGAACATGGATTCGCCGCGGACTCCCCTCGCAGCGGCTGGCCTCCTACTGCAGACCGGCTTGACCGGCGCCCTGCTGGGTGGCGCGCACGCGGCTGCGTCCCGTCGTCGTCCGCCTGCCTGACAGATACTGGCGCTCTGCACTCGCCGGACACCGGGTTCTTTCCCGACCCTGTGGTCAGCTCAGGGCGTTCCGCCGGCCTTCGAACGCGCGGCCCAGCGTGACCTCGTCCGCGTACTCCAGGTCGCCGCCCACGGGCAGCCCGGAGGCCAACCTGGTGACAGCAATTCCGATGGTCTTGAGCATCCGCGCCAGGTAGGTGGCTGTAGCCTCGCCCTCCAGGTTGGGGTCGGTGGCGATGATGACTTCCTGGATGGCGCCGTCGTTCAGCCGGGTGAGCAGCTCACGGATGCGCAGCTGTTCGGGGCCGACGCCGGCAATCGGATTGATGGCTCCGCCCAGCACGTGGTACCGCCCGCGGAACGAGCGCGTACGCTCCACCGCAAGGACATCCTTGGACTCCTCCACCACGCAGATGATGGCAGGATCGCGGCGCGGGTCCCGGCAGATGTTGCAGAGCTCCTGCTCCGTGACGTTGCCGCAGACCGTGCAGAATTTGACCCGGTCCTTGACAGTGGTGATGGCCTCCACCAGCCGCTTCATATCCTGTGGATCCGCCTCAAGGATGTGGAATGCCAGCCGCTGCGCCGACTTGGGACCGACTCCCGGAAGGCGTCCGAGCTCGTCGATAAGCTCCTGGACCGCACCTTCGTACACAATTCCCTCTTTAGCTTGGTTTGGTTGTCTTGCAGGTCATGGCGTCGTCGCCGCCCCGTTGCTGGACTGGCCGCCGTCAGTAGCGCGGCGCCAGGGGGCTGCCGTCCGGCGAGCGTTCTTCGATCAGCTTCCCGCCCAGAATACGTTCCACGGCAGCGCGTCCGAAGACGCCGGACTCCTCGATGGTTTCGTCGTCCGCGCTGGGAATGTCCTGCACATAAGTGGCTGCTGCCGCGGCCGCCCGCGCGGGGGCCTTGGCACGTCCGGCCTCGGCTTCCGGGCTGTTGGACAGCCTTTGGTAGAGGCTTTGACGTGTCGCGGCGGCAGTGGCAGACGCCGGGGCGGTTGCAAGGGCCGGCGAAGGTGCGGATGCCGGGGCGGAGGATGCCATGGCGTACTCGCGCGCCTGCTGCGGTTCCGCGCTGGCCGGCACCGGCGGCGCTGCTGGCGGTGCCGCCGGTGCGGATGCCGGTGGTGTGGCCGCCACTGGTGCCGACGGTGCTGCCGCCGGTGTGGCGGCTGCTACTGGTGCCGACGGTGCTTCCGCTGGAACGGCGCGGGCCGGTCCGGCCGCCGGAGTAACGGGGATGGACGGTGGGACCTGGGCGGTGGCGGGCTCGTAGTGCGGGGTGCTGGTCACAGCCGAGACACCTGCTGGCCTGGACGGGTTGTCCAGTTCCGCTCTGGCCCCGCCTGGGACGGGAGCGGCTCCCACGTTGCTTTCCGTCCCCACAACCCAGACGCCGGGTGCCTGTTCCACAGCCCGGGTCCAGGGGTCGTGGGCGCCGTCGGCTGTGCCTGAAGCCCGCTGCGGGGCTTCCACGGCGGGGGATGCCGCTGGTGCCTGTGAAGACGCGGGCGCCGGTGAGGACCCCGGTGTTTGGGTGGACATGGGGGCCGGTGCTGGCGCTGGATTGCTTCCCTTTAAGGGCGAGGGAGCCCAGTCCATGGGAGGTTCTTCCTCAAGCGGGGGAGCGTCCTCGTCCCTCGGCGGCCCCCAGTCGTCGTCTGAGTAGGAGTAGTCGCCTGCAAGGGCCGCATAGGGGTCCCCTCCGGCGGCTGCGTTGGTACCTGAAGGTGCGGCGGAGCCGGCCGGACTGTTGACGGTAGAACGCGCCGAAGCGCTGCCGGCCGTGCCGGCGCCGGACAGTGCGGGTCCGCTGGAGTTACCGGCAGCGCCGGGGTTGCCAGGGGCGTGGCTGCCGGGAAGGTGGCTGCCGGGCGCCCGGACATCGGCCAGCCCACCCTGCGTCTGGTCCTGCGACGTTGGCGGCGTGGAGACTGCTTCTGCGTTTTCGGCCGCTTGCGCTGCGCCGGTTCCCGCAGGCACAGCGGAGGAACCGGTGCGGGTTGGCTGGGAGGATGTCGCGTTGTGGCCTGAACGTCCGGTGTCGGCAGGTTCAGTCGCTGGTGTAGGCGCTGGTGCTGGTGCTGGTGTGGGCGCCGGGGCGAGGCCCCAGGCAACGTCAGCTGAGCTGGCCGGAGCCGCCTGGAGCGCAGAAGCTACCTGGCTGGCGGGTGCCACCCGGCTGGCCGCGGGCACCTCATTGGCCGGAGCCACCTGGCTGGCGGGTGCTTTTGGGTTTGGTTCAGCGCTCGCTTGGCCTGCGCCGGCCGCTACTGCGTTGATCTGGCAGTCGATGCCCACGGTTTTGTGGATCGCCTGGCGGAGGTTGTCGGAGTGGTCCGCCCGCCCGAAGGCACCGGCGAGACCAGAGGTTGCGAAAGCGAGCGTGAGGACGCTGCCATCGAAGGCGCTGACCTGGGCGTTCGGTTCCACCAGTGCCCAGGTGCTGCGCTTGATTTTGGACAGGGTCTGCAGCACGTCTGGCCACGCCCGGCGAAGGACTTCAACGTCGCCCATGCCTGCCGGGCCGCCAGGGGCCGCAGTAACGCGTGGCGCGTTCTGTCCGGCACTGCCCGTGCTGCCGGCGCCAGCAGTGGCGTCGCCGCGACCCTGCGACGTGGATGCTGAACTTGCCGGGGCGGATGCGTCCTGCGTCGCGGAGGACGAAGCGGGCTGAGCCTGCTCCGGTGCGCCCTGTGGGCCCTGCACCGCAGCGGCAGGTCCGGACGCGGGCGCCGGTCGGCCCGCAGCGGGCTGGACCGGAGAGCTGCTGCCGCCCGGTTGGCCCTCGTTGCCAGGTTGATCCACGGGCCAGTCGTTGGTGCTCACGCGCGGGGCCGTCAGCGTCGGGCGGACGGCCGCGGTTTCTGCACCCGGAGCGCCTTGAGTTGTCCGGGGCGAAGATTCCCCTGGTGCACGGTGGGAAGGTGCATCTGGACCAGCCTGCGGCTGGGCCGACGCGATGGGGGCCGTGGGAGTCTGCTCCGGAGTCCCGGCCGCAGGGTCCTGCACTGAAGGCGCCTGCGGTGCCTGAGCCTGGCCCGCGTGTGCCTGCCCAGCGGGAGCACGGCCAGCTGCGCCCTGCTCAGCGGGAGCCTGGGCTGTGTGGGACTGGGCTGCAGGAGCGTGGGGCTCGGAAGCCTGGCCGCCGGTGGCAGCGGCAGCCTGCGTTGCTGCCGGACTCGGTGCAGCTGCAGGGGCGTGTGGTGCCGAGCCGGCACCCAGCGCGGAGCTGGCGCCCTGGCCGGCGGCAGCACCGGCGTCGTTCCCGGAGTAGTTCAGCCGCCGCTCGACGCGGTCGATGCGCGCAGCAATGCCGCGTTCATTCTGTTCCGAACTTGGCAGCAGGATACGGGCGCAGAGCAGTTCCAGGTGCAGCCGCGGAGACGTGGCACCTGTCATCTCGGTCAGCGCCGTGTTGGTGACATCGGCAGCACGGGACAACTCTGCGGCGCCAAGGTTGTGGGCCTGGTTCTGCAGCCGGGCGATCTGGTCCGCGGGCATCCCGCGCAGGATGACCTGGGCGCTCTCCGGCATGGCCTGGACGATGATCAGGTCTCGGAAACGCTCCAGAAGGTCTTCGACAAAGCGCCGCGGGTCATGACCGGTTTGGATGACGCGGTCCACCGCACGAAAAACGGTGGCTGCGTCCGAGGCAGCAACGGCCTCCACGACGTCGTCCAGGAGCGAGGCGTGCGTGTAGCCGAGCAGCGCAACGGCGAGTTCGTAGTCGAGGCCGTTCGGCCCAGCGCCCGCCATGAGCTGGTCCAGGACGGACAGGGAGTCACGGACGGAACCGCCGCCGGCGCGGATGACCAGGGACAGGACACCGGGGGCCACCGGGACGTTCTCCTGGTTGCACAGCAGCTCCAGGTAAGCCATCAGCGGCTCGGGCGGCACCAGACGGAATGGGTAGTGGTGCGTGCGGGAGCGGATGGTGCCAATGACCTTGTCCGGTTCCGTGGTGGCGAAGATGAACTTGATGTGTTCCGGCGGCTCTTCAACGATTTTCAGCAGGGCGTTGAAGCCGGCCGAGGTGACCATATGCGCTTCGTCGATGATGAAGATCTTGTAGCGGTCGCGGACCGGGGCGTAGGTGGCGCGTTCACGGAGATCGCGGGCATCATCCACACCGCCGTGGCTGGCCGCGTCAATCTCGATCACATCGAGGGAGCCGGAGCCTCCGCGGGCCAGTTCAACACAGCTGGGGCACACGCCGCAGGGGGTGTCAGTGGGGCCCTCGGCGCAGTTCAGGCACCGGGCCAGGATGCGGGCGGAAGTGGTCTTACCGCAGCCCCTGGGGCCGGAAAACAGGTAGGCATGGTTGACGCGGTTCTTGCGCAAAGCCGTCATCAGTGGTCCGGTGACATGCTCCTGCCCGATAACGTCTGCGAACGAATCGGGACGGTATCTGCGGTAGAGAGCGGTAGTAACTGTCACAGGAAAAACCCTACCAATCCGGGCCGACATCCTGCCGCCCTGTGGGGGAATAGTAAAGACCCCCCATGCACCCGCCAGAGCCCGTCTACCCTTGCTACCTTCCGGTCCTGGGGGAGTTCAACAGGATGACGCCACATGAGGGGCCGTCAGATACTTTACCCGAACATCGGGCCCGACTCGAATCGGGAGCGGTCCCGCCCATCCTCCGCCCGTCCCGCCAGCCCGGGGATGGAACAGAGAGTACGGAGGGGGCCTATTTTCATTGCTTATCCCGTCCGTAGCCGCGATCATTGGTAAGTACACCGATTGGGGCAATCTCAAGGTTGTGAGCTGTGTGGCCTGGCTGAACGGGCCGGACCCGGCAGCTCAACGGTGTCCGATGGAATGGGCGCGTTGGGGGCGCCCATTTCTGGCGCATGGACCTTTTGGGTGGCTGGCCAGCCGGGCGGGTGGAACCCTGTAACAGCCTCCGCGCGGCGGCCGGCCAAGCGCCGTCGTAACGCTGAAAATGGCCCAATTGGGTGATGCGGGAATCTTCAGGTAGTCTAGTATCTGCTTTTGATTCAAGAGCAGCTGGAGAATTCGCCTAGCGGCCTATGGCGCACGCCTGGAACGCGTGTTGGGTTAACGCCCTCGGGGGTTCAAATCCCCCATTCTCCGCCAGCCAGGAACCCGGTCCCACAATGTGGGGCCGGGTTTTTGCATGTTCTGGCCAGAATGCGGGCATTCTGAAAGTCACTGTGCTCAGGCTTCCGGTGCTGCCATTCCCAGCCGTAGCAGACGCGCCCGCGCGGCAATTTCACTCGGCCCACGGGGACCAAGCGTGAGGCGTACGACGCCGAGGACGGCTTTGGTCGCCAGCCTCACCGGCAGCGGGAACGGGCCCAGCCGCGGGACAGAGAGCCCCAGCATCTCGCGGTACCTGGGCTCGAGGCTGTACACGGCGCCGGCAAAGAGAACACGATAGCCAGGCCGCAGCATCGGGTGCAACGGAGCCTTCCGGATGAACTCCACCGTCTCGGCGACCCGATGGTCCGCGCGCAGCTGGCCGCTTTCGTACCAGCGGTCCAGTTCGGCCCGCATCTCAGCCTCCGTCAACGGTGGCTGGTCGACCCCCATCAACCTGCCGGCCTGGGCCCACTCACGGACGTAGGCGTCAGGGCCTCCCGGGACAGGCCCGCCCCAGATTTTGTGGGAGGCCAGGAACGCGTCCGTGAAGGCGATGTGGATCCAGCCTGCAAGGCGGGGATCGTTGGCGCTGTAGCTGTGGGCTTGGCCATCGTTGCCGTCATAGGTCCCGCGCACGGGCACATGCAGGCGGCGGACCCTGCCCGAGGCTTCTTCGGCGGCTTCCCGTGAACCGTACGTCACCGTGAAGATCCAGCGGATCGTGTGGGCAAGGCGGCCCAGCGGGTCCTCGCGGAAGTTCGAATGCTCGTGGACACCCGCCAAAGCCCCCGGATGGAGCGACTGCATCAGGAGCGTCCGGATTCCGGCCACGATAGGGGACATGGAGCCGTGGACTGCCCACACGGCGGAACCAGGGTGGTGGTATCCGGCGTCGTCCCCCTCCTCAAGCCGCACGGCCCAGTCCGGAGGGGCGTCCGACCTTCCAGTGAACGTCTTCCTGATTTCGCCCTGCCACTTCCGAAGAAAGCTCCGCATACCCCATTGTTGCCCGGTTCTGCCGGTCGATGGGAGGAACCTGCCCTGCACGGCACACCTGTGACCAGGGTTTGGATGTCCCTCGCCAGTCCAGCCTGCGGTTTTCCACATAATCCCCGCAATGTGTTGTTAGGGGTTCACACCGGTCCGCCCGTATGGTCCCATGAGATGTACCGTCATGAAAGCGCGGGTGGCTACCTTCTGGAGCCAGTCAATTGGGCAAGCATTGGGGAACCGGTATGGGCGGAGATGCCCGGCGCTTCAGCCATCCGGCCGCGCGTGCGCTGGTTGCTACCGGTGCTTTAGCAGTGGCCTTCGGTGTGGTGAACCTCAGTGCTTCTTCCACCGGTCTTTGGCCAGGTTCAGCCGATACCTTCCGGACTGCGGCCACACCCGGGGCGAATGAGCCGTTAACGGGTGCGGGGAACAGTTTCCAACTTCCCGGTGCACCTGCCCAGGACACCCAGGCGTCCGGCCGTGTTGGTCCCGGCCTGCTGTCCCCGGCAATCCTTACGGATCCCGGGGCTGCCATCGCTTTTCCACGCCCCCAGGTGGGCAGCTCGGGAGTTGGCTCCCAATCCACGGTGTCAATGGAACTGTCGGGTATCGGCAGGCCGCCCGCCGGTTTCCTGATGGCACCGCTGGCCCTCCTGAATGCGAGCTCTCCCTTCGGGTTCCGCACCAGCCCGCTGACGGGGACGGCAGGTGATTTCCATCTTGGCCAGGACTACGCGGCTCCGTGCGGCACCACCGTTTACGCCGCCGATTCCGGCGTTGTGCGGGCTGCCGGCTGGCATCCCTGGGGCGGCGGCAACCGGGTGGAAATCGACCACGGCAACGGCCTCATCACCACCTACAACCACCTTGAGTCGATTGCCGTCGGCGCGGGTGACAAGGTGCAGGTTGGCCAGGCCATCGCCAGGGTGGGCACCACCGGGTGGTCCACCGGTTGCCACCTGCACTTTGAAACGATCATGGACGGCCGGTACGTCAGCCCCCGGGGGTGGAGCCTGATGACGCTCCGCGCACTGGGAGGACCTGCATCCGAGCCCATGGTTTCTTATGCCCCTGGCGCCGGAGCCTCCTCAGGAGCCACGGTGTGGACCATACCTTTGGGGGTGGGAGCGGATCCGTCGGCCGGCCAGGAGGAAACCGCGGCGACGACGACGCCCCCCACTACTGCGTCTCCGTCTCCCTTCCCGTCGGTAACGCCAGGACCCACAGGGACAGTTTTGCCTCCGCCGGGAGCGCCTCAGGCACCGTCGCCATCGCCATCGCCATCGCCATCGCCTACGGCTACGCCGACACAGACCCCGACACCGTCGCCTAGTCCGACGGCGCCGGCCGCAACTCCCAGCCCGACGCCGACACCTTCGCCCTCACCTGGCCCGACGCAAACGCCCAGGCCCACTCCAACACCAACGCCTACCCCGTCGGCACCAACGCCTACCCCGTCGGCACCACCGCCAACACCAACGGCAACGCCCACGCCCTCACCCGCTCCGTCTACGAGCCCGACGCCCACTTCTACGCCAGTGCCCACTCCTACGCCGCCTCCGACGCCGGTCCCCACACTGGCGCCCACTCCTGCGCCCACACCGACGTCGTCTGCCCTGACGCCGACTGCACCGCCGCCGTCGTCCGCGCCGCCCAGCCCGGTGCCGAGCTCCACCGCAACTCTGACCCCCACCGTCGCGCCGACCCCAATGCCGCTGCCCTCCGCCACTTTGCCTGCAACCGACCCGTAGGCCGGGAGCCCCTCAGGCCCGGGCCGGACCATATCCCCGCACGTACAGGAAACACGCAGCCGCGACCAGTACCGTGGGCGGTTGGCAACGAAGCACCGGCATGGACAACTACCTGAGGACGCAACGCGTGGCACCCCTGTACCCAATTCACCTGACCCTGAATGATGGCACCACCACCGAGTTCGCCCGGTTCAAGGGGAACGTGGTTCTTGTAGTCAACGTGGCCTCGAACTGTGGTTTCACCCCGCAGTACGCGGGCCTGGAAGCCCTCTACGGCAAGTTCCGCGACCGGGGATTTGAGATCCTGGGCGTCCCCTGCAACCAGTTTGCAGGCCAGGAACCGGGCAGTGACAGCGAGATCGCTGAGTTCTGTGAGCGCAACTTCGGTGTCTCCTTCCCGCTGACCGCCAAAGCTGATGTGCGCGGCAAGAACCAGCACCCGCTCTACGCCGAACTGACCAAGTTCAAGACAGGGATCCTTCCGGGACTGGTGAAGTGGAACTTCGAGAAGTTCCTGGTGAACCGCGACGGCGATGTGGTGGCACGCTTCGCCCCCACCGTGGAGCCGGATTCAGCGGAGGTCATCGACGCGATTGAAAAAGCACTCGGCTGAAATGTAGGCTATTTCCCGAATTTGCCCTGCAGAAAGCGCAGTTCTTTTAGGTTTTTCCACATCAGCTCCGGCGATTTGCCCAAAGTTTGCCAAATGTCTGATTGGATAAATATTACTGAGGGGTACAAGGGAAGCGCCGTTTCCCACCGACCACAGAGGTAGCAATGGAGCACATCGAGGCCGAACATCCCCGGCCACGCCACTTCCTACTCCACCTGAGCGATCCCCATTTATTGGGAGGTCCGGAACCCCTGTACGGCGTCGTTGACAGCGAAGCCCGCCTCGCGCAGCTCTTTGAAGAGGTCAAAGCGTCCGGGGCAAGGCCGGAGGCCGTCATCTTTACCGGCGACCTTGCCGACAAGGGCGAGCCGGACGCTTACGCCAAGCTTCGCGCGATCGTCGATCCCGCCTGCAAGGAGCTCGGCGCCGAGGTCATCTGGGCCATGGGAAACCACGACAACCGTGCCAACTTCCGCGAGGGCCTGCTGGACCAGCCCGGCGATGACGCTCCGGTGGACAACAGCTACTTCATCAACGGCCTGCGCGTGATCACCATGGATACCACCGTTCCGGGGTACCACCATGGGGAGCTGAGCGGGTCCCAGCTGGAATGGCTGGCCAGGGAACTGGAGACGCCTGCGCCGGACGGCACCATCCTCGCCCTGCACCATCCGCCCGTGCCCTCGGTGCTGGACCTGTCGGTGCTGGTGGAACTGCGTGACCAGGGGTCGCTGGCTGCGGTGGTCCGGAATTCAGATGTGCGGACCATCCTGGCCGGGCACCTGCACTATTCCACCACCGCAACGTTCGCCGGGATCCCGGTGTCGGTGGCCTCTGCCAGTTGCTATACCCAGGACCTCAACGTCCCGGTGGGCGGCACGCGGGGGCAGGACAGCGGCCAGGCGTTCAACCTGGTCCACGTCTACGAACACACGATTGTCCACTCCGTGGTCCCCATGGGAAGCGCCGCGACGGTGGGCGAGTACGTGACAGCGGAAGAGACTGCGCGGCGCCTCGAAGCCGCCGGGGTCCGCATCCCCGAGACCGCGAAGCAGCGCACCACATCAAGGACAGGCGCCACCACCGGGCGCTGACCGTTGGCTTTGCGATGACGGCAGGAAGCGACAGTGCCACAGCGAGGGCTGTGGCACTGCGGTGCTACTTCTCCCAGGGCGCCTTGATGGGGTAGTACTTCTCCAGGAAATCCGTGACCAGTTCCGCGCGTTCATCGGCTGCGACTTCCGGGAAACTGCCGTCGTTGAGGCAGAAGAAGTCCATGTTGCGCTTGGACAGCAGCTTGGGCAGGTAGTTCAACCCGGCCCGCATGGTGGTGTCCACGTAGCGCACCTTGGCCGCGGTCTGCGTAACAGCCCGCCCGGTCAGCAGAGCGTAGTAGTGGTAGAACGAGTTGGTCACCGAAATGTTGTCGGCTGCCCGGAACCTGCTGGCGGCAGTCTTCCGGAACTCCTCCGGAAACTCCTCCTCCATCTGCGCGATGAGGCTGCGGCGCAGCGGCGCGGCAGTGTGTTCCAGGTGGCGGGTGGTGATCCGGCCAAACCTGTTCCACAGCAACTTGCGGTTGACCCGCGCTGCATTCTCGAACCCGCTGCGTTCCGCGGCGTTGTCTCCCAGGCCGATCCTGGTTTCCGCCTCAATGAACTTCGTGATGCCGCCGGGGGTGAAGAACAGGTCCGGGCTGACCGGCCGGCCGAAGAACATGTCGTCGTTGGAGTACAGGAAGTGCTCCGAGAGCCCGTCGATGTGGTGCAGCTGGCACTCGACGGCCTGGGAGTTGTGGGTGGGCAGCACTGAAGGATCGGAGAAGAACTCCTCGCTCCGGACGATGGTCACCGAGGGGTGCTCAGCCAGCCAGGCCGGGGCGGGGGAGTCCGTGGCGATGAAGATGCGGCGGATCCACGGCGCGAACATATAGACAGACCGCAGCGCGTACTTGAGCTCGTCGATCTGCCGGAACCGGGCCTCGTGATCGTCGCCTTCGCCCAGGACGGCGTCCTTCTGCTGGGCACGCCGGGCGGCAATGTACTCGGGAGAGCTGCCGTCCACCCAGGAGAACACCAGATCAACGTCGAAGCTGATGTCACTGGCATGGTCGGCGAACATGTTCTCGATGGTGGGCCAGGTGTGGCCATAGCGCTCCACCGTTCCGCGGACAGCGTCCTGGCGCAGGAGCGTGCGGCGCGTCAGCGAGTTTTCGATGGGCAGGATGATCTGCTCGCCCTCGAAGGACCACAGCTCGATCTGCACACCGGCGGAGGCGCCGAACTCGAAGCCGCCCACCGGTTCCACGCGGGGCCGGTAGAGGCGGAAGATGCGCGCCTGCCGGTTGGAGGAGAGCTCGCCGTCCGCAACCAGGACTGACGTCTTCTTCTTGGCATCAACGGTCATGGAGTAGAAGGGTTC
The DNA here is from genome assembly GCF_042731175.1 of Pseudarthrobacter sp. NPDC059871. Classification (NCBI taxonomy): domain Bacteria; kingdom Bacillati; phylum Actinomycetota; class Actinomycetes; order Micrococcales; family Micrococcaceae; genus Pseudarthrobacter; species Pseudarthrobacter sp. NPDC059871. The sequence continues at coordinate 133,803 of NZ_JBHWJV010000004.1, forward strand.
GTCCCGGCAGGCCTCCACCAGGGCGGCCCGAAGCTTCTTCCGGTCCCGCCAGCCCAACGCGATGACGGGCCGGTCGTTGTTTCCGCGCACCAGAAGGTAGGCCAGCCCCGCGTTGGCCAGCACGTTGCGTAGGAACAGCAGGTCTTCCACCATGGCCTGGTAGGGCGTCCTGTTGTCGTTGACGACGGCGTAGCGGCCCTTGTGCCGGATCACGTCAGGGCGGAGCCTGAACCGCTGTTCAGCCTCAGCCGAGGTCACCTCGGAATGGAACTGTTCCTCGCTCGAGGGCTGTCCGGCGTAGTAAACCTCGTCCTGGACCGGTGCTTCTGTGATGGTTGTCTCCGTGCTGGTCAAAGTAAGCCTTTCTACCTGCATGATAGCCGCGCCGGGGAAACAGCTTGTTTCGCATGCGTCGGCTTGCCCGCGTCAAGCGGGATGTGGCGGGCCACCCGGGACCGGGTGCCGCGGGGAAGGATCCGGCGTCAGGCGCCCAGCGCCTCCCGCCAGCTGCGCAGGAAGGCGCCGCCGGCGTCGTCGTGGATGACCGAATCTGAGAGCCCCAGGTCCGTGGCCGTCAGGATATCGTACGGTTTCTCCGGGACGCCGTCAGCGGGACGGACGTCCACATGCTTGACCGGATGGTCATTGTGGTGCAGCCAGTCAGCCATGGCGTAATCGGTCCGGGAATCACCAACGGTCCGCCAGGCTTCAGGCGTGATCCCCTGGGCGGCCAGCAGTTCAACCGCCCGGCTCGCCCCAAGGTCCTTGCCCAGCCGCACCGACTCAATGTCGGTGGAGATGATGGTGGGGTCCACGCGGTAGTCCACGTCGTCGTCGGAATTCGGTTCGTGGTGGTCCAGGCGCACCACGCCCAGGCCGTGCCGGGCCATCAGCGCCATGGCATCGGCGTCAAAGAGTTTCTGTTCGGCAAGGTAGTCCGCGCTGGCCACCTCAATGTGCTGCTCCACGGACACCATGGCCCGCTTGGTTTCATCGAAGAACATGTGCGCGCTGTAGTCCTCCGCGACCAGGCGCCGGATATCGTCACCGTACGCGGCAGGGACGGCCAGCTCGCGGTCAACGTGGACGGGTCCGGGGCCAGCGGCGGTGTAGCTGAACCACACCGCGCCCTTCTCGCAGACCGCATGGATGACGGTGCCGTCCGGGATGCCCGCAGCGAGCATCGGCTCCATGACCTGCTCGCGGATGAAGGCATCCGAGCGGCCGGTGTTGAAGATGACGGGGATGCCGGCGGCGGCCAGTGCCACGAGGTCCCCAATGATGTCCGGTTTGACGTCCCGCGTGACCGGACTGGCTATCGGCCCGTCCACATCCAGCAGGAGGGCCAGCGGCGGGGTTGACGGCAGGCGGGTTCCGGTCACGGACACGGCAGGGGCTTCGGATGCTGTCATGGAGCCATTGTCTCAGTTGGGTGGTCAACTCCCCGCTCCGGCTGCCCAAAGGTCACCGCGTGTGACATGGTCACCGTTTGGCTACAACCTTAAGGCGGCACGGCCGGGTACTTCCGCTGCCGTCGGCAGGGTGCCTAGGGTGGCATGGTGATATTCAAAGCTGTGGGCGAGGGCCGCCCTTACCCCGACCATGGTTACAGCACGCCCAAGGACTGGGCCTCGCTGCCGCCGCGGCCGGTCCGGCTGGACGAACTGGTAACCACCAAGCGCACCCTGGACCTGGAGGCGCTGCTGGCCGAGGACTCCACTTTCTTCGGCGATCTGTTCCCGCACGTGGTCCAGTACCAGGGCACCCTGTACCTGGAGGACGGGCTGCACCGCGCGGTCCGGACTGCCCTGCACCAGCGCACCGCCATCCACGCCCGGGTCCTGGTGATAGATGGCTAGGAAGAAGAAGCCGCAGGACGTCAGCGTCCTGCACGGACACCATGTGGTCAGCGGGCAGGAGCTGCGTGCCACATTCGACGCCGGCCAAAATGCCGACGACACTGCCCGTGTACGGCGCCGGGTGCTGCACGGCGTGGTCCTGGTGCTCCTGATCGGACTGATCGCAGCGGGCATTATCACGGCCCTTGCCATCATCAACGGGAGATTCAGCATCCCCTCTGCGGAGCCTGCCGCGAAGACCGTCAGCGCCTGCCCGGCCACGACGTTCGACTACACGCCGAACGAACAGGTCAACCTCAACGTCTACAACTCCACCAGCAGGCCAGGGCTGGCGAAATCCGTGGCGGATGATTTCCTGGCGCGCAAGTTCGTGGTGGCGACGGTCGGCAACACCGAGCCGAGCTACCGGGGGGTTGCCGCCGTGATCTCCGGAGCTGCCGGACAGTCCGCAGCCTTCAGTGTCCAGCGGAACCTGCCGGGCTCGGACTATTTCCAGGACAGCCGGACGGACGGCACCGTGGACGTGATCCTGTCGCAGGATTACCGGTCCCTTGCTCCGGCGGAACTGGTGGACCAGACTCCCGGCACGCTGAGCTGCCCCAGGGAAAGCCGGCGGGTGGCGGACGATGACATGTGGCCCGTGATGCCCTCGGCAGCGCCCGCTTCCTGACGCGCGTTGCCCTATCAGATCGGGCTGCTAAACCGGCCTTTTGGGGACTCGAAGTGATGGGGGAACTCAGCCGGCCACGGCGCGAAGGGGAGTCAACCGCACGGGCCGGCCGCCGTCGTCGAACCTTGCGCCGGCGCCCAGCTGGATGAACCGCACGGTCCGTGCCACCCGCGCTTCCAGTTCCGCGGGCTCGTCGCTGCCCCTGGCCGCGCTCGAGGAAAGGGTTCCCAGAATCAGCTGCGATTGCTGGCCCACGTCCGCGGCAGGCAGGTAGCCCTGGTCCATGCCGTCACGCAGGATGCCCTGCAGGAGAACGCTCAGCTCGCCTACATGGTCGGCGAGTTTGGCAAAGGACGACGGCGAGAGCACCGCGCCCATGGCGGGTCCGGGCGGCAGGTGGCGCCGGGTGAGGTCCTCCACCTGCGCGCGCACGTACAGGGCCAGCCGCTCCACTGGATTGTCCAGGCGGCTGAGCGCGTCCCGCAGCTCCGTAAGGAACTTTTCCGTTTCCTCCAGGGCGTAGGAGATCAGCAGCTCTTCGATGTCCGCGTAGTAGTTGTACACGGCGGTGCGCCCCACGCCGGCGTGCCGGGCAACATCGGTCATGGTCAGCCCGGGCAGGCCGTGCGAGAAGAGTAGTTCGCCGAAAGCCGTCAGGATGCGGCGTTGGGTATCGGCGCGTTGTGCTGCGTTGGTGGCCGCTGAAATCCTGGGCATACAGACACTTTACCGTGATGTGTCACTAAACGGTGAGTGCCTCTCCTGCAGCCGGGTCAGACGCTGCAGCCATCCGGGCCGCAAGCTTCGCCGTCGCCGGAATTGACCAGCACCAGGGGGTTGGCGTCCTGCCACGCCTGGTTGAGGGCAGCGGTGAACGTTTCGGTGGGCTGCGCTCCGGAGAGGCCGAATTTCCGGTCGATGACAAAGAACGGGACCCCGCTGATGCCCAGGGCGCGGCCTTCCTCGAAATCGTTGCGGACGTCGTCGGCGTACTTGTCGGTGGTGAAGAGCTCCTCAACGTCGGCGTCCGGCAGGCCCAGGCCGCCGCCGAGTGCGGTGAGGTAGTCACGGCTGCCGATGTCCTTGCCGTGCTCGAAGTGGTCGCTGAGCAGGCGCTCCTTGGCTGCATCCTGCTTGCCGTGTTCCGCAGCCAGGTGGATCAGGCGGTGGGCGGTGAAGCTGTTGGCCACCACCACCTTGTCGAACCGGTACTCCAGGCCTTCACCCCTGGCCTGCTCCGCCACGTGATCGAACATCTGGGAGACCTGCTGCGGCGCCATGCCCTTGCGGGTGCTGAGGTACTCAAGTTCGGTGCCGTCGTAGTGCTCGGGGAGGCCGGGATCCAGTTGGTAGCTGCGCCACTGCACCTCAACCGCGTCGCGGTGCGGGAACTCGGCCAGGGCCGCCTCGAAGCGGCGTTTGCCGATGAAACACCACGGGCAGGCAACGTCGGACCAGATCTCAATCTTCATGGTCTGCATAACCGGTGCGGTTCTGCGGCCATTCCGGACCCGGGTGTGAGATACCCCACGGTAGGTCTTGTGGGCCGCCGCATCCTGCGGAATAGTCTGATCCAGAGGTCAAGCAGAAGGCCACACAAAATCGACAACACGCCACTGCGGCAAGGCGTGCCGCGGCAGGGTGGCGCCCGGCCCGTTGGGGAGCCTGGCCCGTATCGCCTGGGAGGTCAGGATGCGGATCGGCCTGGTTTCAGGACCATGGATTCCTGTTCCACCGGCAACGTACGGCGGGACGGAACGGGTGGTGGATACCCTGGCCCGGGGCTTCGCCGCCGGCGGCCACGAGGTGCTCCTTGCCGCACCCACTGAAAGTACCTGCCCGGCGCCTCTTGTTCCCGGAATGCGCCGGGCCGACTACGCGGGTATGGGCACCAGCCTGTCCGAGCTCAGCCATGTGGTCAGGGCCTACGAGGGGCTGGCGGACGTGGACATCATCCATGACCACACCCTTGCCGGCCCCCTCTACCTGCACCGGCCCAAAGGGGTTCCCCTGGTGACCACCATCCACGGACCCCTGCATGCCCAGGCCGCGGACATTTACCGGGCCATTGCCCGGGGAGCGGCGGTAATCGCCATCTCCCGGGACCAGGCCTCCCATGCCCCCGGCGTGCCCGTCACCCGGGTGATCCACCACGGGATGGACCTTTCCGCGGTCCCGGTGGGAACGGGACGGGGCGGCTACCTGTGCTTCGTGGGCCGGTCCTGCCCGGACAAGGGCCTGCCGGAAGCCATCAGCATCGCCCGGAAGGCGGGGATGCACCTGAAGATCGCGGTGAAGATGCGCGAACCCGAGGAGGTGCGCTACTTCCGGGACGTGGTTGAACCCATGCTGGGCCCCAACGAGGACTTCGTGGGGGAGGTGGACGACGCGACCAAGTACCGCCTCATGGGGGAGGCCGTGGCATTCCTTAATCCCATCCAATGGTCCGAGCCCTTCGGCCTCGTCATGATCGAGGCCCTCGCCACCGGAACGCCGGTGATTGGAACCGCCGTCGGGTCCGCGCCGGAGATTGTGGAACACGGCCGGACCGGCTTCCTGGGCAGGACTGAACAGTTGGCGTCCTTCATTCCGGCCGCGGCCGCCCTGGACAGGGCCGTGTGCCGCAGCGCGGTGCAGGTCCGTTTCAGTGCGGAGCGGATGGTGGCGGACCACCTGCAGCTCTACACGGAACTGATTGAAAGGCGGCCTCCGGCGGGGGTTCCGCAAGCCGCCGCGGTGGACCAGAATCGATAGGGCAACGGTGCTTCCCGGATTTTCGGGCAGCACCTCGTCGCTTGAGAGGGGAGTCCCTGATGACCGCCTGGAACGCCGATAACGAAGCATCCGTATCCGATTCCGGATCGGTCACCGTCCTGGAGGGATCCTCGTTCTGCATCTCGTCCGGGAGCGGAGACATCCCGTCCGACGGCGGAACGAACGGTGCGTTCTTCCAGGACACCCGCATCATTTCGGGCTGGATGCTGCGCGTCAATGGAGCGGTCCGCGAGCCGCTGACGGCGCAACGTCCGCAGCCCTTCAAGGCGACATTCGTGGGAAGGGCGAAGTGGCCCGGGGGCAGGTTCGACAGCCCATTGGTGGTCCGGCACGTGCGGCACGTCGGGCCCGGCATGCAGGACGACATCACCTTGGAGAATTACGCTGCCGAGCCCGTGGACTGCGACATTGAGCTGCTGGTGGAGGCGGACCAGGCAGACTTGTTCGACGTCAAGGGCAGCCGGGCCACTGGCGGCGACGACACCACGCGCACCGTAACCGACGGGAAACTTGTCATCGAAGCCGTGCGGCACGGCCAGCAGCGGGGAACCGCCATCGGGGCCCGGGGAGCCGAGGTCACCCTGGAGGGCCTGCGATTCCGCGTTACCGTCCCGGCACGGGGAAAATGGGCCACCAGCATCATCGTGGTCCCCCTGGTCAACGGCGAAGCACCGGATAAACCGTTCCGAGAGGGACAGTTGCCACACCACCGCGAAGGCGTCCGCCGGCACCTCGACTGGGAAGAGGGCGTACCGCGGATCAGGATCGAGGACGCCAGCCTCCAGGACCTGCTCAACCGCAGCCAAAGCGACCTGGGCGCGCTGCGCATTTTCGACCCCCACCATCCGGACCGGGCAGCCGTTGCCGCCGGGGCGCCCTGGTTCATGGCACTGTTCGGCAGGGACTCGCTGCTGACCTCCTACATGAGCCTGATGGTCAACCCCAACCTCGCCCTGGGCACGCTGCAGACCCTGGCAGGCATCCAGGGAAAGAAGGTGGACAACGATTCCGAGGAGGAGCCCGGGCGCATCCCGCACGAGGTCCGGCTGGGGGTCACCGCCGGATTGTCCCTCGGCGGCACTGCCTACTACGGCACCGCCGACGCTACCCCGCTGTTCGTGGCCGTCCTCGGTGAACTGAGCCGCTGGGGCCTGTCCAAGGACGTGATCCAGCCGCTGCTCAGCCACGCGGACCGTGCCCTGGAATGGATAGAGAAATACGGGGACCGAGACGGCGACGGGTTCGTGGAGTACCTGCGCCCCAACGATCATGGACTGGTCAACCAGGGGTGGAAGGACTCCTGGGACGGCATCAACTTCGCCGACGGGACCATTGCCGAACCGCCCATAGCCCTCTGCGAAGTGCAGGCCTACGTCTACTCGGCCTACCTGGGCCGCTCGCTGCTGGCGCACTGGGGCGGGGACTCAGACCTGGAACACCACTGGGCTGCCAAGGCAGCGGCCTTCAAGGAGGAGTTCAACAAAAAGTTCTGGCTGCCGGACAAGGGCTATTTCGCCGTCGCGCTGGACAAGGACAAGCGCCCGGTGGATGCCCTGACCTCCAACATCGGGCACTGCCTCTTCTCCGGCATCGTGGACCGGGACAAGGCGCAGTCCGTGATGGAGCACCTGATGTCCCCCCAGATGTTCACGGGATGGGGCATCCGCACGCTCGCCTCTGACATGGGCGCCTACAACCCCGTCAGCTACCACAACGGGTCCGTTTGGCCGCACGATACCGCCATGGTGGCCACCGGCCTGATGCGTTACGGGTTCGTGGACGAGGCAAGACGGGTGGCCCTGGGCGTCTTCGAAGCAGCCGAACACTTCGATAACCGGCTGCCTGAACTCTTCTGCGGCTTCGACCGGGGTGAGTTCCCCGGCCCGGTGCCATACCCCACGGCATGTTCGCCGCAGGCGTGGGCTGCCGCGGCGCCCGTCCAGCTGGCTCGGATCCTCCTCCGCTTCGACCCCGTCTTTACCCGCGGGGTGGTGCACCTGGCGCCGATCCTCCCGGACACCGTAGGCACGTTCAGGGCCGAAAACGTCCTGCTGGATTCTTCCCGGGTCACCATCACCGCTAACGGCACCAACGGCAGCATAGAAGGACTTCCCCCGGGCCTGAAGCTCCTGGCCCAGCCGCGCCCGCCCTTGGCGTACCCGCCGGGAAGCCCGGAGGCCGCTTCCGAGCATGCCGGCTTGAACCAGCCCGGCACGTAGGCAGTCCCGGCACGTAGGCAGCTACGGCAGGGCGCGTTCCAGCACGAAGTCGTGTTCCACGGTGCTGCCCAGCCGGAAGGACTTGGTGCCCACCTTTCGGAACCCGGACTTCCCGTAGAAGCGGATGGCGCGGGCATTCTGGCTGTTGACGCCCAGCCAGATCCCGGCGCGGCCAGCCTCGGCGGCAGCCTGCACGCTGGCATGCATCAGTTCGGCGGCGGCCCCCAGCCCGTGGTGTTCGGGATGGACATAGCACTTGCTGAGTTCAACCGACGGCGTCAATGTCAGGGCAGACGCCACGTCCGGGTCCGACGCCGGCCGGTCCGCCAGCAGGCTGTACCCGTTGAGCCGGTCGCCGCTGTCCAGTACCAGGATGGTGATGTCCGGATCGGCGAGGTAGCCCCGGAAATGGTCCTCGCTGAGCGTGTTGGCCAAGTGCGCCGCGATGTCCTCCGGCGACGACGACGGCGGGCAGGCCAGCGGAAAGGTGACGGCCGCCAGCTCAGCCAGCGCGCCGGCGTCGTCCGTGGTGGCGCGGCGGATGGTGTGGCTCATTCGTATCCTCCCGGGTCAGGCGGTGATGGTGCGGATGGGGGAGCCCGCCAGCCAGGCGGTGACGTCCTCGAAGGCCCCGCCGTAGAACTGCCGGTAGCTCTCCTGCGTGACGTAGCCGAGGTGTGGTGACAGCACGGTGTTGGGGGCCGCCAGCAGCGGGTGGCCGGCCTGCAGGGGTTCCTGGTCGAAAACGTCCAGGGCGGCGCCGCGGATCCAGCCTTCGTTCAGGGCCCGGATCAGTGCTTCCTGGTCCACGAGGGGGCCGCGGGCGGTGTTGACCAGGATGCCTTCGGGGCCCAGCAGCCGCAACTCCTGCTCACCCACCGTGTTCTCCGATCGTGGGGAGAGCCGCAGGTGGAGGGTGGCGACATCGGACACGCGGAAAAGCTCCTCCTTGGACACCAGCCGCACCCCGGCTTCCGCCGCGGCTTCGGCTGTGAGGTTCTGGCTCCACGCCACCACATCCATGCCGAAGGCCTTGCCGTAGCCCGCGATCCGGCGGCCGATCTTACCCAGCCCCACCACGCCCAGCGTCTTGCCTGACAGTTCCACCCCTACGGTTTTTTGCCAGGAGCCCGCCCGCAGTGAGGCTTCCTCGGCTGGCAGGTGCCGTGCGATGGCCAGCAGCAGCGCCCAGGTCAGCTCCGGGGCTGCCGCGGGCGACCCCGGAGTTCCGCAGACCGTGACGCCGTGGTCCGTGGCTGCGGCGACGTCGATGGAGGCGTTGGCCATCCCCGTGGTCACCAGCAGTTCGAGGGCAGGCAGTTTCTCGAACACTTCGCGCGGGAAGGCGGTCCGTTCCCGCATGGCGATCACGATGGTGGCGCCGGCGAGCGCCGAGACCAGCGCATCCTGTGAGGCGAAGGGTTCGCGGAACGTGGAAACTTTGACCCCTTCAGATTCCAGGGCCGCCCAGTCGGCGTAGCCATGGGCCACGTCCTGGTAGTCGTCGAGGATGGCAAGGCGGTGCGGCATGGCGGTGTCCTGTCCTTCGCGGTGTCCGTTGGGGGCAGGTTCATCCTAAGCCTGGGGGTCACGCGGTGCCTTGCGGAACCTGCGGCGCTGCGCGGCGTGATAGCAATGAAGGTGATGAGTGACTTCCTGTTCCCCTTTTCTGCCCCGTGAGCGGCCGGCTGCTTTCCCGAATTCCCGGAAGCTGGATCCTGCTCGCCTGCATTGGCCTGCTGGCCCTGAACCTGCGCGGGCCGTTCGTGGCCGTCGCGCCGGTGGTGGGTCCCATGCAGGCAGAACTGCATTTCTCCCCAGTGGTGCTGGGGCTGCTGACCAGCATTCCGGTGCTCTGCTTCTCGCTCGCTTCTCCGCTGGCGTCCCTGGCCGCAAGGAAGTTTGGCGCCGAGTTCGCAGTTAGCCTCACCATCCTGGGGGTCCTGGCGGGCGTGCTGGTGCGGTCCGCCGGAGGACCCGCCCTGGTGGTTGCGGGGACGGTGATCATTGGCCTGGCCATCACGGTGGGCAACATTGCCGTGCCGCTGATCATCCGCCGCGACTTCTCGCCCTGGCGGCAGGGGACAGCCATGGGCATCTACACCGCTGCCCTGAACATCGGCTCGTTCCTGACATCCGTGGCCATGGCGCCGCTGGCTGAATGGACCGGCTGGCGTGCAGCCCTGGCGTCGGTGGCCCTCCTGGCCGTGGCCGCCATCGTGGTGTGGACGCTGGCAGTGGGGCCGCGGACCGCATTCATCGCCTCCGCCGCCGAGGACGCCGGCGAGGCCAAGCTCCCGGCGGTGGCGGGCACCGGCTGGATCACCTTCGGCCTGACGGCCGGCTTCGGCGGCCAGGCCTTCTCCTACTACGGTGTCACCGCCTGGCTGCCCAGCTACTTGCACGATGAGCTGGGCATGTCCGCCGCGGAAGCCGGTGCGGCGTCCTCCATCTTCCAGATCCTCGCCATCGTGGGCGGGCTTGGTGTGCCGTTCGCCGCAAAATACATGAGTACGACGGCGGTGGCGGTCACCTTGGGCGTGTTGTGGACGGCCGTCCCGGCCGGGCTGCTGCTGATGCCGCAGCTGTGGTGGTTGTGGTCGACCTGCGGCGGGATTGCCCAGGGCGGCGGCATCACCATCATCTTCATCGCCATCATCCGGCTGGCCCGGAACCAGGCCATGGCGGGCCGGATGTCCGCCACCGTGCAGGGCCTCGGCTATTGCCTCGCCGCTGTTGCCCCGCCCCTGGTGGGCTTCGTCCACGACGTCTCGGAGTCCTGGACGCCGGCGCTGCTGGTCATCCTCGCTTCGGTGCTGACCTTCTTCGTCAGCACCACCCTCTCCGTCCGCAAGGTGCCCCGGGGCCGCTAAGGCAGGTGCCGCCGTCGGACGTCCCTTTCAGAATCCCAACGCGCGCTCACTTGATGGGGTTAAACCAAGGACGCGCGCTCACTTTCCTAAGGGAAGTGAGCGCGCGTCCGGCGTTATGACGCAACAAGTGAGCGGGCGTGTAAAGGGGTTCCGTTGCCGGGCCGGCGCCCCGGATTTCGGGGGGCCTGTTGCGAAGGGCGTGCCGGCCCGGCGGACGGAAGTCTGGGCAGCTGCGGCTCAGGCCGCTGCGAGCTCCTCCACGGTGGCCTTCTCGCGGGCTTCGGTGAGGTAGCGGGCGTAGGCCGGGAGGGTCAGGAAGGACGGGAACTCCGTGGCGAGGGTGACTTCCTCGAAGATGTCCCGGGCGTCCTCGAAGCGGTCACCGTCGAAGCGCTCCAGCCGGGCAAATTCGCCGTCCAGCAGCTCCTCCACCCATTCGTGGGTGATGATCTCGCCGTGGTCGGTGATGGCCCGGGCGTAGATCCACTGCCACAGCTGGGAGCGGGAGATTTCCGCGGTGGCGGCGTCCTCCATCAGGTTGTGGATGGCCACAGCACCGTTGCCGCGAAGCCAGGACTCGATGTAGCGGATCCCCACTTCGATGTTGTTGCGGATGCCCTGCTCCGTGATGGTGCCGTGCAGGGAGGCGATATCGATGAGGGCACGGTCGTCCGGGGTGACGTCCTCGCGGAGCTTGCCGAGCTGGTTGGGGCGCTCGCCGAGGACGGCGTCGAACACTTCACGGCAGATGGGCACCAGATCGGGGTGGGCCACCCAGGAGCCGTCGAAGCCGTCGCCGGCCTCGCGGGTCTTGTCCGCACGGACCTTCTCCAGGGCGTTGGTGTTGGCCTCCGGGTCCTTGCGGTTGGGCACGGCCGCGGCCATGCCGCCGATGGCCATGGCGCCGCGCTTGTGGCAGGCCCGGACCAGCTGTTCGGTGTAAGAACGCATGAACGGGGCGGTCATGGTCACCTGGCCGCGGTCCGGGAGGACGAAGCGGGGGCCGCGGGTGCGGAAATTCTTGATGATGGAGAAGATGTAGTCCCAGCGGCCGGCGTTCAGGCCCGAGGCGTGGTCCCGCAGTTCGTAGAGGATCTCCTCCATTTCGAAGGCTGCGGTGATGGTTTCGATCAGTACCGTGGCGCGGATGGTGCCCTGCGGGATGCCGAGCAGGTCCTGGGCCAGGATGAAGATGTCGTTCCAGAGCCGGGCTTCGAGGTGGTTCTCGATTTTGGGCAGGTAGAAGTACGGACCCTTGCCCTGGGCCAGCAGGCGGCGGGCGTTGTGGAAGAAGAACAGGCCGAAGTCCACGATTCCGCCGGCGATGGGTGTGCCGTCGATGAGCATGTGCTTTTCGGGCAGGTGCCAGCCGCGGGGGCGAACCACGATGGTGGGCAGCTCGCCTGCAGGCTTCAGCCTGTACTCCTTGCCCTCTTCGCTGGTGAAGTCGATCCGGCGTTCCAGGGCGTCCGTGAGGTTCAGCTGGCCCTTGATGACGTTCCTCCACGTGGGGGTGGAGGAGTCTTCCATGTCCGCCAGCCAGACCTTGGCACCGGAGTTCAGGGCGTTGATGGTCATCTTCTTGTCCACCGGCCCGGTGATTTCCACCCGGCGGTCCTCCAGCCCCGGGGCCGGGGGAGCCACCCGCCATGACGCGTCGTTGCGGATGTGTTCGGTCTCCCGCAGGAACCTTGGGTCCTGGCCGGCGGCGATGTTGGCGCGGCGGGTCCTTCGTGCCTGAAGCAGCTCCTGCCGGCGTTCCGCGGTAGCCCGGTGCAGCTTGGCAATAAACGCCAGTGCGTCTGGCGTGAGCACCTCGTCCTGCCGGCAAATGGGCTGGGCCGTCAGGGTGATCCCATTAATGGTGAAGCTGTCAGTAAAAGTGTTCATTTCAAGTCTCCTTAAAGACGAAAAGGGAAGTTCGACGGCGGCCGGCGGCACAGTGGCGACAAAGGCACAAGGCTGAGGAGCCGGTGTCGCGGCAGCCTGCGTAAAAGGGGCCCCGCGTCCCGGTCGGGCCTCGCTCAGCGAGGTCCAAACCCGGGACGGGGGGAATAGCAGGCAGAGCGACTCCGGTCCGAAGGCCGGAGGTGAGCTCCGCCGTCGGGAGTTTTAGTGGAACTGGCCCTCTTCGGTGGATCCCACCAGGGCCAGGGTGGACGCGTTCGGGTTGAGCGCGGTGGAGAGGGTGTCGAAGTAGCCGGTGCCGACTTCGCGCTGGTGCTTGGTTGCGGTGTAGCCGCGGGATTCGGAGGCGAATTCCTTCTCCTGGAGTTCGACGTAGGCGCTCATGCCTTCCCGGGCGTAGCCGTGGGCGAGATCGAACATCGAGTAGTTCAGGGCGTGGAATCCGGCCAGGGTGATGAACTGGAACGTGAAGCCCATGGCGCCGAGCTCGCGCTGGAACTTGGCGATAGTGTCGTCGTCCAGGTGCTTGCGCCAGTTGAACGACGGCGAGCAGTTGTAGGAGAGCATCTGGTCCGGGAACTCGACCTTGACGGATTCGGCGAACTTGCGGGCCAGCTCCAGGTCCGGGGTGCCCGTCTCCATCCAGATGAGATCGGAGTACGGGGCGTAGGCCTTGGCCCGGGCGATGCAGGGTTCGATGCCGTTGCGGACCTTGTAGAAGCCCTCGGCGGTGCGCTCACCGGTGATGAATTCCTGGTCCCGCTCGTCCACGTCCGAGGTGATCAGGGTGGCGGCCTCGGCGTCGGTGCGGGCAATAACCACCGTGGGGGTTCCGGCGACGTCGGCTGCCAGGCGGGCGGCGTTCAGGGTCCGGACGTGCTGCTGGGTGGGGATGAGGACCTTGCCGCCGAGGTGGCCGCATTTCTTTTCCGAGGCGAGTTGGTCTTCCCAGTGCACGCCGGAGGCGCCGGCCTGGATCATGGATTTCATGAGTTCGTAGGCGTTCAGCGGGCCGCCGAAGCCGGCTTCGGCGTCGGCAACGATCGGGACCAGCCAGTCTTCAACGGTCTGGATGCCCTCGGAGAATTCGATCTGGTCTGCGCGGAGCAGGGCGTTGTTGATGCGGCGGACCACAGTGGGGACGGAGTTTGCCGGGTAGAGGGACTGGTCCGGGTAGGTGTGGCCGGAGTTGTTGGCGTCGGCCGCCACCTGCCAGCCGGAGAGGTAGATGGCGCGCAGGCCGGCCTTGACCTGCTGCACTGCCTGGTTGCCGGTGAGGGCACCCAATGCGTTGGTGTAGCCGCCGGTTTTGTGCTCTTCGGTGAGCTGCTTCCACAGCTTTTCCGCGCCGCGGCGGGCCAGCGTCTGCTCTTCGGTGACGCGGCCGCGGAGGCGGACGACGTCGGAGGCTGAGTAGTCCCGGGTCACACCTTCCCAGCGGGGGTTGGCGGCCCACTCGAGCTCCAGGGCGGCGGCCTGCTGTTCGGGCGTCTGCGAGGTGGGCTCAAATGCTGCAGTCATCGTTGATCTCCTTGATTGAGCTCCGGACGGGGTAGGTGGGAACCGCGTCGTTGAGGTTCCCACCGGCATTCCGGTGCGGTGTTTCTTTCCGTATGAACTACTTTTCAGCACTTTCAACCCTCTTTCCAGATGAAAACTATGGAAAGAAACGCACTTCTTCACGTATTCTTCAGAAATGTCGCCTTCAAGCTGGAACAGGGACGTTTCCCAGCCGCCGTCAGCCGCCGCAGCGGGACTCGACGTCATCGCGCTGGGCCGCCGCGTCCGCCATCTGCGTAAACAAGCCGGGCTCACGCTCGATGGCCTGAGCGCCGCCGTCGGGACCGCCCCCAGTCAGCTCAGCCTGATCGAAAACGGCAAGCGTGAACCCAAACTGACCCTTCTGCAGCATCTGGCCGCCGCACTGGGCGTCAGCATAGACCAGCTCCTGGGGGCCGAACCGCCCAGCAGGCGCGCGGCCTTGGAGATCGAGCTGGAACGGTACCAGCGCGGGCCGCTTTACGAGTCCCTCAACCTGCCGAAAATCCGCATCAGTTCGCGGCTTCCGCTGGATGTGCTCGAAGCCCAGGTGGGGCTCCTGCACGAGCTGGAGCGGAAGATGAACGAGCAGGTGGCAACCCCGGAAGAAGCCCGGCGCGCCAACGGTGAGCTGCGTGCCATGATGCGTGAGCGCGGCAACTACTTCCCGGAGTACGAGGCCGAAGCGCAGAAGGTCCTCAAAGAGGTGGGCTACACCGCCGGTCCGCTGAGCCAGCACGTCATCGCGGACATTGCCGCACACCTGGGATTCGCCCTGTACCACGTGGGCGATTTGCCCCACTCCACGCGGTCCGTGACCGATCTAAAGAACCGCAGAATTTACCTGACGCAGAGCCAGCGGCAGGACCATGACCCCCGTTCCGTGTTGCTCCAGGCCCTGGGACACTACGTCCTGGGCCACGAAACGCCCCGCAACTACGGCGACTTCCTGGCCCAGCGGGTGGCGACCAACTATTTCGCCGCGGCACTGCTGCTCCCGGAGCAGGCCACCGTGGAATTTTTGCAGAAAGCAAAAGCAGCCAAGGAAATCGCTGTGGAGGACATCCGGGATGCGTTCGCCGTTTCCTATGAGACCGCGGCGCACCGGTTCACCAACCTGGCCACCAAACACCTGGGCATCACCACGCATTTCCAGAAGACGCACCAGAGCGGGATCATCTACAAGGCCTACGAGAACGATGGCGTGAACTTCCCCCAGGACCACACCGGCGCCATCGAAGGCCAGCCGTCGTGCAAGGCCTGGACATCCCGTGCCGTGTTCGACGTCCCGGACAAGTTCAGCGCCTATAGCCAGTACACGGACACGCCCTCGGGCACGTACTGGTGCACCGCGCGTACCGAGCGGTCGGCTACTGGCGAGTTTTCACTCAGCATCGGGGTGCCCTATCAGCACGTGAAATGGTTCCGCGGGCGTGAGACGACAGCCCGGGCCACCTCCAACTGCCCCGACCCGAACTGCTGTAAGCGCCCGCCGGCCGCCCTGACCTCGGAGTGGGCCGGTAACGCCTGGCCCTCCGCGCGCGCCCATTCGCACCTGCTGGCGGCCATGCCGCCCGGCGCCTTTCCCGGCGTGGACGAAACCGAGGTGTACAGCTTCCTGCAGGCCCACTCGGGGAGTTGAGCTACAGCCAGTCTGCGGTTCCGGTCGTGACATGTTCTGCGGTCCGGCCTCCTATCGCCGGAAGCGCGTATGTGGATAAGACACCGGAACCGTGATCCAACGCCCGCTCAGCAGTAGTGGGTTTCCCCGCAACGCGCGCTCACTTTCCTGAGGAGACTGAGCGCGCGTCGGTGGGGGAGCCGCCACGAGTGAGCGCGCGTCGGTGGGGGAGCCGCCACGAGTGAGCGCGCGTCGGTGGGAGAGCCGCCGTAAGTGAGCGGGCGTTGCTAGCCGTGGAGGGCGCGGTAGGCCGCGGCGGCGGCCGGGTGCAGCGGGATGCCGGCGGTGTTGATCAGCGTTTCCGGGCTGAGGAACTGGACTCCCAGGCTGGACTGCGGAATCAGTTCGCCGGCGTGGTTCACCAGCAGTTGGACGGTGCGCTCGACGGTGGCGGCGTCCAGGTCGGCGCGGCACAGCAACAGGTTGGCTGCCCCCACGGTCCAGACGGCGGGTACGCCCGGGTAGCTTTCCGCGGGGATGAACACGCGGTCGTACTGGGCACCGTGCCGGGCGCGCAGTTCCGGCAACAGGGATGAGAGGTCCAGCAGCGCCAGCGGCACCTCCCGCTGCGCGGCGGAGATGGCGGCCGTGGGTACGCCGCCGGACCAGAACAAAGCGTCCACGGTACCGGCCTTCAGGGCTGCGAGGCCGTCGTTCAGGCCCAGGCTTACGACGGCGACACTGCCCACCGCCGCCGGCCCAGCCTCCGCTGAGGTGCCAAGGCCCGCTGCCGCGAGCAGCCGCGGCGTGGTGAGCGACGTCCCCGAACCCGGCTGGCCCACTGCCACGGTCCGCCCGGACAGCTGTGACAGGGCAGTGATGCCGCTGCCTTTCCGCACCACGCAATGGACGTAGTTTTCGTAGACCTTCCCCAGTGCGGCCAGTGGCGCGGCGCCCTCGCCAGCCGCGGTGGCCGCCTCCACAGCAGGGCCGGCAACCGCATCGGCCAGGGACACGGCAAGCGTGGCCCTTCCATCCCGCAACTGCGCCAGGTTGTCCAAGCTGCCGCCGGTTGCCACCGCTACAGCCTTTTGGGCCACGCCGTGGCGTTCCAGGGAAGCGGCCAGCAGCGAGGAGAACTCAAGGTAAAAGCCACCCGCCTCACCGCCCGCCACTGTCAGCAGCCCGGGCCGGTTCCCGCTACAGGCGGACAGTACGGACGGGAAGAGGGCCGCTGCTGCCAGGCCCGCCCCGGTTTTCAGGAGGGACCGCCTGGGCAGGCCTGCACCGGTAAGGCCGGACGTCCTGACCTCAGCCACGCCCATCACCACCTTCGGAGGGGCGCTCCGCGACCGGAACAGGAAATTCGAGCCGTGCTGACAGTCCGTGCGGTGCAGCCGTTCCCAGGACCAGGCGGCCACTGTTGGCCGCCGCCAGTTCACCCACGATCGTCATGCCCAGGCCTGTTCCCCGTACCGAGGCGTGCTGCGGCGCCCGCCAAAACCTCGTGGACGCCTGGGCGAGGTCCTGTTCGGAAAGCCCCGGGCCGTCGTCGTAAATTTCCACCGTGACCGTGGAAAGCTCAGCCCGGACGGAAGCAGTGACGGTGGCACCCGGCGCGTACTTGACCGCGTTGCCCACGAGCTCGCCCACCATCTGGGCAAGCTCGGCTGGCTCGCACGCCATCAGGACCGGGGACGGCGGCGGGGGAGCGAGGACCAGCCGCACACCGGCGCGGCCCGCAGCGGGGGCCGCCCGCTCCATTTCCTCCTGCAGGACGGGGTAGGGGTCGATGGGCGCAGCAACGGGCCTGGCCTCCGGGCTGTTGAAGGCCCTGACGGCGTCCTCACTGACCCGGTGCTCGGCGGCGGCCAGCTTCAGGACGTCGTCCAGGATCTCCTCCACCCGCTCCAGCTCGGCCACGGCACTGGCGGCGGCGTCGTGTTCGCGTTCGGTCTTCAGTTCAAGCTGGAGCACGTCCAGCCGCAGCCGCAGCGCGCCGATGGGGTTCCGCAGCTGGTGCGACGTGTCGGCAATCAGCTGGCGCTGCGACTCGATGCTGTCGCTGACCGTCCGCGCCATGGCAGTGAAGGACCTGCTCAGTTCGCGAAGCTCCGGGGGACCGTCCTCCGGCAGCTGCCCGGCCCGGCCCGTGCGGCCCAGCTCGGTCACCGCGGAATTCAGCCGCAGGACGGGCCGGAGCACCCAGCCGGTCACGCGCGCGGCGGCGAGCAGCAGGACCGCAGCGAGGGCGACGGCGGCAGCCCCCACCACGAGCCAACGCTGCTGCAGCTTCGTCCTGGCGGCGTCGAGGTTGACGTCCATGGCCACGCCGCCCAGCACCTGGTTGGCGCTGCCGAAGGGGCGGAAGATCACCTCGGAGCCGGAACCGAGCGGCTCCAGCGGCTCCAGCGCGGTGCCGTTAACGTTCAGCCGGGCCAGGGACAGCGCATCCTGCACGTCGGAGCGTGATTCACTGAGCCCTCCCGAGCTGAGCGTCTCCTGCTGCAGCCGGACCACGATTCCCTCGGCGTACAGGGCAGAGTACGTGTCCATCTCGCGCTGCAGCCGTGCGGTATCGCCGTCGCCGGCCGCATCGAAGGCCACCTGCGCCAGCCGGTTCAGGGACGCCACCCGGTTGATCTGGACCTCCTGCGTCAGCTCCCGCGCCGCCGAGGACAGGATGGTCCCGGACACCAGGAACACCACCACCAGGCACAGCACGCTGAGGACGCCAAGGACCCGCAACCTCATGCGGGATCCGCCTCCACCCGGTAGCCCACGCCCCGGACATTAATAATGAAACCGGGTTTCTGCAGTTTGGCCCGCAACCCGGTCAGGTGCACATCCAGGGACCGGGACGAGGCCAGGAAGGCATCACCCCACAGGGCGTCGAGGATCTGCTCCCGGGTGACCACCGAGCCGGCGTGCCGGGCAAGAAGGGCCAGGAGTTCGTATTCCGTGGCCGTCAGCGGGAGTACAGCGCCGTCCCTGGATGCGATGCGGCGGCCCAGGTCAATGTCGAGGTCGCCCAGGACGATGGTGTCCGGCACGCTTCCGGTGCGGCGCCCGGCCCTGCGGGTGACGGCCTCGATCCGTGCCAGCAGTTCCACGAGTTTGACGGGTTTGACCAGGTAATCGTCGGCGCCGGAGCGAAGGCCCAGCACCACGCTGCGTTCGTCGTCGCGGGCGGTGAGGATGAGGATGGGGCAGTCGGTGATCTGGCGGAGCTTGCGGAGGACGTCCAGGCCGTCCATGTCCGGCAGCCCGAGGTCCAGGAGGATCACCTCGAAGTCCCGGTGGACCAGCAGGGCGTCTGCTCCGCGCGCCACCCTCGTGGTCCTGTGGCCCGCCGTCGCAACACCCGCCGCCAGCGCACCTGCCATGGCGTCGTCGTCCTCGACGATGAGCACTTCCATGGCCGTGTTCCTTCTCTGTGGGGGCGGGCGTGGGGCGGGACAAGGGTCGGGTGCGGGGATTAGCCCGCCTCTGGAGATTACCGCCTCACGGGGAACCGGCGCTGGGGAACGAAGAAAATGCCTATTCCTAAGGAAGTGTTAGGAAACCCGCTTCCGCGTTGGCTGTGCCGTGGATCACCCATAGTTTGGTGGAGGTCCTCCGCGCTTTCGGGAGACCGTCACACCAAGGAAGGTTCATGATGAGCACCGAACAAGCAGCGCCGCTGACGGGGGCAGCCCAGTCCGAGGCGGCACAGACCCGCCGGGCCGTGGGCAACATCCTCAAGGGCTCCGCCGGAAACCTGGTGGAATGGTACGACGTCTACATCTACACGGCGTTCCTGGCCTACTTCCAGCCGCACTTCTTCAATTCCAAGGACCCGCTGCAGGGTGCCCTCGAAGGCATGGCCGTCTTCGCCGTCACCTTCCTCATGCGGCCCATCGGCAGCTGGTTCTTCGGGCGGTTCGCCGACCGCCGGGGCCGGAAAGCCGCCCTGACGCTGAGCGTGACCATGATGTCCGCAGGTTCCTTCTTCATCGCCATCCTGCCCACCAAGGACGTTATCGGCGTCTGGGCCCTGGTCCTGCTGGTCCTGGCGCGCCTGGTGCAGGGTTTCTCCGTGGGCGGCGAGTACGGCACCAGTGCCACCTACATGTCCGAGGCCGCCACCGCCAAGCGCCGCGGCTTCTTCTCCAGCTTCCAGTACGTCACCCTGATCGGCGGCCAGATGCTGGCCCTGCTGGTCCTGGTGATCCTGCAAAACGCCCTCGGCAAGGACGCCCTGACCGAGTGGGGCTGGCGCATTCCGTTCGCCATCGGCGGCGTGGCTGCACTGGTGGTCCTCTGGCTGCGGCGCTCCATGGAGGAGACCGTCTCAGCCAGCCAGGTGGAAGCGGCGGCAAACGCCAAGTCATCCGGCGAAGCACAGCCCGGCACGCTGAAGCTGCTCTTCACCCAGCACTGGAGGGCGCTGCTGATCTGCATCGGCGTCACCCTGGGCGGCACCGTGGCGTTCTACACGTACACCAACTTCATCCTCAGCTTCATGAACAACACCAGCGGCATCCCCAAGGAAACCACCTCGGTCATCAACTTCTGGGCCCTGTTTATCTTCATGCTGCTGCAGCCCGTCTACGGCATCATCTCCGACAAGATCGGCCGCAAGCCGCTGCTGCTCTGGTTCGGCATCACAGGCGTGCTGTTCACCTGGCCGCTGATGTCCGCGCTGGCCGGCACCAAGGACCCGATGGTCGCGTTCCTGCTGATGATGGGCGGCCTGCTGATCGTGGGCGGCTACACCTCCATCAACGCCCTGGTGAAGGCCGAGCTCTTCCCCGCCTCGATCCGCGCCCTCGGCGTGGGACTGGGCTACGCGCTCGCCAACTCTATGTTCGGCGGCACAGTCCCGCTGATCGGCGCAGCCCTGCAGAAGGCCGGACAGGTGGAACTGCTCTTCACCTACGTCACTGTGGCCATTGGGGTGTCGCTGCTGGTCTACATCTTCGCGCTCAAGAACAAGAAGTCGACGCACCTGGACCAGGAACAGGGCCACGCCTGGGACGCCGGCACGGCTTCCGGCGCGGACGACGACGATCGCCTGGCTGCCGCCAAGCGCTGAGCTTCCGCAGCACGCACCGGCGCCCGTTCCCCACTCAGGGGGACGGGCGCCGTCGTCGTTAAGGCGTCCGCTCGCCGCACCGCCGTGCCGGCAGGCACAGGTGCCATGGGCTGCCCAGGGAGGGGACCGTCGTCGTGCGCTGTCCGTTGCTGCCGGATGCGCCTAGCTGCGCCCGCTGCGGCGCCGGGCCAAGGAAGCGTGCGCCCGCATCATGCGGGGAACCACCAGGTAGACGGCGGTGGGAACCACCACGAGCGTGAGCGCCAGGGCCTTGAACACCGGGTGCCACCCTTCGGTCAGCGAAGCGGAGGCCAGCATGCCGAGGGCTACCAGCGGGAAGATTGCCAGCCAGGTGATGACGGCCCGGACGTGGACGGACGGTACAGCCGGCGGCGAGGCCGGCGCCGACGGTGCGGGGGTCAGGACGGCGGGGCCGGGAGCGGTCTCCATGAAAATCTCCAACTAGATAGTTGCCTTTGCTGTGCACCGAGAATATGCGCGTCGGACAATAATTGCAACTACCTGGTTGGAATTGCGTAGGATGGTGTCATGGCCTGGAACACCGAACGCACCAAGGAGCTGCTGCTGGCGGCTGCCACCGCGGAATTCAGTGCGAACGGACTGGCCGGGGCGCGGGTGGACCGCATTGCCGCTGCAGCCGGGGTCAACAAGGAGCGCATCTACCAGTACTTCGGCAAGAAGGACGAGCTGTTCGACGCCGTCCTCGCCGCCGAAATGATCCGCGTCATGACGGAGGTCCCCATCCAGGGCCATGGTCCTGAAGCCTTCGGCGACTACGCCGGCAGGCTCTTCGACCGGCACACCACCGACGGCGTGCTGCCGCGGCTGGTGTTCTGGGAAGGGCTGGAGCGGGGCAGGGAAACCGTCAGCAGGGCCACCCGCACGGACCACTGCGCCATCAAGGTGGGGCAGGTGCTGGACGTGCTCCCCGGTGTGGGCCGCGAAGACGCAGCAGACCTGCTGATCACTGTGGTCACCCTCTGCGACGGGTGGCCGGTCCTGCCCCAGATCGACGCACTCCTGGCTGGCAGCGGCCCGGACCGGGCCGCCCGCCGTCGGGCGTTCATCGTGCGGACCGCAACGCTGATGGCCGGCGCCCTGCTGGAGGACGCCGCAGCAAGCCGCTCCGCTGTGCAGGCGGTGGCGGCAGCCGCGGACTGAGGCGGGCAGAACTCCCCATGGCCCCCGCCGTGACCGGCGCCTAGGATGACTGTGAACCGCTCGGTTCGCACTGTCACTTTCTGGGGGAAAAGGACTCATCCCATGCCGTTACCGCGCCCTGCCCTGTCACGCCCGCATCAGAACCCAAGGCAGGGGGCGTGGGTCCGGGCCCGGGCCGTCCTTGCCGCAGCCGTACTCCTTGCCGCCGGACTCTTCGCCGGAGCCGTCCCTGCGCACGCCGCAACCTACACGTTCAAGGGCGTGGTGAAGGGAAAGCTGACCGCCACCGCAACTCCCGCGGCCCTGGGAAGTGCGTGGGTGGGCGCCTACACCAACGACTCAAGTGCCTCCTACGTTGCCGGCGCCTGGTCCGCCGCTGACGGTACCTACAGCTTCACCGTCCCCGCCGCGGGCAGCTACAAAATCTGGATCACCTGCGGAAACAACCCCTGCGCGGACACGTACGCCGACGAATGGAACGGCGATTCCTCCGGTGCCTACAACTCCACTCCTCTGGCCGTCTCCGACGCCGCACCCACCACTACCTACAACCCCCAGCTCGAGGCCTACGGCACCATGAGCGGCCGCATCACCAACAGCGCCGGGCAGCCCGTTACAGCCGCCGAGATCTCCGCCTCACCAGCAAACGGTGGGCAGTACAGCACGGTGCGGCCGGACGCCAACGGGTACTACACGCTGGCCAAGGTGCCGCCGAACCGGGCCTACATCAGCGTGCGGGACGATTCGGGCCAGCGCCTTTACACGGAGCAGTACTGGAACGGGATGCAGGGCGTTGACACCTATACGGCGGCCACCGTCCCGGCGGGCGTCAAGTGGACCAACGCGAACTTCGTCCTCAAGAATGAAACAGTCCTGGAAGCCACCGTCACGGATCCCGCGGGCGCACCCATCGCAGAAGTGGGCTACGTCCCCTACGTCTTCAACGATGCCACCGGCGCCTGGGACGGCCCCCAGATGGGCCCGCTGACCTCCGACGCCAACGGCAAGATCTACTGGCGCTTGACAGTGGGCAAGAAATACAAGATCTGCGTTTTTGACACGTACTACGGTGAACCGCGCCAGTACCGCTACAAGTCCGAGTGCTACAACAACGCACCCGCCATCGACACCGCCGCCGTCCTCACCGCCACCGCGCAGGGCCAGCGTGTGCAGGCCAACATGCAGCTGGAGGTGGCCGGACTCTCCCTGTCTCCGGGCAGGATCTTCGCCTATGGTTCGGTCCAGGCAGGCCAAACCCTGACCGTTGATCCGGGCGTCTGGGGTCCGGCGCCGGTGACCCTCACCTACCAGTGGCAGCGCACCAAGGGTACGGAGACAACTGACATCACCGGTGCCACCGCTGCAACCTACACTGTCACGTCCGCAGATGCCGGCTTTGACATCTTCGCCAAAGTCACCGGAAGCAAGGCCGGTTACGCCTCCTACTCGGACACTGTCCACGCCGGTCAGGCCGGTGCGGACGCCACCACCGCGTCCAAGCCGTTCACCATCACCGGAACCCCCAGCGCCGGCAACACCCTCACCGTCGACCACGGAACGCTTACGCCCACCCCCGAGTTCGGGCCGTACTACGACTGGTTCGTCAACGGCGTCCCGGACTACCGCTCCAACACCAAGGCCTTCGCCCTGACCACGGCGGACACCGGCAAGAAAGTCACCGCCCGCCTCAGCGTGCACGCCTGGCCACTCCAGCCGTACTACGGCCAGGCCTCGGTAACCGTTGCCGCGGGCACGCTGACGGCGCCGGTTCCCACCATCACCGGTACCGCCAAGGTGGGTGCCACGCTGACCGCGAACCCGGGTACGTGGGGGCCCGCTCCGGTGACGCTGGCGTACCAGTGGTTCCGCAGCGGGGTTGCCATCACGGGCGCCACGGCGGCGACCTATCCGGCCGTTGCGGCTGACCTGGGCAAGACATTGACGGTCCGGGTGACCGGCACCAAGTCCGGGTTTACGACGTCGGCGAAAACCTCCGCGGCCACGGCCGCCGTGGTTGCAGGGTCGCTGACGGCGCCGGTTCCCACCATCACCGGTACCGCCAAGGTGGGTGCCACGCTGACCGCGAACCCGGGCACGTGGGGGCCCGCTCCGGTGACGCTGGCGTACCAGTGGTTCCGCAGCGGGGTTGCCATCACGGGCGCCACGGCGGCGACCTATCCGGCCGTTGCG
>NZ_JBHWJV010000004.1:157813-311125 GCF_042731175.1 Pseudarthrobacter sp. NPDC059871
CGGCTGACCTGGGCAAGACGTTGACGGTCCGGGTGACCGGCACCAAGTCCGGGTTTACGACGGCGGCGAAGACCTCAGCGGCCACGGCCGCCGTGGTTGCCGGTACCTTCACAGGACCCACCCCGACGATCACCGGCACCAAGACCGTCGGAAGCACCCTGACGGCAAACCCCGGCAGCTGGGGCCCGGCCCCGGTCACGCTGGCCTACCAGTGGTACCGCGGCAGCACCGCCATCACCGGAGCCACAGCCCAGACGTACAAGCTGGTGGCCGCTGACAAGGGAGCCGCCGTCAAGGTCCGGGTCACCGGCACCAAGACGGCCTACACCGCGCTGGCGCGCTACTCGGCTGCAACTGCGCTGATCGGCTGATCCCTCCGGAGCAACAGGCTCGCCGCCCACCCGTGCCAGCTGCACGGGTGGGCGGCGCCACTTAACAGGGGCCGGTGAGCCGCGCGGACTATATTGGGGCGTGTCAGCACACCACCACCACCGCGGGAGTCTGCACCCATGGCCAAGGAACTTGCCACCCAGCTCATCGAACAACTCCAGGCTGCCGGCGTGCAGCGGATATATGGGATTGTGGGGGACAGCCTCAACCCCCTTGTGGACGCCGTCCGGCAAACCGGCGGTTCGGCCAAGGGCGGCATCGACTGGGTCCACGTCCGGCACGAGGAGGCCGCCGCGTTTGCAGCCGCCGCAGAGGCACAGCTCACGGGCCGCCTCGCCGTGTGCGCCGGTTCCTGCGGCCCCGGCAACCTGCACCTCATCAACGGGCTGTACGACGCCAACCGCAGCGGCGCCCCGGTGCTGGCCATCGCCTCCCACATCCCCAGCAAGCAGATTGGCAGCAGCTTCTTCCAGGAAACCCACCCGGACCGGCTCTTCAACGAATGCTCGGTCTACTCGGAACTGGTCAGCACCGCCGAGCAGGCACCGCGCGTCATGCACAGCGCCATCCAGCATGCGCTGGGACTGGGCGGAGTGGCCGTCGTGACCCTTCCCGGCGACATCGCCGGGCTCGAAGCCAGCGCGCCGACGCCGCTGCCCGCCACCTTCCGCCCCGCCAGCCTCGTCCCGGACCCGGCCAGCGTCCAGGCCCTGGCGGACGCCATCAACGACGCCGGCAAGGTCGCCATTTTCGCGGGCGCCGGCGTCGAAGGTGCCCACAGTGAACTGATGGCACTCGCGGAACTCGCGAAGGCGCCCATCGGCCACTCCCTCCGCGGCAAGGACTTTGTCCAGTACGACAATCCGTTCGATATCGGCATGACCGGGCTGCTGGGCTACGGCGCCGCCGCCGAGGGAATCGAGGATGCCGATCTCCTGGTCCTTCTTGGCACCGATTTTCCGTACGACCAGTTCCTTCCGGACACCCGGACTGCGCAGGTGGACCGGGTGGCGCACCGGCTGGGACGGCGGACCGACGTCGACATTGCCGTGCACGGCGACGTGCTGCCGACCCTGCGCGCCCTGCTGCCCCTGGTGAAGGCAAAAAGGAGCCGCCGGTTCCTGGACCAGATGCTCAAGAAACACGACCGGCTGATGAACAAGGCCGTGGGCGCCTACACCCGCAAGGTGGAGAAGAAGCAGCCCATCCACCCGGAATACGCGGCCTCCCTGCTGGACCAGATAGCCGCAGAGGATGCCATCTTCACCGCGGACACGGGCATGTGCAACGTCTGGACGGCACGGTACATCAACCCGCTGGGCACGCGGCGGCTGATCGGGTCCTTCCTGCACGGCTCCATGGCCAACGCCCTGCCACACGCCATCGGCGCGCAGCTGGCGTACCCCGGCCGGCAGGTCATCTCCGTATCCGGTGACGGCGGGCTGTCCATGCTGCTCGGCGAGCTCATCACCGCCGCCGCCTACAAGCTGCCCGTCAACGTGGTGGTGTTCAACAACTCCACCCTGGGCATGGTTAAGCTCGAGATGCTGGTGGACGGGCTCCCCGACTTCGGCGTGGACGTACCGGACGCCAACTACGCCGCTGTGGCCCAGGCGCTGGGCTTCCATGCCGTCCGCGTTACGGATCCCGCGCAGATCGAGGCCGCATACCGGGAAGCGTTCGCGCACCCGGGGCCGTCGCTGGTGGAGCTCATCACCGATCCCAAGGCGCTGTCCATTCCGCCCAAGATTTCCGGCTCGCAGGTCATCGGGTTTGCCACGGCCATGTCCAAGGTGGTCCTGAACAGGGGAGCGGGTGAGGCCGTCAGCATGGCGCGCAGCAACCTGCGGAACATCCCCCGGCGCTGATCCCTTCACAGAAGCCCCCAGCGGATAAGGGGGCTTAAACACTGAACGCTCCTGCAGCCGGTGCAGGAGCGTTCAGTGTTTGGTGCTGCGTTGTGCCCGGGCTAGCGGGCGCCGCCCTGCCACAGGGCGTCGAACGGTGCACCGGAGGCCACGCGGTTGCGGATGCCCTCGGTCACGAACGCCTTGGCTGTGCGGGCCGCCTCCAGCGGGGTGGCGCCCTTGGCGAGTTCGGCGGTCACGGCAGCCGCGAGCGAGCAGCCGGCGCCGGAGACGGCCACCTCGCCCACCTTAGGGGCGCTGAGGACTTCGAGGGTTTGGCCGTCAAAGAAGACGTCGACGGCGTCCGGGCCTTCCAGCCGCACCCCGCCCTTGGCCAGGACTGCTGCGCCGCTCAGTTCGTGGATGCGGACAGCGGCCGCCTTGAGGGACTCGACGTCGGTGATCTCCAGGCCGCTGAGGGATTCTGCCTCGAAGTGGTTGGGGGTCACGAAGGTGGCCAGCGGCAGGATTTCGGCTTTCAGTGCCTGGTCTGTGTCCAGGGCGTGGCCGGGCTCCTGGCCCTTGCAGATCAGCACCGGGTCCAGCACCACGTTGCCGAAGCCGTTGGCCTTCAGGGAGCCTGCCACGGTGCTGATGGTGGCCGGGCTGCCCAGCATGCCGATCTTCACGGTGTCCAGCACGGAGGGTGCGCCCGACGCCGGTCCGTACGCCGCCGCCGTCGCCTCCAGCTGGTCGGCAATCACCTGCTGGTCCACCGGGACGAAGCGGTGGTTCCAGTTGTCCTTCGGGTCGAAGGACACGATGCAGGTCAGGTTGGCGATGCCGAAGACGCCCAGCTCCTGAAAGGTCTTCAGGTCGGCCTGGGCGCCGGCACCACCGGTGGCTTCGGACCCTGCGATGGTGAGGACGACGGCCGGAGTGGTGGCGGACGGCGAGGCGCCGGTGGAAACGGAAGTCATCCCACCATCCTGCCATCCGGCGTCGTGCGTTGCCTTGTGTTGCTGAACAGGGGGAGCGGTAAGGCTGTGTTCAGGACCCCAACGTGGATGGCTGCGCGTCGGGATCCACGCGGACCAGCCGCCAGACGGCCAGACGGCCGATGGCCACGGCGCCGCCCATCACGAATGCCGTGGACAGCATGAAGTCCGGACTTGAACCGGACCAGGGCCTCAGTGCGGCGAGACCAGTGCCAATGAGTGCCCCAACGCCGCCGAACGCGGCAACATGAAGCCACTGGTTCCGCACGGGCTGGAGCAGGATTCCCAGCGGCGCCCCCGCGCAGAAGGCGAGGACCGCCGCCGGTACGGCTCCCCAGACGAGGGTCGCCAGGAACATGGGCAGGAACCACGATCCGCCGCTCCAGACAGCCAGGATGACGGCCAGGCACAGCAGGCTGACCAGCGCGCCGACGGCCAAGGCTGATGTTCCCAGGACCACGCGGCGCGGTCTGCTCACACCCGTCCCTTGGCAACTTGCTGGAGGGCCCCGCCCAGTTCCGGCTGGCGGTAGATGAAGCCGGCTGTGAGGAGCTTCTGCGGCAGGACCCAGCGGCTCTTGAGCACCAGTTCCGTTTCGGTACGGATCAGTACGGCGCCCGCGCGCAGGAGCCAGGCGGGAGTGGGCAGGCCAAAGCGCTTCCCGTAGGCGCGGCGGACCAGCCGCATCAGCTCGTGGTTGCTCACCACATCCGGCGAAGCCACGTTGACCGGTCCGGTGATGTCCGTCCGGGCGTGCAGGAACCGCATGCACCGGTACAGGTCCTCCACGTGGATCCAGCTGAACTTCTGGTTGCCGTCGCCCATGTGCCCGCCCAAGCCCAGCCTGGCGAGGTTGGCGAACGGCCGCAGCGCCCCGCCGCCGGGGCCGAGGACAATAGAGATCCGCAGCGGGATCTTCCGGGTTCTCGGCGTGGCCGCAGCATCCAGGGCAGTCTCCCAGGCTCGCGCCACGTCCACGGAGAATCCGGTGCCCGGCTCGCCGTCGTTCTCTGATTGCGGCCGGTCCCGGGCGTCCCGGTAGATGGTCCCGGTGCTGGCGTTCAGCCACGTCGACGGCGGTTCCTGGCACCGGGCGATGGCGCGGCCCAATGCCTCGGTGGTCCGGACCCGTGACTCAAGAATCGAGGTCCGGTTACGGGCGCTGTACCGGCAGGACACCGAGCGTCCGGCGAGGTTGACCACGAGGTCGGCGCCGTTGAGCACCCTGGCGAGGGCGTCGTCGTCGTTCCAGCTTGCCGAGGAACCCCCCGCTCCCTTGCGCCCGATGGTCCGCACGGCCCAGCCGTCCTGCTCGAACCGCGACCGGACATATCTGCCGATGAAACCCGAAGCGCCGGTGAGTACCACCGTCTTGGTTCTGCGCATTGTTCCCCCTTGTTGGTTTTCCATGATGGTCGCCGCCTGCCTAACTGCGGACGCTGCGGCTGAGGTTGAGGACGTCATCCAGGACCTTGCCTACGCCTGGAACGCGGGCCAGCCCAAGTCCGCGGGCGATCAGCGGTGCTGCCCCATCGACCAGCCGCCTGGTGCGTTGCTGCCCGTCCGACGTGTCGTAGACCCAAAACAGGGTGACGCCCATGTAGCACAGCCACAGCAGCTCGGGCAGATCGCTCCGCAGCTTCCTGGGAACAGCCGGCCGGGCGCCGTCCACCGCCCGCCGGAAGATCTCCAGCGAGGCTTCCCGAGCGGGGGTGGAGGCTGTGGAAAAGGGGTTGACCGGGGAGGTGGGGCGGATGGCCGTGGCCACAAAGTCCGCGCCGAACCGGTGGTAGGGGGCCATGACGTCCAGGCCTGCGTGGAGGACGGCCTTGAGCCGCTCTGCAAGCCCGCCCGTGGTGTCCAGCGCTCCGGCCGCGCGCTCGGCGTGCTCCGCTTGGACCTGGACGTAGAGCTCGTGGACAAGGTCGTCCTTTGACTCAAAGTAGTAGTACGCGTTGCCGGCAGAGACGCCTGCCTCGGCCGCGATAGCCCGCATCGTGGTCTTTTCGAAGCCGATCTCGCGGAACATCCGCAGTGCCACTTCTGCCAGTTTCTGCCGGGTCTGCTCACTCTTCGCAGCCAACTGTTTCCCCCAAATTTGAACGTGTTCAAGAATAAGTATGGCACGTCTTTTGAACGTGTTCAGTTTCCGCTGTGCCCCCTCGCGCGCCCGTGGACGGTGGCGATGGGAGAATGGACTGACCCCAGTGCTAATACAGCCGGCGGCCCGGTTCCGCGGCCGCCGAGCGAACCACTCCGAACGGATCTCCTCCATGCCTGCTGCCCCAGGACATAACGCCGCGCCCGAGACCACCTCGCCGGAATCTCCTGCAAAATTCGCCTCAATCGGCTCGCCGTACTTCGGCATCATGCTGGCCTTCATGGCGGTGGTGCTCATCCTGTCCAACATCGGCGCGTCAAAGGGTGTGGCGATTGGCCCCATCGTGACGGACGGCGGCTTCTTCCTGTTCCCGCTCGCCTACATCCTGGGTGACGTCATCAGCGAGGTGTACGGCTTCAAGGTGGCGCGCAAGGCCATCTTCACCACGTTCGCACTGTCCGTGTTCGCGTCCCTCTGCTACTGGGTGATCATCGCCCTCCCCGGGTTCGACGACGAGTACGGCATCGCCAAGCAGTCCGCGCTGGAGGGGGCCCTGGGCCCCGTGCCACAGATCGTGCTGGCCTCCCTCCTGGCGTTCCTCGCAGGCCAGACCATCAATTCGTGGATC
Source organism: Pseudarthrobacter sp. NPDC059871 (assembly GCF_042731175.1). Taxonomy (NCBI): domain Bacteria; kingdom Bacillati; phylum Actinomycetota; class Actinomycetes; order Micrococcales; family Micrococcaceae; genus Pseudarthrobacter; species Pseudarthrobacter sp. NPDC059871. The sequence goes on from NZ_JBHWJV010000004.1 coordinate 163,778, forward strand.
CTGGTGAAGATGAAGGCGCGTACGGGCGAGAAGTCGCTGTGGGCCCGGCTGATGGGATCCTCCGGGGCCGGCGAGTTCGTGGACACACTGATCTTCTGCAGTATTGCCGCGTCCGTCATCGGCATCACCGACGCCGGCACGTTCCTGAACTACGTGGTGGTGGGGTTCCTCTACAAGACCCTGGTGGAGTTCCTCTTCGTCCCTGTGACGGCGCTGGTGATTGGGTGGGTCAAGAAGCGCGAACCGAGTTACGGCCTGGTTTCCCCTTTACCGGCAGCTTGACTCTGCGGCCGCCTGGCCCGCCGATTCGACGGTTCCCTGCATGCTCGATGTTTCGAAGCCACGCATAGGCAGGGAACCGTCGAAACGGGCGTAGCGGTCAGGTTTCGCAGTTCCTGGCAAACGCGCGCAGTACGCGATATTTGAACTCCGCCTCGCTGAAGAGATGTTTCCACTCGATACGCAGTACGATCCAGCCGTCCTCGGTGAGTGCCTTTTCCCGCTGTCTTTCGTTGTAGATCACCTCGTCAGTCGGACGGAAGTCGAAGTACTTGGACTTGCCGTCGAATTCGAGTGCCACCTTGCGGGCAGGCCATGCGAAGTCCAAGCGATAGGGTCCGCTGGCCGTATACACCGAAAACTGAAGTTCCGGCGTGGGAAGTTTCAGCCTGTGGATGAGTTCGCGGGTGAGGCTTTCGCCGGCTGACTCGGAGCGCGGATCCACCAGTTCAAGAGCCGTCCTGAGCGCCACGGCTCCGTTGCGGCCTGCCAGTGCAGCGCATCTTTCCCGAAGGAGCGGGACGTCTGCACCGAGCCTGGCGGCGTGATCCACCAGAATTACCGCCTGCCTAACGTTGAACATCAGGCAGGAGTCCACCACTGTCCGTTCCAGCGAGGTGCACGGCAGGCCGTCAACGAGCGAAAGTTCACGTCGGTTTATTGTCCCTGTGTGGGCGGCAACGCCGTATCCGTGGGAAATTCCGGAGGGGCGGCCCGGTTGCGTCAGGTGAACTGTGTCATCGACGTTCCAGAGATGGAGCCGGCGTAGGGCTGCGGCTGAGGTGTGGCTGTAAACAAAACTTCCTGCCGACGTCGTCAGCGTTCCGTGTGCGTGGCCGTAAACGCGTTGACGCCGGCGATCCGGCTCCGTCAAACCGTTCCACCAGTCACCGCGGGCGTAGCAGCCGCGTCGAATCCTGACCAACTGCCCGCCGCGCACCAGCGCGGAGATGGCCCGGGCGTTGAAACCCTGTTCCAGCAATTCGGCGGTCCGCCAGAAATTTGCCTGGCCAAAGGCAGGGATACCATTCATGGTTCAAGCGTTGCCGGAATGCCTCCCGCCGCCCAGTACTGGAGACGGCTATGTGGACAATGCCGTTTCGACGATCAGCTGCGCATCTGATGTTTACCCACGTCGAGTGCGCAGGGAACCGTCGAAACGGGTAGGCACTGGAACGCGACGGCGGGAGGCCGCCTCACTGCCCTCAGGAGTAATAGTTCGCCAGGGTTTCGGCCTTGAAGTCGAAGAAGGTGCCGGACTCGATGGCCAGGCGGGCGTCGTCCACCATCTTCACCACGAACCGCTCGTTGTGAATGGAGATCAGCGTGGCAGACACCATTTCCTTGGCCTTGAACAGGTGGTGGATGTACGCCCGCGAGTAGTTCTGGCAGGTGTAGCAGTCGCAGCCGTCCTGCAGCGGGCCGAAATCACGCTTGTACTTGGCTCCGGACAGGTTGTAGCGCCCGGTGGGGTGGTAGAACGCGGAGTTGCGGGCGACGCGGGTGGGGGAGACGCAGTCGAACGTGTCGGCTCCGTTCTCAATGGCCGTGAAGATGTCATCCGGCTCCGAGATGCCCAGCAGGTGGCGTGGCTTGTCCTCGGGAAGTTCCTCGTTGCACCAGCGAACGATAGTGCCCAGGTTCTCCTTCTCCAGCGCCCCGCCGATCCCGAATCCGTCGAACGGCATGGCACCCAGATCTCGGCAGGCCTTCCGGCGCAGGTCCTCGTACTGGGCGCCCTGGATCACTCCGAACAGCGCCTGGTACGGCTTGCCCACCCGCTCGCCGGTCAGCCGGAAGTGCTCGGCGATGCACCGCTCGGCCCACAGCCGGGTGCGCTCCAGCGACTCCTCCTGGTAGCCGCGGGAGTTCTGCAGCGTGGTCAGCTCGTCGAAGGCAAACATGATGTCCGCGCCGATCTGGTGCTGGACCTGCATGGAAATCTCGGGGGAGAACCGGTGCCGGTCCCCGTTCAGGTGGGACTTGAACCAAACGCCGTCGTCATCGATGTGCGCCAGGCGTTCCTTGCCGGGCGCCACGGCGTCGTCGGGGCCGGAGGCATCAACGGACTTCATGTCGATGACCTTCTTGAACCCCGAGCCCAGGCTCATCACCTGGAACCCGCCGGAATCGGTGAAAGTGGGGCCGGCCCAGTTCATGAAGGCGCCCAGCCCGCCTGCCTCGTCCAGGATGTCCGCGCCCGGCTGCAGGTAGAGGTGGTAGGCGTTGGCCAAAAGCGCCTGCGCCCCGAGGTCCGCCATGGACTCCGGCAGGACTGCCTTGACGGTGGCCTTGGTTCCAACGGCGATGAACGCCGGAGTACGGATCTCACCGTGCGGGGTGGTGATGGTGCCGGTTCGCCCCAGGAATTCCCCGCCGTTCTCCGAGACCTGGGCGGCCGACGGCGGGCACGATTCACTCAGGCGGGTCCCCACCGTGAACGAGAATTCGGATTGTTCCGCGGGAAGCGCGGGATCAGACGTGGTTGCGGGGGCGGGGTTGGCTGGCACCGTACCAGTGTGCCAGCAAACCGGCCGGCACCAACAAAGCGGACCCGCCGGCAAGTGCCCGGTCAGCCCGGGCGCCTACTCCGATAAACGCCGCTTCAGCCCAAACGCGCATCCGCCGGCTGAGCCAGTCAGCTCACCGGCTCCGACCCGGAATACTCGGCCTGCCGCCACGTATCCCAGGAGGACCGGATGGCATCCACCTTCGCGGCACCCAGATCGTACGTGGAGGCAATCACCATGGACCCGCCGTGGGGCCGCAGGTCCTCGATGACCGGCTGGTCCGTCACCACCAGGAGCCCCTCGCCGTGTGCGGCGTAATCGTGGACGGTGAGTCCCACCTGGTGGTTGCTGCGGTACCAGACCTTTCCGGAGATCTCCTCTCCGGTGGCCAGGGTGAGGCGGTAGTCCTCGCCAGGAGCCGGGACGTCGGTGAGCCCGAGTTTCTCAATCGCGGAGCCAGGGCCGCCCGGAAGCTGCAGGAACAGCGTGTGCCGCGTGCCATTGGGATGGCGCTCCAGTGCAAAGCGGAGCTGCTGCAGGAAGGTGAGCCACCCCTGGGTGATGTCCTCGTCCCAGGCAGCCCATTCCGAGTTGTGGTCCAGCGCCGCGCGGGTGACGTTGACCCGTGTTCCGCCGGCCACGGGATGCAGCTCGAACGTGTCGCCGCCGTGCACGGTCAGGCTGGTGTGGTCCGGTGCTTCCTGCACATTGTCGGCGAAGTAGATTTCCTTGATTTCGGCGTCAAGGTCGTCGGCCTGCCAGCCATGCCACTGGGCCACCCGGGACGGTTCACGCAGCATGTTCCAGACCTGCGGCGCGTCGGCGTTGATCACTACGCTGAGATTGTTCGTCATAGCCCCGAATCTACAACGCCGTCCGGGGCCCGGGTAGGGCTAATTTGTTCAGGCGCGGACGGCCTCAAGTTCGTTGCCGATCCGGCGCTCCAGCTCGGACATACCGATGGTTTCCGAGCCGCCGTGCGCCCGCAGGAACAGCAGCGACTCCAGCCGCAGCAACCGCCACTCACGCTCGGCGTCGTGGTTGGAGTTGTCGATGGAACGGAAGATTTCCTTGTCGTACAGGTTGGGCTCGTTGAGCGAGCGCTGCCGTACCTTGGCCGCCATCCGGGCCTTGAACGGATCCGTTTCCTGGCTCTCCGGGGTGCGGATGAGTTTTTCGTAGACGGCCGCGCGTTCGTCCTGGCCGTCCTGCCGGCAGATGTAGCTCGCCAGCGCCAGGGATGCCTCCACGGACGCCCAGCGCCCGGGGTTTCCGTCGTAGGGCAGGACCGTGAGGAGGTCCGCGATGGACAGCGCGCCCTCCGCGTCCTTCAGCGCAACGAACAGTTCGTGCGCGAGGTCGGTGAGGTCCTTTAGGCAGCTGCCTGACTTGAAGTTCACGCCCTTGGAGAGGCGGTCCGTCAGCAGCAACACGCCTACGGCATCCGGGTGCGCTTCCGCAGCGGCTTCCACGACGGATTCGGGGGTGCCGTCCGGGGTGGGGATCAGTGCCAGTTCCTCTTCGCTGGGCCCGTTGGCCGCGGGCGGAGCCGCCGGAAGGGGAGGTACGACGACGGCGGGCACCGGGGCGTCGGCGGCCGGTTTACCGCCGGGCTGCTCCTGCCCGGATTCCGTGCCAGCCGCGGCACCGGCCGAGTGCGTGGCCTCCGGCACCGTGGTGTCCGCCGCTGTGGCATCCGGAACTGGTGCTGTCCCCTCCGGGGCGACTGCCCGCGGAAGGTGCGTGACGGCGTCGTGCGCTGCGTCAACGAGCGTGACCGTGCTGCCGGCGGCGATGCGCAGGGTTCCCCCGCCGGTCAGGCTGGCGAGGACCAGGGCAGGCACGCCAAAGTCGTCCCGCTGCAGCTCCAGCTGGTGGATTTCCGCCGTCCGTTCACCGTCGGGCAGGAGGATGTGGCTGCCGGTGGTCAGTGATCCAGCCTGCTGCTCGCGATGTTGCCGGGCCGGTGTTTCGGTCATGGGAGTCCTTAAGTTCTCTTGCGGTCCGCCCTACAGTCTACAAAGGCAGGTGCCTGAAACCGGGGACCCCCACGTCCCGGCGGGATGTCAGAAGCCGACGCCCGCGAAGGCCAGTGCCTGCCGGATGAGGCCGCCGCGGCCGCCGCTGAACTCCAGCTGGACACCCGGGCTGAGGACTTCGTCAGGGGTCATCCAGGTCAGTTCCAGGGCATCCTGGCGCGGTTCGCATTCGCCGGTCACCGGGATGACGTAGGCCAGGGACACGGCGTGTTGCCGCTCATCGGTGAAACCGGTCTGGGACGGCGCCGGGAAGTATTCGGCCACGGTGAACGGCACCGGGCTGATGGGCAGCTGTGGGAACGCCAGGGGGCCCAGGTCCTTTTCCATGTGCCGCAGCAGTGCGGCGCGGATGGTTTCCCGGTAGATCACGCGGCCGGACACCAAGGACCGGACCATGGTGCCGTCGTCGTCGGCCTGCAGCAGCGTGCCTACTTCGTTGACGTACCCCAGCGGGTCCAGCCTGACCGGGACCGCTTCCACGTAAACCATGGGCAGCCGGCCCCGCGCCTCAAAAAGGTCTTCTTCGGAGAGCCAGCCGGGATTCGGGTCAGGGGTGCGCACGTTCATGGTTAAGTTCTACCCCATGGGGCGGCGCTCGGAGATCCACACCGTGGCGGGCACGCTGGCGGCGAACACGGTGGCGTCCGGGTTGGCCACGTGCAGGGTGCTGCCAAACGCTTCCTCCGTCACGCCCACCTGGAACCCCGCGGAGGTGAGCCGTTCCCGCACCGGTTCCAGGCCGCCGTCGTACTCGAAGCCCAGCCCTGAACGGGCCGGGCCGGAGGCCGGCCGGACCATCAGGACGCCGCCGTTCTTGGCGGTAAAGTCGGCTGTTTCGTCGTCGTCCGGCACAGGCCGCGGACGGGCACCGACGTGGCGCAGCGTCCGGGCGGCGCCGTCGGCGTCCTGGGTGAACCAGACCACGACGACGGCCAGCGCCTGATCGGCATCGGCGCACTGGGCGCCGTGCCCGGCAGGGTCCGCGAGGAAGCTGAAACCGTCCGGCCCGGTAATCCGGCACGCGTCACCGTGGTCCGCGGTGACCAGTTCTGCGGACGTGCTGCCGTCCTCCGCCGCAGACTCATTGGTGCGCCGGGCGAATTCCGCAAGGTCGCCCACCTCCACCGCAAGGGTGGTGGTGCCGTCCAGTGCATCTCCCTCGGGGACGCTGTGCAGGGCCAGCCGCCCGGCCCCGGAGTCAAAGACGCGGAAGCCGCCGTCCCCTTCGGTCAGGACCAGCCCCAGCGCCGTGAGGAACCGTTCCCAGTGGTCGATGCGGGAGGTGAAATGCAGGGGGCGGACGCGGAGCATTGGGGGTCCTTAAGCTCGGAATCGGGGCTATACGCCCATGATGGCACAGGGCCGCCGGGGCCGCGCCGGCCGAGGTGTCCGTTGAGCTGATGCGTCCCGCGGTGGTGCCGGCCTTGTGATGTCGGAGGGCGGGGGCACAATAGGGCCATGGCTGTTGAACTCGACGAACTGTTGGTGCCTGATGCTGCCGCCTGGCGCGCCTGGCTGGAGGAGAACCATCGGAGCAGCCCGGGCGTGTGGCTGGTGCTGCATAAAAAGGGCGGCACGGTGACGGAACTCGACTACGCCGCAGCGCTGGACGAGGCCCTGTGCTTTGGCTGGATCGACGGGCAGGGCAGGCGGCGCGACGACGAAACTTCCTTCCAGCGCATGACCCGCAGGGGTCCGCGGAGCCCCTGGTCCGCCCGGAATGTGGGCCATATTGCCCGGCTGGAGGAAGCGGGCAGGATGACCGAGGCCGGCAGGGAGGCCGTGGAGTCTGCGAAGGCGGATGGCCGCTGGGACACGGCCTACAGCGGGCAGGCCACGGCTGAAGTTCCCGAGGACCTGGCCGCAGCCATTGCCGCGGTTCCGGCGGCGCAGGCCATGTTCGATGTCCTGACCAGGACCAACCGTTTTGCCTTGATCTACCGGACCAACTCGGTGAAGCAGGCGGCCACCCGGGAACGGAAGATCGCGGGTTTCGTCGAGATGCTGGCCCGCGGCGAGGCACCGTACCCGCAGAAGAAGCGTCCCGGCAACGCCCCGAACACGTAAGCGGGCCGCAGACCCATGCCCCTGGAGCCGGTGGTGCCAAAACGTTACGCCACTGACGTGCGGCGATGGCTGCGCAGTTGGGTTCCGGGCTGTGGACCGGTAAATTTGATGGCTTACTTGCGCTGGTGCCGTTCCCCAACCCGGGGGACGGCACTTGCGCGTTCAGCGACGGATTGAAACCATGCCCCGAACATCGCCCCGTACTGTCCTCCCTGCGCTGGCCACGGCTGTGAAGCGCCGCCCCGTCCTGTGGGGTGCGGCGGCGGTGGCGGCCGTCGCCATGCTGCTCCTCTCCCTGGTCCTGGCAGGGCAGGCGCGCACCGGCCCGGAAGCCACAGCCGGGCGGGTGCTGGCCGGGGTGGCGGCCGCCCAGGAGGCGTCGAAGGGCCGGTCCGGCGGTTACGCCTCGCTGTGGCTCAAGGGCAACGACCGGACCCTGTTCGAGCGCGGGGAGGAGGTCCCGGCGGACGGCGCAGAGGATGTCCGGAGCATCGAGTGCGGAGCGGGCTGGCTAACCGGGGCGCGGGTGGAAGGCAAGGTCTACCTGCGGAGCAGTGCATCGGACACGGTGACCGCGGATGCCGGCCGTGTCCGGTTGCCGGACTGCATCAGCGCGGAGGCCCGCGACGCCCTCCTCACGGACCTGGGCAACGGCAGGACTTTCCCGGCGCCCGACGCCGCCGCGCTCGCTGCCCCGGCGAAGGATCCCGGCTACCGGCCCGCCTACCACCTCACCCCGGACCAGCGCTGGATGAACGACCCGCAGCGGCCGTTCCTCAAGGACGGGCTCTGGCACTACTACTACCTCTACAACGCCGACTACCCGGAAGGGAACGGCACCGAGTGGTTCCACGCCACCAGCACCGACCTGGTGCACTGGAAGAACGAGGGCGTGGCCATCGGGAAGTTCCGCAACGGACTGGGCGACATTGAGACAGGCTCCGCGGTAGTGGACGCCGAAGGGACCGCAGGATTCGGCAAGGGCGCCGTGATCGCCGTCCTCACGCAGCAGGATGCCGGTGTGCAGCGACAGTCGCTCTTCTATTCCACGGACAACGGCTACACCTTCACGAGCTACGACGGCAATCCCGTCATGGACAACCCCGGCGCCGAGCACTGGCGGGACCCGCGGATCGTGTGGGACGACGCGAACAGCCGGTGGCTCATGCTGCTCGCCGAGGGCCACAAGATCGGCTTCTACACTTCGCCGGACCTGAAGAAGTGGACGTACGTTTCCGCGTTCGAGCAGGACGGAATGGGCATCCTGGAATGCCCGGACTTCTTCCAGATGGACGTGGACGGCGACCCCGCCAAGCGCACCTGGGTGCTCGCTGCAGGCGCCAACGGGGCAGAGGAAGGCCGCACCACCGGCTTGGCGTACTGGACCGGCAGCTTTGACGGGGAGGCCTTCACGCCGGACGGCGGCCACCAGTGGCTCGACGACGGCGCGGACTTCTACGCCGCCGTCACCTGGGACGATCCCCGCCTGACGGACGGCCAGCGCAAGGCCTCCCGGCATGCCATCGGCTGGATGAACAACTGGGCCTATGCCCGGGACCTGCCAACGGACGGCTGGTTCGGTGCGGCGTCCGTGGTGCGGGACATCCGTTTGGAGTCCGACGACGGCCGCCCGGCTTTGGTCTCGGCGCCCACCCCCGCGCTGCAGTCGCTGGAGGGGGAGGCCAGCGAGGTGCCGGCAGGGAACCTGGGCGCCGGGAAAACACTGCCTCTCCCGGAGAGCGACGCCTTCAAGGTGGACGTTGAGCTGGAAAGGCCCGCCAACGGAGCGGGGGAAGCCCGGGTCCTCCTGCAAAGCGCCGGGAAGACCTACGCCACCGTGGGCTACGACTTCAGGGCGGGCCGGGCGTTCGTTGCCCGAGACGGGGATGCTGTCGCCACCGCCGACTCCAAAGTGGACGCGGCCTATGGTCAGGTCCGGGCCGGAATCGGCGGTTCACCGGGGGCTGCGCCGGCAGCGGCCGGCAGTGACACGGTGCACCTGACCGTGTACGTGGACCGGTCCTCGGTAGAGGTTTTCGCGGACGGGGGCCGGCAGACGCTGACGTCCCTGGTGTTCCCGCCGGCCGGTGCCAAGGAGGTCCGGCTCGCAGCGGACGGCGGCGATGTGACCGTGCGGAAGGGCACCGTCACGCCGCTGGCCTCGATCCGCTAGTACTTCACGGGGGAAGCGCCGCCTGGTGCCGGGCCCTGCGGCTCGGCGGGAAACGCCACTCCTTCGCCCACCACGCGGAGGCAGAGTTCCATGCCCGGCCGGGCGATGGAGGCGTTCCAGTGGCGGATGGTGATGATTTCCCCGCCGCCGGGATAGCGGTGGTCGGAGCGCCCGGCCAGTTCGGGCGGGACGGCGAGCTTCAGCCGGACGGTGGTTTCCGGGCCGAAGTAGTCCGTGTCCACCACAACGCCGCGGATATCGCCGTCTTCGGCGATCCGGATCTGCTCAGGCCGGAGCATGAGCTGGACCGGGCCCTGGGCCGGCGGCCGGCGGACGGGGATGCCGCCCAGTGAACAGGTGGCCAGCGAACCCTCCATCCAGGCGTCCAGGATGACGGCGTCACCCAGGAACTCCGCGGTGGCCCGGTCTGCGGGGCGGGTGTACACCACGAACGGATTGCCGATCTGGGCCAGCTTCCCGCCGCGCATGACAGCCACCTGGTCCGCGAAGGACAGTGCTTCGGCCTGGTCGTGCGTGACCAGGATGGTGGTGACTCCGGCCTCGGCGAGGACCTTTGCCACGGCCCGGCGGGTGGCAACGCGCAGCCCGGCGTCGAGCGCGGAGAACGGTTCGTCAAGGAGCATGAGTTCCGGTTCGCGGGCCAGCGCCCGGGCCAGTGCGACGCGCTGCTGCTGGCCGCCGGAGAGCTGGTGGGGCCGGCGCTTGGCCATGGCCGGGTCCAGCGACACCATTTCCAGGAGGTCGCTGACGCGGCCCGCCACGGCGCGGCGGCCGCCGGACAGTTTGGCGGTGTCCAGTCCGAAGGCAATGTTCTGCCCCACCGTGAGGTGCGGGAAGAGGGCGCCGTCCTGCGCCACGTAGCCGATGTGGCGCTTGTGGGCGGGGACCCAGACGCCGCCGCCGGCCACGGTGTTGCCGTTCAGGGCGATGCTGCCGGCCAGCGGGTGTTCGAACCCGGCAATGAGCCGCAGCAGGGTGGTCTTCCCGGAACCGGAAGGGCCCACAATGGCGGTGGTGCCGCCCTTGGACACGGCCAGGTTGACGCCCTTCAGGACCTCCTGCGGGCCGAAGTTCTTGGTGACATCGGTGATCTGCAGGTGCGGGTTGGTGCTGGCCGCCACCGACGGGGAGACCCGGGGCTCCGGCAACCTCGATGTGGATGGTGCTGTCACTGTCCGGCTACTTTCTTGGACTGTTGGAAGAGGAGGTAGGTCATCGGTGCGGAGAGCAGGATCATCAACAGCGCGTAGGGGGCGGCGCCGGCGTAGTCGATCTCGCTGCTCTTGCTCCAGAATTCGGTGGCGAGGGTGCGGGTGCCGTTGGGGGACAGCAGCAATGTGGCCGTCAGCTCATTGGCGATGGCCAGGAACACCAGGGCTGCGCCGCCGGCGGCCGCCGGTGCGGTGAGCCGGAGGGTGACCCGGATGAACGACGCGAGCGGAGGCTTGCCCAGGGACTGCGCGGCCTCGTCCAGTTCCTTGGGCGCCTGGGCCAGGCCGGCGCGGAGGCTGACCAGGGCGCGCGGCAGGAACAGCAGGACGTAGGCTGCCACCAGTACGCCGGCGGTCTGGTACACGCCCGGAACCAGCCGGATGCTGACCGTGACGAAGGCCAGGCCCACCACGATGCCCGGCAGGGAGCTGGTGATGTAGTTGGACAGCTCGAGGGACTTGCTGAACCAGCCGGGATGCCGGACCGCCAGGTAAGCCATGGGGAAGGCCACCACGATAGTGGCCGCCGCGCCGGCAAGGCCGTAGCCCAAGGTGGCCAGGAGGGCGGGGAGGAACTCGTCGGCAGCCCACGCCGAGGCCCCGCCCAGCGCGGTCCAGCGCAGGACGAAGAACAGCGGAAGTCCCAAAGCCAGCGCCGTCAGTGCCAGCAGGAACAGCTGGGACGGCAGCTGGTAAACGTGCAGGGGCAGCCGCAGCGCCCGGCCCTGGGCGCCCGGCCCGATCCGGGCGTACCGGGCGGTGCCGCGGCTCCGGACTTCGGCTACCAGCAGGAGCAGGCAGAAGAACACCAGGACGCTGGCCAGCATGTTTCCGGCGGCGCCGTTGAACGTGGACTGGTACTGCACCATGATCGCGGTGGTGAACGTGTCGAACCGGATCATCGCGAAGGCGCCGTATTCAGCCAGCAGGTGCAGCGAAACCAGCAGCGCGCCGCCGGTCATCGCGATGCGGAGCTGGGGGAGCACCACCCGGAAGAACGTGGCCCAGTTGCCCAGGCCCAGGGCGGCGGCGGACTGTTCGATGGCCGGGTCCAGCCGGCTCAGGGACGCCGCTGCAGGGATGTAGACCAGGGGGAAATAGGAGAGCGTGGCGATCAGGACGCCGGACCACAGCCCGCCCATCGAGGGCACCGCCGAGACCCACGCGTAGCTGTTGACGAACGCCGGGATGGCCAGCGGGGCGGCCAGGAGCACCGCCCAGATCCGGTGGCCGCGGAGGCTGGTGCGCTCCACCAGCCAGGCGCCTGCCACCCCCAGCAGCAGGCAGAGGGGCACCGTGATGATGGTCAGCAGCAGCGTGTTCAGCAGCAGCTCCATGACGCGCGGCCGGAAGATCAGGGCGACGGCGGTGTCCCAGCCGGTTGCCACCGTCATGTAGGCCACGTACCCCAGGGGAACGAGGGAGAACAGGGCGATCAGCACCGCCACGATGGACACTGCTGAAACGCCGAAAGGCGGGCGGGGGCGCTTGCCCCGGCCCGCCGTCGTCGTGCTCCCGCCCGAAGGGGGAGCCGATAGATCGGTGGTCACGGAATTAGAGGAGTCCTGCCTTGGTCATCAGGTCGGTGACCTTCTCGGAGTTGAGCTTCGCGGCGTCCACCGTAGGGACCTGCAGGTCCTTGATGGGGACCAGCTTGTCGTTGGAGGGAACGTCGGAAGCGACGGCGTACTCGAAGGACGTGCCGTTCTTCAGGACCTCCTGGCCCTTCTTCCCGGTGACGAACTTCAGGAATTCCTGCGCGGCCGCAGCGTTCTTGGAGGACTTAAGCACGCCGCCGCCGGAGACGGACAGGAACGCGCCCGGGTCCTGGTTCTTGAAGTAGTACGGCGTGACGTTCTTGGAGTTCTCGCCGGTCTTCGCCTGGTCGCCGTAGTAGTAGTAGTGGTAGATCAGGGCGGCATCCACTTCACCGGCGTTGACGGCCTTCATGGCGGTGCTGTTGCCCTTGTAAGCCTTGAAGTTTTCCTTCATGCCCTGCAGCCATTCCTCGGTGGCGTCCTCGCCCTTGAGTTCCAGCAATGCCGAGACGATGGCCTGGAAGTCCGCGCCGGTGGGCGACGCGGCCCACTTGCCCTTCCATTCCGGCTTGGCCAGGTCAAGCATGGACTTGGGGAGCTGGTCCTCGGAGATCTTGGTCTTGTCGTAGACCAGGACGGTGGAGCGGGCCGCGATGCCGGTCCACTTGCCCGTGGAGGGCTGGAATTCCGTGGGGACCTGCTCCAGCGTGGCCTTGTCCACATCGGCGAAAAGGTCGGCGTTTTCCACCTGGGTCATGGCGGGGGAGTTCTCCGTGAGGAAGACATCGGCGGGGGAGGCCTGTCCCTCCTGGATGATCTGGTTGGACAGCTCGGTGTCCGACCCCTGGCGCATGGTCACCTTGATGCCGGTCTCCGCCGTGAAGGCGTCAACCCATTCCTTGGTGAGGCTTTCGTGCTGGGCGTTGTACACGGTGATTTCGCCTGATGCCCCGGCGGCGCTGCCGGATGCGGAGGACGTAGCTGCGGGCGTGGTGCTGCCGCCACAGGCGGTCAGGCCGAGGACAGCGGACGCGGCAAGGGAGATGCCGGCCAGGGCGCGGTTGCGGATCTTCATTGAGGAGCTGCTTTCTGGGAAATGTCAGGGGGACCGTTGGTGCCGGTCCGTGTGGGCCGTGGGGAAGGGCCCTCGCAAAACTGTAGGGTAGGCAACCCTAAGCAGCCACAGGGAAAGCGCTTAAGGTGACCAGCATCACAATAATTACGGAAGTGTGGCGTGACTTAATTCTAGTAGGGCGCAGTGAGCAGTGCGGCGGCTTCTATCGTCATCCAGGCCTGCAGCTGGGTGGAAAGTTCGACGGCGGCGCCCGCCGGGTAGGTCTGGGCGGCGGGCGTGTTGGCGTGCAGGGAGAAGACGCTGGCGTCCTTCTGCCCTGATTCGCCGGGCTCCACGGCGCGGCGGCCGTTCCAGAATGCCTCTGCCGTGCCGGTGACCAGGCGGGCGGCGGTGCGGCGCGTCCCTTCGGGGAGCCGGGCATCCCTCGCGGCCAGCGCCAGGTACCGGCACAGGATGCCGGTGAAAAGTCCGCCGTCGCCCGTTCCTTCACAGCGGAGCACGCTGCCCTGTCCTGGTGTGGAGCCGGCGACGGTCAGCAGCCGCTCCACCCCGTCCACCACCGAGGCCGCCCTGGCCAGGTTGGCGTCTCCGCCCAGTTCGAGCAGCGCGCCCAGCACTGGCCCTTGGTTGTAGGTGTAAACGGTGCGCTCCACCAGCACTTCCCCTGCCGTGCCGGCGCGCGCACCATCGAGGTACAGGTGCTGATCCGCGTCGAACAGCGTGGCGTCCAGCCAATTGACCAGCGCCTGGGCCTTGGCCGTCTCCCCGGTACGGGCATAGAACAGCGCCACAGGGCCGTTGGCCGGGGTGTTCTTGAAGTCCCGCTTCTTGCTCCAGAACACGCCGCCACCCAGGTCGTCGGTTCCGGCGGCATCAAACTGCAGGGTCAGGGAACGGCGGACCCGCGCGTTGCGGCCGCGTCCCGGCCGCCGGGTTTCCTCGGCGAGCCGGTCGAGGCGGTGGGTGGCAAGCGCCAGCCACGCCATGTCGTCGTAGTAGTTGTTGACCACCGTGAAGGCGTTGCGCAGCCGGATGCCCGTCACCAGCCGGGACGCCAGGTGGCCGGCGCTCGGATTGGAGGGGCCGTTGAAACGCGCCGCCGGGGTGGCGCCGCTTCCCAACTCCCGCCGGCCGGTGTCCACCAGACAGTCGACATAGTGTGCCTGCCACCAGTAGTGCCAGGGGTTGAGCAGCGCCGTGGTTTGGGCAAGGGTGCGCAGCTTCCCGCGCCAGCCGTGCTCCGCCCGGCCGCCCTGCCAGGTCACCGCCGCCAGGTGCGTATTCGGCAGGAACAGCAGCCTGCGGCCGAAGAGTGCGGTGACGGACCGTGCCGCATGGTTGGCACGCTGCTGCCAGTCGGGCGTGGAGGCATCACTGGACGTCATTGGCCCAGCCTAGCCATGCTGCCGGTCCCGATGCTGCTTGTCCGGGCCCGGGGCGTCCGGAGCGTGCGGTGCGGCGGCATTTCAGTTAACATTGACTAACTGATACGTCGCGGTCCGCCTGCGCTTTCGGGGGCCACATCAAGGAGGATGCATGGATGTCAGAGGCAGTGCAGCACTGATCACCGGAGGTGCGTCGGGCCTGGGGGCTGCCACGGCCCGGGCGCTGTTCCAGGCCGGAGCGTCGGTGGTGCTGTTGGATCTCCCGTCCTCGGCCGGCGCGGAGCTGGCGCAGGAGCTGAATGCGTCCGCGGAAACGCGCGCATCAGGCCAGTCCGCAGTCTTCGCCCCCGCGGACGTGACCAGTGAGGCTGAGGTGCGCGCCGCCGTCGCCACCGCCTCCGGGCTGGGGCCCCTGCGGATCGCGGTGAACTGCGCGGGCATCGCCACCCCCGGCAAGGTTTTGGGCCGCGACGGCGTTTTGCCGCTCGAAGCGTTCAACCGGGTGGTCCAGGTGAACCTCATCGGGACGTTCAATGTGCTGCGCCTGGCCGCGGAGGCGATGGTGGCCACGGAGCCGGCCAACACGGACCTGGGCGGTCCCGAGCGGGGCGTCATCATCAACACCGCCTCCGTGGCTGCCTTCGAAGGGCAGATCGGGCAACCCGCCTATGCCGCCTCCAAGGGTGCGGTAGCGGCCATGACGCTGCCCATCGCCCGGGAACTGGCGCGCTCGCTGGTCCGCGTGGTCACCATCGCGCCCGGCATCTTCGAAACGCCCATGATGGCAGGCCTGCCGCAGGAAGCCCAGGACTCGCTCGGAGCGCAGGTACCGCACCCGTCGAGGCTGGGCAGGCCCGGGGAGTACGCCAACCTGGTGCTGCACATTGTGGACAACGCCATGCTGAACGGCGAGACCATCCGCCTTGACGGCGCCATCCGGATGGGGCCCAAATGAGCGCCGCCGGGCGTTCGGCCGCTGCTGGGCTGCCGGACGCAGACTTCTTCGCCGTCGAATCCCTGCTCAGCCAGGCGGAACGGAACAAGCTCGCCGAGCTCCGGGACTTCCTCGCCGCCGAGATCGCCCCGTACGCCGGGGACTGGTGGAACAGTGCCGAGTTCCCCGCCCACATCCTGCCCAAACTCGCCGCCCTGGAGCTGAGCACCCCCTCCCAGCGCGGCTACAGCCACTTGTTCGCAGGGCTGGTGATCGCCGAAATGACCCGGGTGGACACTTCGATCGCAACGTTCTTCCTGGTCCACCATGACCTGTTCGTCCAGTCCCTGCACGCCTTCGGATCCGAGGGCCAGAAGGAGCGGCTCCTCGCCGACGCCTCGGACCTCCGCATCACCGGAGCATTCGCGCTCACGGAGCCGCTGCACGGCTCCGACGTGGCCGGCGGCATGGAAACCACGGCACGGCGGATCTCCTCCGCCACAGGGGAGGACGACGACGGCGGCGACACCTGGGTGCTCAACGGAGCCAAGCGGTGGATCGGCAACGGGACGTTCTGTGACTACATGCTCGTGTGGGCGCTCGACGAAACGGCCGGGCCGGATAACCCGGCCGGGTCGGTGCGGGGGTTCATCGTGGACGCCACATTGCCGGGCATCACCCGCAGCCGGATCGAGAACAAGATCGCGCTGCGTACGGTGCAGAACGCGGACATCGTCTTCAAGGACGTCCGGGTGGCCGAGGCCGACCGGTTCACGCCGGTCAGCAGCTTTGACGACACCAAGGAGCTCCTGCGCAGTTCACGGATCATGGTGGCCTGGCAGGCCGTGGGGCAGCAATTGGCGGCATTCGACGTTGCACGGCAGTACGCCGTGGAGCGCCAGCAGTTCGGCCGGCCGCTGGCCCACTTCCAGCTGATCCAGCAGCAGTTGGTGACCATGCTGGGCAACGCCGTGGCCAGCATGGGGATGCTGGTCCAGCTGGCCAGGCTGCAGGAGGAAGGCTCGGCGGACATGGCCCAGGTGGCGCTCGCCAAGTCCTACGCCAGCGCCAGGATGCGGGAAACCGTGGCGCTGGGCCGCTCCATCCTGGGCGGGAACGGCATCGTCACCGATTACCGCATGGCCAAGATCTTCGCCGATGCCGAGGCCATCTACACCTACGAGGGGTCTTACGAGATCAACACCCTCATTGTGGGGCGGGCCATCACCGGGATTTCGGCGATCGCCTGAGCCCGGCCACGGTGGTTCCCGAGGCTGGGCGCCTGTGGTTGCGCCGGTAGAGGCTACGCCGGGTACGGCTGCTTCTCGCCCGCCTCCACCCGGAGATCCAGGCTGTTGTTCCGGACCGGCATGGGGCAGGTTCCGAAGGGCGTGAAAGCGCTGGGATAGTTGATGGCCCGGTTGAAATCGAGGACCACCGTGAAGCTGCCGTCCGGATTCGGCCGCGGCCTGGGCGCCGAGACCTTCCGCCACTCATCTGTCGTATCGCCGTTCGTTTCGTCATGGAACGTGACCGTCAAAGCCCCGAGCTTCTCCTCCTCGGCCTGCAGCCGGAACTCGTGGGGACTGCCCGGAAGCCGGAACACCACCTCGCCCACGGTCCGGTGGACGCCGTCCACCAAAGGGTTGGCGGTGCTGATCGGAACATCAACCGGTGAAGGGTACGGCTCAAAGCGGGCCGTCACTTCCCACTCCGGGTTGTAGGGATAAGTAGGCACGCCGTCGAATTCGGTGAACACCGGCGACTCAGCGTCCCGCGTGCGGATCGCATACCGCCCTCCGCGCCTGGCCAGTTCCACCACCGTCCGGTCGCCGGCGGGGCCGCCGAACTGCACCCACATCAGGGATTCCTCATCGGCGAGGACCGCGGTGATGGTGCCGTCCACCGTTTCGCCCGTCTCCACCAGCGTGAGGCCGTCGGAAGGCGCCGCGGTGAGTACCGCCGTCGTGCGTTCCTGGGAGTTGGCGCCTTCCGCGGACCCGCTGCCCTGCGTGGACCACAGACCGGGGACGAGTTCGACGGCGGCAGGGGAGTCCTCCAGCCACTTGAAGGAGGTGAGCGTGAGCCAGCCGTGGCCGGCGGCCAGGGCCTTGTCCCGGTTGGCGCGGAACCGCTGCCAGCGCTCGAGTTTGGCGGTTGGCGCGGTGGTCCCTGCGGGTGTGGTGGTGCTCATGATTCCTTCCAATCTCGTCTGCCCGCTACAACCGGCGCCTGCCCCGGTTCATTCCGGGGCGTCCGCAGCGGCTGCCTGCCCCTTGCGGCGCCGGCCAGCGAAGGTACGCTCTTGAGGCAAGGGGACAGGGATCCGGCGAGCAGGAGAAATCATGAAAATCGCAGTCTTTGGAACCGGCACCGTGGGCCGGACGCTCGCCGCGGCGTTCAGCTCCCTGGGACATGACGTGGTGATGGGAACCAGGGATCCTGCGGAGACTGCCCGCCGTACGGAGCCTGGCCCCATGGGCGGGCAGCCATTCAACGAGTGGCAGGCGGCGCACCAAAGCATCCGGCTGGAAACGTTCGCCGCAGCCGCGGAAGAAGGCGAAGTGGTGGTCAATGCCACCAACGGTGCCGCATCGCTTGCGGCCCTTGCTGCCGCCGGGGGCGCCAACCTGGCCGGGAAGGTCCTGCTGGACGTGTCCAACCCGCTCGACTTCTCGCAGGGAATGCCGCCCGTCCTGAACCCGGTCAACACCGAAAGCCTGGGGGAACGGATCCAGCGGGCCTTCCCGGACGCGAGGGTGGTCAAGACCCTCAACACCATGAACGCGGGACTGATGGTTGACCCGGGGAAGGCTGGCGGACGGTGAGCATTCAGTGTTCGTCTCAGGCGACGACAGCGAGGCCAAAGCCCAAGTCACAGGGCTGCTGCAGGCGCTGGGCCACCGGGACATCATCGACCTTGGCGATATCACGTCAGCCCGCGGGGCGGAGATGGTGCTTCCGCTGTGGCTGCGCCTCTTCGGGGTCCTGGGCACCCCGGATTTCAACTTCAAGGTGGTGCGGGGCGGGTGACACAGTCTGAGACACATTCTGCCTTCGCCGTGCCAAAGGGGTAGCATCTTCTGCTAGTAACGTGGCTCACAGTATCCAGCGCAGTGTACGAGCCAAGTCCGAAACCCTCGAAAGATTGCTTCCATGGCTCACACTGCAGCACACCCCGAATCCGATCTTGCCTCCGAACTCAGGGCAGACGTCCGCCGGGTCTCCACCCTGCTGGGCGAATCCCTGGTCCGCCAGCACGGGCCCGAGCTCCTTGACCTCGTGGAGCAGGTCCGCCTCCTCACAAAGGAATCCAAGGAGGCTGCCCGCGGCGGCGCCGACGCCACCGGCCCGTGGAGCGCGCACGACGTCGTCGCCCAGGTCCGCGAACTCCTGGGCTCCCTGCCGATTGAGCAGGCAACAGACCTGGTGCGGGCCTTCGCGTTCTATTTTCACCTGGCCAACGCCGCCGAACAGGTCCACCGTGTCCGTGGCCTGCGCACCCGCGCGGAGAAGGATGGCTGGCTGGCCAAGACGGTAGCGGAGATCGCCGGCCAGGCCGGACCCGAGGTGCTGCAGGAAGTGGTCAATGGACTGGACGTCCGCCCCATCTTCACCGCCCACCCCACCGAGGCCTCCCGCCGCTCGGTGCTGGACAAGATCCGCAAGCTCTCCGACGTCCTGGCCCAGCCCACCATCGAGGGCACCACAGCGCGCCGCCGCCAGGACCGGCAGCTGGCCGAAATCATCGACCAGATGTGGCAGACCGACGAGCTTCGCCAGGTCCGCCCCACCCCGGTGGACGAGGCCCGGAACGCCATCTACTACCTGGGCGGCATCCTCACCGATGCCATGCCGGAAATGCTGTCCGAGCTGTCCGAACTCCTGGGCGAACACGGCGTCACCCTGGCCGCGCAGGACGCCCCGGTGAAGTTCGGCTCCTGGATCGGCGGTGATCGTGACGGCAACCCCAACGTGACGGCAGCGGTCACCCGCGAGATCCTCCAGATCCAGAACCAGAACGCCATCCGCATCAGCATCGGCATGATCGACGAACTGATCTCCATCCTCTCCAACTCCACGGCGCTCGCCGGCGCGGACCAGGTGCTGCTGGACTCCATCGACGCCGACCTGAAGAAGCTCCCCGGCCTGGACAAGCGCGTCCTTGAACTGAACGCCCAGGAGCCCTACCGGCTGAAGCTGACCTGCATCAAGGCCAAGCTGATCAACACCGGCAAGCGCGTCGTGGCGAACTCGAACCACGAGCACGGCCGCGACTACAGCAGCACGGACGAACTCCTGGCAGACCTCGACCTGCTGGAACTCTCGCTCCGCAACCACTCGGCGTCGCTGGCTGCCGACGGCGCCCTCGCCCGGGTCCGCCGGGCCATCGCGTCCTTCGGCCTGCACCTGGCCACCCTCGACATCCGAGAGCACGCCGACCACCACCACGACGCCGTCGGGCAGCTCATGGACCGCATCGGCGGACCCGGGCTGCACTACGCCGAACTGAGCCGCAAGGAACGCTTCGAGGTACTGGGTTCCGAGCTCGCCTCCCGCCGCCCGCTGTCCGGCCACCCGATCAAGCTCGACGGCGCCGCCGACGGCACATACGACGTCTTCCGCGAGATCCGCCGGGCCCTGCGCATGTACGGCCCGGACGTCATCGAGACCTACATCATCTCCATGACCCGCGGCGCGGACGACGTCCTGGCTGCCGCCGTGATCGCCCGCGAGGCCGGCCTGGTCAACCTGTTCGGCGAGAAGCCCTACGCCAAGCTGGGGTTCGCGCCGCTGCTCGAAACCGTGGAGGAACTCCGCGCCTCCGCCGAAATCATCGACCAGCTCCTCTCCGACCCCTCCTATCGCGAACTGGTGCGGCTGCGCGGGGACGTCCAGGAAGTCATGCTGGGCTACTCGGACTCCAACAAGGAATCCGGCGTGATGACCAGCCAGTGGGAAATCCACAAGACCCAGCGGAAGCTGCGTGATATCGCCGCTAAGCACGGCGTCCGCGTCCGCCTGTTCCACGGCCGCGGCGGTTCCGTGGGCCGCGGCGGCGGACCCACTTACGACGCCATCCTGGCCCAGCCCAACGGCGTCCTGGAAGGCGAAATCAAGTTCACCGAGCAGGGCGAGGTCATCTCTGACAAGTACTCGCTGCCTGAGCTTGCCCGCGAAAACCTGGAGCTCTCGCTGGCCGCCGTGCTCCAGGGCTCGGCGCTGCACCGCGATCCCCGGACTTCCGACGACCAGCGCGAACGCTACGCGCACGTCATGGAAACCATCTCGGACGCCGCCTTCGAGCGGTACCGCAGCCTGATCGACCACCCGGACCTGCCGGCGTACTTCATGGCGTCCACCCCGGTGGAGCAGCTCGGGTCGCTGAACATCGGCTCCCGCCCGTCCAAGCGCCCTGACTCGGGTGCGGGCCTTGGCGGGCTGCGCGCCATCCCGTGGGTGTTCGGCTGGACCCAGTCCCGGCAGATCGTCCCCGGCTGGTTCGGCGTGGGGTCAGGCCTCAAAGCCGCCCGCGAGGCCGGCAACTCTGAGCAGCTGGTGGAGATGATCGGGCACTGGCACTTCTTCCGCTCTGTGCTCTCCAACGTGGAGATGACGCTCGCCAAAACGGACCTGGACATTGCCGGCTACTACGTGGACACCCTGGTCCCCAAGGAGCTGCACCACATCTTCCGTGCCATCCGTGACGAATACGAACTCACGGTGACCGAGGTGCAGAACCTCACCGGCGAGCACGTGCTCCTGGACGCCCAGCCCACGCTCAAGCGCTCCCTCGAGGTCCGCGACCAGTACCTGGATCCCATCAGCTACCTTCAGGTGGAGCTGCTTCGCCGTGTCCGCGCGGAAGCCGGCGAGGGCATGAGCAACGGCGAGATCGACGAACGCCTCCAGCGGGCCATGCTCATCACCGTCAACGGTGTGGCAGCGGGCCTCCGCAACACCGGCTAAACCCCACGCGCGCTCACTAGTGGCGCTTCTCCCCGGAACGCGCGCTCACGTGTGGTGCCTAAAACCGCAACCCCCGCTCACTCTCCTGAAGAGAGTGAGCGGGGGTTGCGGGTTTAAGCCCGGCATGTGAGCGCGCGTTTCGATAAGGTTGAAGGCATGCCTTCGTTCCAGACCCGCCTGAAGATCACCGGGCTCCGGCCGGGCAACGCCCCCGAATCCGTCATGGACGCCGCCGTGGAGGCACTGGGAACCCGCCACCACGTCGAGTCGCACCAGCTGCAGATCGCCGGCGGTGTGCCGCTGCTCAACCTGCGCTTCCTGGTGGAGGCCACCGAATACAGCGGCGAGAACCGGCAGGCGGTGGAATCGGCAGCCATGATGCGCGACGCCGTCGAACGCGTTGCGCTGACAGGTTCCCTGAGCGTGCTGCGGCGCAGCCGCGGCAAGTGGCTGCCTGTCTGAACTAGAAGAACTCCAGCCAAGGTTCAGCCCAGCGGGCCGGGCTCCTCCACGGGGGAGCGGTTGCCGCGGCGGCGGGTCACGATGATTCCGACGACGGCGCCCACCACCAGGCCGAGCACCACACCGATGAGGGAACTCGCCCAGAACGGCAGCTTCGTTGCCGATCCCGTGAAGTAGCCGAGCCCCACCAGCCAGCAGGCCCACAGCACCGCCCCGAGGCCCGCGCACAGGCTGAAGCCCCGCACCGAAACATTGGCAATGCCGGCGGCGGCTGACGTGGCAAGCCGCCCGCCCGGAATGAACCTGGCACCGATGATGGCCCCGTAGGTGGAGGACCTGCCGGCCTTCGCGAGGCCGACGTGGATGCCCTGATGCACCCGACGGCCCCATTTCCAGCGGTCCAGCACATGGCTCAGGCGGCGGCGGAACAACTGGAACACCACGATGTCGCCCGTCCACGATGCAATGGCGGCGAGGGCCAGCACCAGGAAAATGTTCGCCCTGCCGTCGGCGGAGAGCGCGCCGCCGGTGATGACCACCATTTCGGACGGGATGGGCGGAAAGATGGCGTCGCCAAGGACCACGGGGATGATCCAGAAATAGATCGCCTCTCCCCAGCTGTCAGCGCTGACGAAGTCCATTGCCACAAGGTACCGCACTTCCGCGGCCGGGCGGCCGGGCTGCCGGGGTCAGGCCGCAGGACTCCCGAAGTTTTCCGGTGCCGTCCGCGAGCGTGCCCGGACCGTTTCGCTGAGCTCAAGGCTGCTCCGGTATTCCACCGGGCTGCCCGAGATCGGATCCACGAACCGGATGCCGCGGGCCAGCAGCTGCAGCGGTTTGGCGTAGTTGTCCGGGGCCTTGTCCAGCAGCTCGGGGTAGAAGGCATCGTTGACGATCCCGAGTCCCAGTGAGGCCATGTGGACGCGCAGCTGGTGGGTCTTGCCCGTGTGCGGTTCCAGCCGGTACCGGGCGAGGCGGGCGGGACTGCCCGGCGCCGCGGCCATGCTGCCGTCGGCACCCGCGGAGGCGCCGCCGTCGAGCATTTCCTGCTGCTCAATCCGCGTCTCCGCGTTCGGCTCGCCCTCCACCACCTCGGCCAGCAGGTAGCTGCGGGACTTGGTCATCCGGTTGCGGACCACCACGGGGAAGTCGACGGCGGGATGTCCCGGCGCGGGGTCCGCGGCCGAAATGCACTCGTACTCCTTCTGCACCTGGCGCTTCTCGAACAGCACCTGGTACTTGCCGCGCGTCTGCGGGTTGGTGGAGAACAGCAGGACGCCGGCGGTCATGCGGTCCAGCCGGTGCATGGGGATCAGGTCCGGCAGTTCCAGCTGGTTCCGCAGCCGCACCAGGGCCGATTCCTGGATGTAGGTGCCGCCGGGGGTGGTGGGCAGGAAGTGTGGCTTGTCTACCACCAGGAGGTGTTCGTCCTGATGCAGGATGCTGAGGTCCACGGGGATTCGTGTTTCCGGGGGAAGCGTGCGGTAGTACCAGATGAAGGTGTGGTCTTCGAGCCTGGTGTTCCGGCTCAGGGGCACGCCGCCCTCGCCCACAATCTCGCCGGCGTCGAACCTGTCCTCGATGCCCTGCGGATCGATGTGGCCCCAGCGGTGCATCATGTAGTCCATGGCGGTGTCCCACGGGCCCTCTTCAGGGAGGCGAAGGCGGGTGGCATTCACGCCGTCGCGCACGGGAAGGGGGGACTGCATCACCGGTCCATTCTACCGGCGCGGCTTGGGGGCCCCTTGCGGTACCGACGACAAAAAAGTTCTTGACAAAAAAAGTTGTCGGTTGGCACACTTAACCCATGTTGGACATTGCAGTGATCGAGGACCCAGCGGCGGCCGAAGCCTCGCTGGACCCCATCCGCTCCACCATCCTCCGTGAGTTGGCAGAGCCCGCCTCCGCCACGCAACTGGCGGTCCGGGTGGGGCTGCCGCGGCAGAAGGTGAACTACCACCTCAAATCGCTGGAGCGGCACGGCCTGGTGGAACTGGTGGAGGAGCGGCGCAAGGGCAACGTCACCGAGCGCGTCCTCCAAGCCACGGCGGCCTCCTACCTGATCTCACCCACGGCCCTGGCTTCCGCGTCGCCGGATCCGCGGCGCTTTGCCGACAGGTTCTCGGCGTTCTGGCTCCTGGCACTCGCGGGCCGGATGGTCCAGGAAGTGGGGAAGCTGATCGCCGGAGCTGCGACGGCCCGGCAAAAGCTGGCCACCTTCGCCATCGAGGGCGAGATCACCTTCCGCACGGCAGCGGAGCGTGCCGCCTTCGCCGAGGAGCTGGGCGTCGCCGTCACGCAGCTGGTGGACAAGTACCACGACGCCGGCGCCTCCTCCCGCGGACGGCGCCACCGCCTGGTGGTGGCACTCCATCCCGTCCTCAAACCGTCCCCCGAAACCCCACACGAACCCGCAACCAAGGAGCAGGGCCATGACTGACAACCGCAACTTCGAAATCGTCTACGACACCGAGCTTCCCGGTACGCCGGAGCGGGTCTGGGAGGCTGTCACCGCAGGGACGCCCGGATGGATGTTCCCCACGGACCAGTGGCCTGCAGTGAAAACCGTGGAGGAGTACCCCGCCCACCTCGTTTCCCGGATGGACGGGCCGGATGGCTGGTTCAACCAGCTGGAGCACGTCCTGGAGCCGCTGGACGGCGGCCGTGCGCGCCTGCACTACGTCCACAGCGGGATCTTCGCGGACAACTGGGATGAGCAGTACGACGGCGCCAGCCGCCACACCGAGTTCTACCTGCACACCCTGGGCCAGTACCTCCAGCACTTCGACGGCAAACCTGTGGTGTTCACGGACATCCAGGGGCCCGCTGGCTCCCAGGCGCCGGACGGCTTTGCACGGCTCCGCCGGGCGCTGGGCGTTGAGTCGGCGGTGCAGGGCAGTCCGGTGGAGATAGAGCTCGACGGCGTGGGCCGGCTAGCGGGCGAGGTGGACTTCTCCAACGAGCACTTCCTCGGACTGCGCACGGAGGACGCCCTCTACAGGTTCTTCGGCCGCAACGCGTGGGGCGCCCCCGTGGGCATGACGGTGCACGATTTCAGCGGCGCCGGCGATTCTGAGACCACGGCCAAGGCCTGGAGCGGATTCCTGGAGCGCGTCTACGCCTAGCCTGGCCGGGCCGTTGCCCGCCATGGCCGCATGAGCTGCCGGATCGCTGGAACGCTGCGGGGACGCTGTTCCGCCGCTACGGCGATTCGGCACCGTTCCAGCGATTTCGGCGATCTCTTCGGCGGCCGCGGTCAGGCAATGGCGACGGCGGGGGCCTGGGTCAGTGAGCGCCGCAGCTGGGGTGCGGCATCGAGTCTGTCCTGGGCGGCCCGCAGGGCCAGCGCGGCGGCCTCGAGTTTGGTGGGCGGCAGGGTGAAGGGGAGCCGCAGGTACCGCTCAAAGGCGCCTCCGATCCCAAACCGGGGCCCGGCGGCCAGCCTGATCCCGTAGTCCGGGGCGATCACGGTCAGGGCCGTACTGACGGGGGCCGGTAGCCTGCACCACACCGACAGGCCGCCGGAAGGTGACGCTGTGTGCCATGCCGGCAGATGCTCCCGCAGCAGTTCCAGCAGCGCGGCACGGTTGTCCCGGAGGGTGTCCAGCAGGGCCGGCAATGGCTCGTCCAGGGCCCGCACCAGGTGGGCTGCGGCCAGCTGTTCCATGACCGGTCCGCCCAGGTCCAGGATGCTCCGGGCCGCAGTGAACCGCTGGATCATCGTCTCGGAGGCGCGGATCCAGCCCGTGCGCAGGCCGCCCCAGTGGGACTTGCTCAGCGACCCCACGGAAACCACCGCACTGCCGAAGCCGGCCAGGGGAGTGGAGCGGACGCCGTCGAGGTTCAACTCCCGCAGTGTCTCATCGGCGATCAGTACGGTTCCTGCTGCGGCAGCAGCCGCTACCAGCCGGCGGCGCTGGGCATCGGGCATCATCATGCCCGTGGGGTTGTGGAAGTCGGGAACGAGGTAGGCGATCTTGGGACGCTGCTGCGCCAGGGCGGCTTCCAACGCCGGCAGGTCCCAGCCGGACTCCGCGAAACCCACCGGCACGGGCCGGCAGCGGGCAGCACGGATGGCGTCCAGCGCGTTGGGGTAGCTGGGGTGTTCCACCAGGACTTTGTCCTGCCGGTCGGCCAGGGTGCGGATGATGATGGTCAGCGCATGCTGCGCCCCGGACGTGACCATGATCTGCTCGGGACCGGTGGGCACGCCGGCCGCCGCATACCTGTCGGCAATGGCCTGGCGAAGCGGCAGGATCCCCACGGCGTCGTACCCGAATCCCGGCAGCAGCGCCGGCAGTTCCGTCAGCGCCGCAGCGAAGGCCCGATGCACCACCTCGCCGCTGGCCGGGAGCGCCGAGTAGGCAAGGTCGATCAGCCCTTCGGGCGCGGCCAGGCCGGGAGCCGTCAGGGCGGGAGTGGCCGAAGTTTGCGGGCTGTAGAGGGCTGGGCCGAAGGCGGTCCGCTCCGGGATGCGCGTCCTGCCGCGGCTGCCCTGTCCGCTGCTGAGGAACCCTTGCTCACGCAGGGCGGAGTAGGCCGCGGTGACAGTGGTGCGGCTGACGCCCAGTGCGGTGCACAGGGCGCGCTCGCTGGGGAGCGCAGTGTCGAGCGGTACACGGCCGTCCAGGATCAGGAGCCGGAGTACATCGGCCAGTTCCCGGTAAGCGGGGGCGCCGCCGTGGTGCCAGGTGCCGAGCATGCGGCCGAGTGCTGCTGCGCCAAGGGAGGGAGCCATGTAGCCAGTATCTCAAACTGGCTATGTAAATCAATGCCAGTTGAATGGGAGGGTGGACCAATGATGCTCCGCAGACTCGTTCAACTTTTTACCGGCCTTGCCATGTACGGCATCTCGCTGGCCCTTTTCATTCGCGCCGGGCTGGGCCTGGACCCCTGGGACGTGTTCCACCAGGGCGTGGCCAACCGGACCGGTTTGAGTATCGGCGCCGTGGTCATCATCGTCAGTTTCCTGGTGCTCCTGCTGTGGATTCCGCTGCGCCAGCGGCCCGGCTTCGGCACCCTCTGCAACGCCATCCTGGTGGGTGTCTTCGCCGACGTCGGACTGGCGCTGATTCCCTCGCTGTCCAACCTTGCCGGACAGCTGGGCATGCTGGCCGGCGCCGTTCTCCTGAACGCAATCGCCTCAGCGTGCTACATCGGAGCCAGGTTTGGGCCGGGGGCCCGCGACGGCCTGATGACCGGACTCGCGCGCCGCACAGGGTGGTCCGTCCGGTTGTCCCGCACCCTCATCGAGGTGGCAGTCCTAGCAGCAGGCTGGCTGTTGGGCGGGTCAGTTGGCGTGGGAACCGTGCTCTATGCTCTGGCGATCGGGCCGCTGGTACAGCTGCTGCTGCCCTGGTTCATGGTTCCGGCCGGTGCGCCGAAAGTGGCCCGGGTGGCGCCTTCGGACGAGCAGCTGGATGGAGGCCCGGAAGCCGCCGGCGAAACCAGTTATTCCGGGACGGGCTGGCACTTCGGGCAAAAGTAGATGTCGCGTTCCTCTTCGCCGTTCAGTTTCCCCAGCAGTCCGCGCCGCACGGGCGTACCGCATTTGAGGCACGGGTGCTGGTCCCGGCGGTACACCCAGTAGCCGGGCCTCCCGGCCATCCGGCCCACCGGCATGCCGCGGGCGTTGAGGATGGTGACGCGGCGGCCTGGGCCCAGGTTTGCTTCCAGGAGCTGCTTGGCGTCCGTCATCAGGGTGCGCAGCTCCGCCACCCCGGACACGGGTGTGGCGGGATGTACGCCGGAGAGGAAGCAGGCCTCGCAGCGGTAGATGTTCCCGATGCCGGCGAGGTTGCTCTGGTCCAGGATGGCCACGCCGATGGGAACCTCCGGCCGTGCCAGGAGCCGGCGCTCGGCTTCGTCCAGGTCCCAGTCCGGGCCCAGGAGGTCCGGACCAAGAAACCCCACGATGGAGTCCTCGTTCGCAGTCGCCACCACTTCCAGGATGCCCAGGGAGAAGCCGACGGCGTCCGCGGCCGCAGTGCGCAGCACGCACCGCGCGGTAAAGCCGGGTTTCCGCCACCTGCCACCGGGCGGGTAGACCTGCCATGTGCCTTCCATCTTCAGATGGGAGTGAATGGTGAGGGCCTTGTCCCCTGGCCCCTTCACCCGCATGAGCAGGTGCTTGCCCCGCGGGACAACCTCCGTCACAGTCCACCCGGTGAGGTTCAGCGTGGCGAAGCGAGGCACCCGGAAGTCCGAGGCCGTCAGTGTCTGGCCGGCCAGCGCCTCGTGCAGTTGCCGGGCGGCCCGCCAGACCGAATCTCCCTCAGGCACGGATCCTCAGACCTTTGGGGGTTGAGTAGGCGCCGGCAGCGCTCAGGGCAGCTGCAATGGGGGTGTCCAGGATCCCCTGGCCGTTCACTTTTTCCATAATCAGTTTGTCCACGGCTCCGCGGGTGACCACGCCCACCAGTGCTGCTCCGGCAGCATCAAGGACGGCGGGGTCGTCGGAGAACGCCAGCAGTGTCTTGCCGCCCCGCTCCACGTAGAGGACCAGGGCGCCGTCCACCAGCACCACCAGGGCTCCGGCTTTGCGGCCCGGCCGGTGTCCGGTGCCGGCATCGTCCCGCAGGGCCGGCCAGGGCAGGGCAGCGCCGTAGGGATTCGCAGGATCCGTGGCGGCCAGGGCAAGGGCCACGGGTTCGGGTTTGGCGATCTCGCTATCCTCCGCGTACGAGCGCAGCCGGTCCACCGTGGCCGGGACAGCGAACTGTGCCGCACCGAGGTGTTCGATGAAGTACCCGCGGCGGCACCGGCCGGCTTCCTCGAGCCTGGCCAGGACCTTGTACATCAGGCCGAAGCCACCCAGGATCTGCTCCGCCATGACCGAACCACGGGTCACCACCCCATACCTGTCCAGCAGGAGCTCGGCCGTAGCCCGGGCATGGATGGTGGCATCCAGTTCCGGCTGCGGCAGGGCGGACCAGCGTCCGGCAGCCATAGGGGGAGTGGCGGCTGCACCCTGGGAACCGTACCGCCCGCCGGCCAGGCCCGCTGAGCCCATCAGCCCCGTGCCGTGGGAGCGGCCCAGCCTGT
The DNA here is from genome assembly GCF_042731175.1 of Pseudarthrobacter sp. NPDC059871. NCBI lineage: Bacteria > Bacillati > Actinomycetota > Actinomycetes > Micrococcales > Micrococcaceae > Pseudarthrobacter > Pseudarthrobacter sp. NPDC059871. The sequence continues at coordinate 192,486 of NZ_JBHWJV010000004.1, forward strand.
TCAGCCGCGGAGCCCTGGACCGGGGGGCCTTCGCCACCTGGCGGTGGGCCGTATGGCCGCCCGCGATCAGCGACCGGACGGGCGCGAAGGTGTCACCGGTGACCCGTCCGGCCCAGGCGAGATCCCAGAGGGCGGACACCACTTCCTGGTCGCTGAGCACCGAGTCCATGCCCCCTGCAACCTCCGTGAGCTGGCGGAAAAAGTATCCGCCGCCGTTGTTCCGGAGATGGTCGAGTAGCCGCAGGCCGGCATCACCCGGTTCGTAGTCCGGTGCAGGGTTCAGCGTCAGCTCCGCGGAGTCGGCCAGGTGCAGGCTGATCCAGCCGTCATTTCCGGGCAGGGCACCGGCTCCGGACCAGAGGACTTCGCCGGCCGCCATGAGTTCGTCCAGCATGGCGGGCTGGTAGTTGGACACCCTGCCGGCCAGGATCAGGGGTTCCCAGGCTGATGCCGGGATGGGAACGCCGGACAGCTGGTCGATGGCGGTGACGATGCCGTCCAGCCCCCGCAGTGCCGGCTGCCCCCGCCCGCCGCCCGGGATCCGGACGTTTTGCCAAGCAGGAAGGAAACGGCCGTAAGCGGCGGCGTCCACGGGTTCCACTTCGGCGCGCAGTGCGGCCAGGGACCGCCGCCGGAGCTTCCGCAGCACTTCGGCGTCACACCATTCGCTGACTGCTGTGTGAACGGCTTCGCGTAGGATCTCTCCCTGCCGTCCGTCCCCGTCCGCAAGCCCGTCGTCCTCCCCGCCGGTTGGTGCGGACTCCGGCCCGGCTGCGGCGGGCGTTGCGTGCGGCCGGAACTCGCCTTCCACCACGCGGCCGTCATCGGCAAGGCGTTTAAGGGCGGTGACCACCACAGCGACGCCCAGTCCCAGCCGGGCGGCGGCTTCAGCAGCGGTGAAGGGCCCGTGCGTGCGGGCGTAGCGGGACACAAGGTCGCCCAGCGGGTCCGCCACAGGCTCGATAAACGCCAACGGCACACCCATGGGCAACGGAACACCGATGGCATCACGAAGGCGGGCCGCATCCTCCACGGCAGCGAACCGTTCGGCGCCGCCGATGTTGACCTTGATGGCGCGGTTGGCCCGCTGCAGTGCCACGAGGTGGGCGGTGGCTTCCTCAACAGTGGCCGGGGCGGTGTGGATCGGCGTAGTCTCAGCAGGCTCAGGCACCGGGTCGTCGGCAAAATCGGCTTCGGCCTGAGCTGCAGGGGTCCCGCCGGGCCCAGCTACCGGGGTCTCGCCGGGCTCCCCGGCCGTTGCAGGCTCAGCTCCGGCTGCGGGCTCCAACCGGGCGGCGGCCTCGTCCGGGTCCAGCGGGCCAAGGAGCCGCAGGAGGTCGGCCACACCCTCAAGTCCCCGCACCCTGCGGTCCGGCACCAGCCGCTGCAGTTCGCGTTCGGTGGCGTCGATGACCTTGGCATCCAGGAGCTCGCGCAGCTCCACCCGGCCCAAAAGCTCGTTCAGGAGGGTGGAGTCCAAAGCCAGCGCAGCGGCGCGCCGCTCCGCCAGCGGGGAATCGCCCTCATACAGGAATTGGGCAACGTAGCCGAAGAGCAGGGACTTGGCGAACGGCGACGGCTGCTGTGTGGTGGTCTGCACCACCCGCAGTTCGCGGCGTTCAACGGCGGCCGCGATGTCCTTCAGCGCCGGAAGGTCGTAGACGTCCTGGAGGCATTCCCGGACGGTCTCCAGGACGATGGGGAACGTGGGGTATTTCCGTGCGACATCCAGCAGCTGGGCGGACCGCTGCCGCTGCTGCCACAGGGGCTGCCGCTTGCCGGGGGTCTGCCGCGGCAGCAGGAGGGCACGGGCCGCACACTCTCGGAACCGTGAGGCAAACAGGGCGCTGCCGCCTACCTCGGCCGTGACGATCTGCTCCAGTTCCTCGGGGTCGAAGAGGAACAGCTCTGCGCCCGGGGGCTCGTCCTCCATCATCGGCACCCGCAGCACGATGCCGTCGTCGGCGGCCATGGCAGAGCCATCCAGGCCGTACCGCTGGTGGAGCCGCTGGCCCACGGCCAGTGCCCACGGTGCATGGACCGGCATGCCGAAGGGGCTGTGCAGGATCACGCGCCAGTCGCCGAGTTCGTCGTGGAACCGTTCCACCACCAGGGTGGTGTCGCTGGGGACCACTTCGGTGGCCTGCTTCTGTTCGGAGAGGTACTGGATGAGGTTGTTGGCGGCGAAGGCGTCCAGCCCGCTGGCCTGGCAGCGTTCCGCGGCTGGTCCGGCGTCGGAGGCTGACAGCTCGCGCACGAAGGCGCCGAGGGCGCGGCCCAGGTCCACCGGCCGGCCCAGAGAATCACCCTTCCAGAAGGGCAGCTTGCCGGGCTGGCCAAAGGCCGGGGAGACCAGCACGCGGTCGTGGGTGATGTCCTCGATCTTCCAGCTGGTGGCACCGAGCGCGAACACGTCACCCACGCGGGATTCGTACACCATCTCCTCGTCCAGTTCGCCCACGCGCCGCCCACCTTTGGGGGCCGGAGCCGGCTTGCCGTCCTCCGACGGGGAAGCCGAGCCCTCCATCTCCGTGCCGATGATGTAGACGCCGAACAGGCCGCGGTCCGGGATGGTTCCGCCGGAGGTCACGGCGAGCCGCTGGGCGCCGGGCCTGCCTTCGATGGTCCCTTCGTTGCGGTCCCAGATGATCCGTGGCCGCAGTTCGGCGAATTCGTCTGAAGGGTAGCGGCCGGCCAGCAGGTCCAGGGTGGCCTCGAACGCGGAGCGGGGGAGCGAAGCGAACGGGGCCGACCGGCGGACCGTGGCGAACCATTCCTCGACGTCGATGCTGCCCAGGGCGGTGGCGGCCACCGTCTGCTGCGCCAGGATGTCCAGGGGGTTGGCGGGGATGCTGAGGCGTTCGATTTTTCCGTCCAGCATGCGTTCCACGGTGATGGCCGTGTGCACCAGATCCGCCCGGTGCTTGGGGAACAGGACGCCCTGCGAAATTTCGCCCACCTGGTGTCCGGCACGTCCCACACGCTGCAGGCCGCTGGCCACAGATGGCGGCGACTCCACCTGGACCACCAGGTCCACCGCGCCCATGTCGATGCCGAGTTCCAGGGAGGACGTGGCCACCACACACCGCAGCCGCCCGGATTTGAGGTCGTCCTCAATGAGCGCGCGTTGGTCCTTGGACACCGAGCCATGGTGGGCGCGGGCCAGCACCGGGTCCGCTCCTGCGGAGCTTCCGGCCTGCGCCATCATGTGGGCGGGGGTGGCAGTAGAGGCAGGCACGCCCGACGCCGGCACGGAGCCACCGCCCGGTGCGCCGAACACCTCCGTGCCTTCCTCCAGGGGGCCGTCCCAGCCGCCGCCCGCGGCCATGAGCTGGCGTTCGGCGTAGATTTCGTTGAGGCGCGCCGTCAGCCGTTCCGACAGCCGGCGGGAGTTGGCGAAGACGATGGTGGACTGGTTGGCAAGCACCAGGTCAACGATCTTTTCCTCCACATGCGGCCAGATGGACGCCTGCGGCTGCAGCCCGGAGGCCGGGCCGGAGTCGAACGCGCCCGCTGCACCCTGGAGATCGGACATGTCCTCCACCGGTACCGACACCGTAAGGTCCCAGTTTTTCTTCGACGGCGGGGCCACGATTTCGACGGGAGCGGTCCCGGCAAGGAACTGGGCCACGAGCTCCTTGGGCTCCACCGTTGCGGAAAGTCCGATCCGCTGTGCGGGCTTGGGCAGCAGCGCGTCCAGGCGTTCCAGTGAAACGGCCAGGTGGGCTCCGCGCTTGGTGCCGGCAACGGCGTGGACTTCATCGATGATGATGGTGTCCACCTCGGTGAGAGTTTCCCGGGCCCGGGACGTGAGCATGAGGAACAGGGACTCGGGCGTGGTGATGAGGATGTCCGGCGGGTTGCTCAGCAGCGCCCGGCGGTCCGCCGTGGTGGTGTCTCCGGACCGGACGCCCACGGTGATCAGCGGGGCGGGCAGTCCCAGCCGCTTGGCTGTCTGTGTGATGCCGATGAGCGGGGAACGCAGGTTCCGTTCGACGTCCACGCCGAGGGCCTTCAGTGGCGAAATGTACAGCACCTTGGTTTTGCGCTTGGGTGCCCGGGGACGGCGGGCTTTCGCCGGGGCTTTGGTTCCTTTGGCGCCGGCCGCAGCGGCGGGTACGGCAGCCTCCGCCGTTTCTTCGGTGTCTGCCGGGGGCGCGGCCGAGAGGAGCCGGTCCAGTGCCCAGAGGAATGCCGCGAGGGTTTTACCGGACCCGGTGGGTGCCACCACCAGGGCATGCGAGCCCGAGGAGATGGCGTTCCAGGCGCCGTCCTGGGCGGGGGTGGGTTCGGTGAAGGCTCCCATGAACCAGTCGCGGGTGGGCCGGGTGAACTGGCCCATCGGCGCTGTAGCCACGGCGCCCCGGCCGTCCGTGGAGGGCTCTTCCTGGTTCATGCCTCCATCATGCCCCACCCCACCGACAGCACGGACGGTGCCAAGGGAACGGCCCTTCAATCCTTCCCGGCCTGCGTAAGCCGGACCGCCTGCTTTTTGGTGTCCTGAGGCCCTGGCGTCAGGCGGGCTGGAAGGCGCCGATGGTCAGCAGTTTGATGTCTGCGTTGCTGCAGGCAGTGGTGGGCTGGGCCAGGAAAAGGGACTCGGTGTCTTCCGGCGGGTAGATCCGGTAGCCGGCCGCATCAACTGGTGAGCAGTCGGTGTAATTGCCCGCCTGCGTGTACCTCAGCTGGGCCCAGCCCGTTTGGCCGGGTGCCAGCAGGACGTCCGTGACAGGAACGGATTCGTCCCGGGTTGCCGCCGCGCCAATGGGGCCGCCTGCCGCGTCAGCCGCGAGGGACACTCCGGGGAAGCCCTTGAGGATGCAGGGCTCGCTCCCGGTGTTGGTGAGGTTGAGCTTCATGTACACGCTGCCCGCGGCGCCGCCGCCGGACGCGTCGGTCGCTGCGGAAAGCACTCCCGCCTTGCACAGTCCGGGCCCTGCCGGTGTGGTGGTGGCAGGGGCAGCGGACGACGGCGGCGCGGCCGTTGTAGCCGGGGGTGCGGACTGCGAGGGGCTGGCGGAGCCCGTCCCCGGCCCGGCCGGGGTGGTGGTCGTTTGGCTCTGCGGCTGGCCGAGACCGCACGATGCAAGCATCAGGACAGCCGCCACGCCGGCCGTCGACAAGGCTATCCCCTGGAGTGTTTTCTGAGACCTCATGCCACCACCTTCGCGGCAGTCCGGGGCGGCGTCAACGATGCCACGTGGTCCCAAAGCAATTTGATGCCCGGATCGTGATGATCCGGGCATCAAACCGGGACTACTTGGTGCTGTCGGCTGCCTTCCGGCGTGCGCCGCTCCGGAGCAGTGCGAGCCCGCCGAGTACCAGTCCGGCCACGCCGGCCCCGAGGCCGGCCCAGCTGCGGGCATCGGATCCGCTGTCCGTCACGGACGCTGCCTGTTCCGTGTGGGTTGCCGCGGCTGCGCTGGCACCGTGCCCGTCGGACGTGGCTGCTTCGGTGATGGTGATGGACGGGGCCGGCGCCTTCAGTGAGTGCGGATCCTGGCCATCCTTCGCGATTTCCGACCAGTCAGTCTGGCCGGCCTCGCAGGTCTGCATCGTGGGGAAGTTCAGCGTGGTGCCGGCGGCATCGGGAAGCTTGACGGACAGGACCAGCGTGTCACGGAGTTCGTGCGCCAGGGGCGTTTTGGCCGTGTAGACGATCTGGCTGGTCCGCTTGGTGATGGAGCTGCCGTCGGCGAGCTTCTTCGGCTCGGCGAGCTGTTCGGTCACCTTTTCCGCAGTCCAGTTGGGGTTCACGGTGGGCTGGGCGTCGTTGAGCTCTGCCGGCAGGGTGATGGCCACTTTGGTGGTGGCGGATTCCTCGCAGCCATGGGGGATGGCGAACGTCAGCAATGCGTAGGAGTTGGCTGAGGTCTTGTCCGGCGTCACGCCCACATGGGCGGACGCGGCTCCGGCGCCCGCCAGGATCAGCGCGGCGGTGCCGCCTGCGGCTGCGGCTGTGGTCAGGGTACGGCGAAGTGTCGAGGAGTTCATGGGTTGCCTTTCTGGTGCACACCATCAGTGGCGTGCAAATTCTTTTTGGGAAGGCCCGGGCCGGCGTGCAATGGCGGCGCGGGTCAGTACGAAAGCACGACGGCGGAAGGCGGGCCGCGTCGGCTGTCCTGCCGCAGGTTCCGCCAGGGGCGGAGGGGAGCGGCGGCGGGGGGAAGCGCTGCGGGAACCGGCCCCGCGTCGTTGAAGGCTATGGGTGCGGGCAGGCCGGCGAGGGGCCGCAGCCAGCTGGCAAGGGCCCAGAGCGCCGCTTCGCCCTTGGCCAGCAGCAGGGCACATCCAAGGGTTGCCAGCGCGTGCGCGGCCAGCATGAGGGAACCTGACGAAGGGTCCGTTGGGCCCGTGTGCCCGGCAAGGGCCAGCAGGTCCGGCGGGAGCGACGGCACACCGTGCTGGTGGCCCGCATAGGCTGCCACGGGACCTGAAGGCTGTGAGGGCACGCTGAACGTGGCGAACAGTTCGTGCAGCGCCAGCTGCCCGCCGCCCATCAGCCCGGCCATGGCCGGGAAGGAGAGCTTGAGCTTGGTGGCAGCGGTGCTGGCGAGACCCGTGAGCGCCAGGATGGCCAGGAGGATCCCCGGAGCGGGCAGCTGCCCGCCGCCGGCCACGTGGGCGCCCGCCGCAAGGGTCAGGATTCCAGTTGCGAGGGCCGAAGCGCGCAGGAGGTGGAAGGGGGTGCGGTGTGCCTGCACTGACTCTCCCCTCCCCGTGCGGTGGCGCGAACAACGTCAGGAAACAGCGGCTGTTCCTGCCCGCCCGATTCTACCGGGGAACCGGGGACGTTACGGCGCCGGGCTGGCGGTATGTGGATACCCGCAGCGGGCCCGCGGGGAGAAGAAGTAGCGTCAGGCCCCGGCGAGCAGTTCCGCCAGGACATCCGCAGCGCCCTGGTGCCGGATGAGCCGCGCAGACTGCCCCGCCCACAGGGACATGAGATCCGTGTTTCCGGCAGCGGCGGCCGTCGGACGGAACCGGCCGGTCAGCCAGTTCTGGACGGGGAACGGAGCGATGGCCGGCGGCGCCAGTTCAGAGGTAACCCGGTTGGGGATTCCGCGTGCCAGCCGGCCGCTCAGCGCGCGGGTCAGGACCGTGTTTCCTGCGGCCGGGCTGTGCAGCAACTCCCGGTAGGCGGGCGCGGCGGCCGATTCACTGGTGGCCAGGAAGGCCGTGCCAACCTGGACACCGTCGGCTCCCAGCGCCCGGGCGGCGGCGAACCCGCGCCGGTCGGCGATGCCGCCCGCGGCGATGACGGGGATGCTGACGGCATCGGCCACCTGCGGGACCAGGGAGAACGTGCCCACCAAGGATTCCTCGGCAGGGCGGAGGAAGGACACACGGTGGCCGCCGGACTCCATGCCGCTGGCCACCACGGCATCCACGCCGCCCGCTTCAAGGGCCAGGGCCTCCTCCACGGTGGTGGCGGTCCCGGCCACTTTGATGCCGCGCCGGTGCGCTTCTTCCACAATTTCCGGCGCGGGGACACCAAAGACGAAGCTGACGACGGCGGGGGCTGCTTCGAGCGTCGCCTCCACCTGCTCGCCGTAGTCGGCCATGAAGCGCGCCGGCATGTCCGGCAGTTCGAGGCCAAGCTCTTCGAAATACGGCTGGAGGGCGCGGACATAGCTGTCGAACTCCGTCCGGGGCAGCTCCGTCGTTTCGCTGCCGGTGGGCACCCACAGATTAAGGGCGAACGGCTTGGCCGTGGCGGCACGTAGCTGCGCCGCCGTATCAAGGATCGCGGCGCCGTCGTACCCGTACAGGCCGTACGAACCCAGCCCGCCGCCGTCGGACACCGCTGCGGTGAGCGCCACGGAAGACACGCCGCCGAAGGGGCCAAGCACCACCGGCACGTCAATGCCGAGTACGTCCGTGGTCCTGCTGCGGCGTGAAGGGGCGTGGTCCTGCTGGGGCATGGCATTCTCCTGACGGATCCGGTGGTTTGCTGCTGCTTCGACCAGTCTTGCAGGGCCTGGCTGCCCTCCCAAGTCCCGGCCGGGTCCCGCTGCGTTCGTGGGAAGGGAAGCGCCGGCCACAGCCGCGCCGCCCGGCGATAGACTGCATTTCATCAGTGCAGGCGATCTAAGGAGAAGTTCATGGACTACACCGGAAGCCAGTCAGAAAAGGTTGTTCCGGCTGGTGAACTTGGCCGCAGCCACATCGGCCAGACCATCACCTTCCAGCCCAACGAGTTCACCGTGGTGTTTGGGAAGCTTGCCGGGATCGCGCGGACGGAAGCCATGGTTTACCTGTCACTGCAGGGCGTCGGAAACGGCACGCACTTGAAGGACGAGTACGACCTCCCGGCCACGCATGACGTGTATGTGCCGGTGGATGTCATCAGCAACGCGGAATCCACCATCAAGGACCTCTTCGGCAAAGTCCAGGAGAACCTCCGCGGCGGCGGCCACAGGGGCGGCGAGGACCGCACCGACAAGCTGTAGCCGTACTGACGGACGGTGGCTTTATCCAGCTGGAGCCACCGTCCGGCCACAGTTCAGCAGCGGGCGATAGGAGCGGGCCATGCCCCTTTATCTCTCAAAATTCAGTTACACCCCGGAGACGTGGTCACGGCTGACGCGTAATCCGGAAGACCGGCGGAAAGCTGCCCAGGCCTACATCGAATCCGTGGGCGGAAAACTCCAGCGGCTGGCGGAGATCATCGAGCTGGCCAAGCCGGCTGACAAGGCCGGCCTCAGCGTCCGGGACTGGGCCAGCATCACCGCAATGACTTCGCGCTGTCGGCGCCCGAGATGGTGCTGGCTGCCATTGCCCGTGTAACCACCAACCTTGGGTTGGGCACCGGGAGCACGGGTCCTCGCCGGCCACGTGCCAGGGATTGCTAGTCTCCTCGGATGGGGAAAGGGCTGCGGGCGGGGCAAATGAACGGTCGCTGGGACGGCGGGCTGCTGGACGTCGAACAGTCCGCCCTGGTCGCATCGTGGCTGGGTTCCCCGGAGCTCCTGGCGGACCTGTCTTGGGGACTCGTGGACACGAAGGTTCTCCACGTTCAGGCGCCCGCCGGGCAGTTCATCATCAAGGCCGGGGGACCCGGTAACCACCACCTCGGCCGCGAGATCGCAGCCCACCGGGCCTATACCCGCCCGCTGGTGGAGTGCGGGCGGGCAGGCCGCCTGTTCCACGCGGATACCAGCGCCAGTGTCCTGGTCATGGAGTACTTGGAGGGCCACCTGGTTGAGGGCACGGAAGCCGAACTGGCTCCGCCGGTGTACGCCCAGGCCGGTGAGCTGCTGAGGCTGTTCCATAACCAGGAGCGCCGCATCGATGACCGCTATGAGCTCCAGGCCACAGCGAAGTCACTCGCGTGGCTGGACCGTGCCCATCGGATTGATCCCGCACTAGAGCGGGAAGCCAGGCGGCGGCTGGCGGAATACCGGCCGCAGCCGGCCACGGTGGTTCCCACCCACGGTGACTGGCAACCGCGGAACTGGCTCATCCACTCCGGCGAAGTCCGGGTTATCGACTTCGGCCGGTTCGAGTTCCGCCCGGCTGCTACGGACCTGTGCAGGCTGGCAGTGCAGCAGTGGCGGGGACGGCCGGAGCTTGAACAGGCGTTCTTGTACGGCTACGGGACGGATCCCAGGTCTCACACTGTGTGGCGCATTGACCTGCTCCGGGAGGCAGTCGGCACGGCCGTCTGGGCATTCCAGGTGGGGGACGAAGCTTTCGAAAACCAGGGTCACCGCATGTTGCGCGAGGCGCTGGAGCGCTGGTGAGTGGCAGTATCAGCCGCCCCATTTCTGACGTGCGTTTCTGATTTCGACACGCAAACTCGATTTCGCGCCGGAGATACGGGGTGCGCCAGCGCGGATGCGCAGCGAAAACGGGAACGCGCAGCGAAACAGGGCGCCCCCGTCAGGTTGCAGGCGCCGCAGTGGTGGAGGCGCGCACCGTCAAGTGTGTGGGCATCACCGAGCGGGTGCGCGTGCCGCCGCCGCGGAGGGGATCCAGCTGTGCCAGCAGCATGGTCACCGCCACCCGCCCGGCCTGCTCGATGGGGGAGGACATGGTGGTCAGGGGAGGGTTGCAGAAATCGGCGCCGAAGATGTCATCGCAGCCCACGATGCTCATGTCCTCAGGAACCCGGACGCCCCGTTCGCGCAGCCGCTGCAGCATGCCGATGGCGATCAGGTCATTGAACACGATGCAGGCCGTCGCACCGCTGTGGACCGCGGTGTCCGCTGCCGCGGCGCCGGACTGGGTCTTCGGGGCGAACGGACCCAGCTTGACCACTTCGATGCCGCGCTCCTTGCCGGCTTCGGACAGGGCATCCCACCGGCGGGCGTTCGACTGGGACGAGACAGGGCCGGAGATGTACGCCACCCTGGTGTGGCCCAGCGAGATCAGGTGGTCCAGGGCCTGGCCGGTGGCTGCGGGGGTGTCGATGATGACCGCGGGAACCCCGGGCACATCCCGGTTGATGGCCACCAGCGGCATGGCCTCGGAGGCTGCCAGCAGGGCCTCGTCCGTCAGGCGGGAAGCCCCCACAATCAGGCCGTCCGCGCTCTTGCGGAGCTGCTGGATGGCGCTGGCCTCCACCTCGTCCGATTCTTCGGTGTCAACCAGGAGCTGCGTGTATCCGGCAGCTTTGAGCTGAAGCTGGGTTCCGCGGATCAGGTCGAAGTAGAAGGGGTTGGTGATGTCCGGGACCAGGACGCCCACGGCGCCGGTCTTTCCCGAGCTGAGGGCCTTGGCCTGCGAGTTCGGTGTGTAGTTGAGTTCGACGGCGGCGGCCTGGATCCGCTCGCGGGTGCGGATATTAACCCGTTCCGGCGTGGACAGTGCACGGGACACGGTGGACGGGGCTACGCCGCACACGGCAGCAATGTCGTGGATGGTCGCGGGGCGGCCCACTGAAACTGGCGGCAGTGCCATGGCGTTCCTCTCTGAACGGACTGGCGAGAGCGCGGTTGTGACCGGAGACACTGCGCTGAAAGCCCTAGGATGTCACGGATTGCACCTTATGGCAACCGGTTGTCAGTGAATTGCAACGCGGCTAATGTTGCAGGGGAAATGTGACACCAGCCACGGCATGCCGCCGGCCAAAGACGCGCCGGCATGCCCGCACCAAGGAGAAACCGTGAGCGAAACTGCAACCTGGCCCCTGTCCGGATTCGGCGACGAAATCGATCCTGATCCGCACGTGCAGGCCGCCGTGCTGCTGGCCCTGGGCGCCAGCCACATCGAGGTCCGGAGCGCGTGGGGGACGAACGTCTCCGAGCTCACGGCGGAGCAGGTGCGGGAACTGAAGGGCATCCTGGACGGGCGTGGACTGAAGGTTTCGGCCGTTGCCAGCCCCATCGGCAAGGTGGACGTCAGCCTGCCCGTGGAGCACGAGGTGGAACGCCTGCGTCAGATCATTTCCGTTGCCAAGGGCCTGGACACCCGCTACGTGCGGATCTTCTCCTTCTACCGCGCCGAGGCCCAAAGCGCCGAAGACATCCGCGACGACGTCCTGGTCCGCATGGCCGCGCTGGCAGCGGAAGCCGAGGCGGCCGGCGTCGTGCTCCTGCACGAAAACGAAAAAGACATCTATGGCGACACCCCCGAGCGTGTCCTGGACATCATGGAGACGGTTGCCTCCCCGGCGCTCCGCGTCGCGTGGGACAACGCCAACTTCGTGCAGGTGGGCGTCAAGCCGTACACCGCGGGCTACGCCATGCTCCGGCCCTACCTCGAATACTTCCAGGTCAAGGACGCGCTGTTCAGCACCGGCGAAGTAGTTCCGTCGGGCCACGGCGACGGCGAACTGGACGCCACGGTGGCCGCCCTGAAAGCGGACGGCTTCAGTGGTTTCGCCTCCCTTGAGCCGCACCTTGCCAGCGCCCACGAACTGGGCGGCTTCTCCGGCCCGGTGGCGTTCGGCATCGCCGCCCGCGCCTTCGCCGCTCTCGCCGACAAGCATGGGGTTTCGTTCTCGTGACGGCGAGGGCGGCCGTCATCGGGTGCGGCGACGTTTCCTCCGTCCACTTCGAGGCCATTGCCAAGCTCGACGACGCCGTGCTGGCCGGGGTTTGCGACCCCGACCCCCAGCGGCTCGCCGCAGCCGTGGAGACTTTTGGTGTTCCGGGCTTCAGTGACCACCTCAGCCTGATCGAGCAGGTCCGGCCGGATGTAGTGCACATCTGCACACCGCACAATGAGCATGCTTCCATTGCCGCGGATTGCCTGGAAAAAGGCGTGAACGTCATTGTGGAGAAGCCGCTGGCCCACACGCTGGCCGAAGGCCGGCGCCTGGTGGCCGCAGCTGAAGCGAACCACGCAAAGATCGCTGTCTGCTTCCAGAACCGGTACAACGCCACATCCCAGGCGATGCACCAGCTCCTGGCAACCGGTGACCTGGGGGTTGTGGTGGGTGCCTCCGCCACTGTCATGTGGCAGCGCACTGCGGATTACTACCGCAACCGGCCCTGGCGCGGAACCTGGGAAGGCGGCGGCGGTGGCCTCCTCATGAACCAGGCCATCCACACCCTGGACCTGCTGCAATGGCTGGCGGGGGACATCACTGCCGTCAGCGGCAACGCGTCGACCCGTTTCCTGGGCGGTGACATCGAGGTGGAGGACACGGCGGAATTCGTGGCCGAGCATGCCAGCGGTGCCCGCAGCGCCTTCTACGCCACCCTGGCGAATCCGTACAACGCCCCGGTGACCCTGGACGTCGTCACCGAAAAGGCCGTCCTGAACCTGCGCGGCGACCTGACGGTGACGTACGCCGACGGGCGCGTGGAGGTGGTGCCCGAACGCAGGAGCGCCTCCGGCGGGCGCGACTACTGGGGTGTGTCCCACGAACTGCTGATTGCCGATTTCTACGCCCGCCTCGATGACGCAGAGCCGTTCTGGATCAGCCCGGCCGAAGCCGAGAAATCGCTGCGGATCATCAAGGACATCTACCGCCAGAGCTACCCGGACGCGGCTGAAACCGTTTCCTGAGAAACGGCTGCAAAACAAAAGTGCAACTTTTCTGACAACCGGTTGCCAAAGATGGCAACGATGCGTACTGTGGGTTTCACAAGCAGTGTGGCGCAGGCCACATGCTTTCACCTCGAGCACTACTCCACTCATTCAAGGAGCCAACAATGAAGTTAGGTCCCAAGGCGGCAGCGGCCGCCCTCGTACTGAGTGCCTCAATGGCACTCACTGCCTGCGGCGGCGGCAACGCCGGAGCAGGTGCGAATCCCGGTGGCACCACGGTTACCGCGCTCACGCTGGGAACCTTGCGGGACCTGACCTCGTGGGATCCGGCCCAGGCCCATGTTGGGCACGCGCTCCAGCCCTACCAGGCGGCTTACGACTCGCTGATCCTGCGCGAACCGGACGGCAAGCTCAGCCCGATGCTGGCCACGGAGTGGAAGTACAACGACGCCCGGACCAAGCTGACCCTCGATCTGCGCACTGATGTCACCTTCAGTGACGGCGCCAAGTTCGATGCCGAAGCCGCCAAGGCAAACCTGGACCACTTCAAGGAGGCCAATGGTCCGCAGATGGCGCAGCTGAGTTCGGTCTCCGACGTTGCCGTGGTGGACGCGGACACCGTGGACATCAACCTCAGCGCCCCGGATCCGGCGCTGGAGTTCTTCCTCAGCCAGGCGGCCGGCCTGATGGGCAGCCCCAAGGCGCTCGGCACCGACGCCATCAAGACCGAACCGGTGGGTTCCGGTCCCTACGTTATGGACAAAGCCGCTTCGGTGAAGGATTCGCAGAGCGTCTTCAACGCCCGCGAAGGGTACTGGAACAAGGACCTCCAGAAGTACAAGAAGCTCACCCTCAAGATCCTCCTGGATCCGACCGCCCGCACCAACGCACTGGTATCCGGCCAGATCGATGCCACGCTTCTTGACCCGAAGAACGGCAAGCAGGCCGAGGGCGCCAAGATGAAGCTCGAAGCCAACCAGGTGGACTGGGCAGGCCTGCTCCTCCTGGACCGCGACGGCGCCAAGAACCCGGCACTGGCCAACCTTAAGGTCCGCCAGGCCATCAACTACGCCTTCGACCGCAAGACCATCCTGGACCAGGTGATGCTTGGCCAGGGCACTCCCACCTCGCAGCCGTTCGGCAAGGACAGCGGAGCCTGGAGCGAAGAGCTGGAGAACTACTACAGCTACGATCCCGCCAAGGCCAAGGAGCTCATCAAGGAATCGGGATTTGAAGGCAACATCAGCATCGACGTTCCCACCCTGCCGGGGGCTGAGACCCTGATCTCCGTCCTCAAGCAGCAGCTGGCTGATGTGGGAATCACGCTCAATCCCGGTGCGGCCATCACCAACACCTTCACGGCAGACGTTGCGGCGCAGAAATACAGCGCTCTCTACTTCAACCTGTTCCAGGGCGAGCCCACGGTCGCGATTGACCAGATCGTCTCCGCCAAGGCACTCTACAACCCGTTCAAGTCCGCTACTCCCGAGCTTGACGCCAAGATCCAGGCTGTCCGCACCGCCGGAGACAATGCCGGAGAAACTGCCAAGGAAGTCAACAAGTATGTGGTTGAGCAGGCCTGGTTTGCTCCGCTCTTCCGCGTCAACCAGATGTACTACCACAACGACAAGGTGAACGTCGTGCCGCAGGCACAGCAGGCCGTTCCGTCCATCTACAACTACTCGCCTGCCAAGTAGGACCCCATGATCAAGTTCATTGCGAAGAGGCTGGCCAGCGGGGTGGTGGTGCTGCTCGTGGTCTCGATACTTACCTACACGCTGCTGTACACGGCCAGCGGCAGCATTGCCCAAAACATCCTGGGCGACCAGGCCACTCCCGAACAGGTTGCCGCGAAGGAACACGAACTGGGGCTCGATCAGCCCCTGTTCACCCGTTACTTCTCGTGGCTGGGCGACGCCTTGAGCGGGAACCTTGGGGCCTCGTGGTTCACCTCCGAACCGGTCGCCAACTCCTTGGCCACGCGGATTCCGGTAACCATGACCATGGTTTTCGCCGCAATGATCCTGATCGCCATCTGCGCAGCACTCATTGGTGTTGCCGCAGCCGTCAAGCGCGGCTGGGTGGACAGGGTGGTACAGGTGGGCGCGATCATTGGCGACTCCATTCCGGGGTACGTGATCGGCGTGTTCCTGGTAACCGTCCTGGCCATCCAGCTTGGCTTCTTCCCGGCCACCAGCACCATCTCTCCGGAAGTGGGGCCCGAGGCCTGGGTGGTTTCGATGACACTGCCCGTCATCGCACTGCTCATCAACGGGGTGACCGGTGGTGCCCAGCAGATCCGCAGCGCAGTCATCAAGCAGCTGGAACGCGATTACGTCCGGACGCTCCGCAGCCGCGGCGTCGGTGAGAGGGAGATTCTCTTCAAGCACGTGCTGCGCAGCGCGGCACCTGCCGGGCTCACCGTGCTGAGCCTGCAGCTGATCGGCATGCTGGGCGGCGTGGTGATCATCGAGCAGATCTTCGCCCTTCCCGGGATGGGCCCCCTGGCAGTGGCTGCTACCGGCCAGACTGACCTTCCCGTCGTCATGGGAGTCGTGATGTACACCGTGGTGGTGGTCATCGTGGTGAACCTCCTGGTGGACATCCTCAATGGTTGGCTCAACCCGAAAGTACGTGTGTCATGAGCGATTCCGTAGATGCAACAGCCGTAGCCGTTGCGGCCACAAAGACGGGCCAGAGCGGCACCGTGGTCCGGTCCTCCGTCCTTCTCCGCTTGCTCAAGAACCCCATGGGCATCGCATCGCTGATCATCCTGGTCAGCATCGCCTTGCTGGCGATCTTCGCCCCGGTACTGGCTCCTTTCGAGGAGAACTTCGCGAACATCAGCAAGACCCTCGCTGCGCCGGACTCCACCAACATCCTTGGAACGGACAGCGCCGGCCGCGATACCTGGAGCCGCCTGCTCTTCGGTGCCCAGCTGACTTTGCTCTCGGCCTTGCTGTGCGCCGGCGTGGCCATTGCCATCGGATTGCCCGCAGGACTGATCGCGGGCTACTACGGCGGCAAGTTTGAAGGTGTCTCCAACTGGGTAGTCAGCATCCTCATGAGCCTCCCGGGCCTGATCGTGCTGCTCACCATCCGGGCAGCCTTTGGACCGTCGGTCTGGATCTCCATGATCGCGTTCGGCATCCTCATCAGCCCGTCCTACTTCCGCCTCACCCGCACCGCGGTCCAGTCGGTGCGGAACGAGCTCTATGTTGACGCCGCCCGCGTCTCCGGCCTGTCCGACTGGAGCATCATCGCCCGGCACATCTTCTCGGTGGTCCGCGCACCGATCATCATCCAGACCGCCGCGATCGCCGGCGTGGCCATCGCCATCCAGTCCGGCCTTGAGTTCCTGGGACTCGGCGATCCCACCAAGGCAACGTGGGGCGTCATGCTCTCCGAAGGCTTCAAGAACGTCTACCTGACGCCTTCCTTGCTCCTCTGGCCGGCCTTGGCCATGGCCCTCACCATCGGGGGCCTCGTGCTCCTGGGCAACGCCATCCGCGACGCCCTGGAAGATGGCGAAAAGATCAAGCACCGCAGGAAGCGCTCGGGTTCTTCGACGGAACGCACGACGGCGGAGCCCGCCAAGGCGCGCCCGTCGCGGAAGTCCGTGGCCGCCGTCGAGCGTGGAACCGAGCACCACCTGGTCAAGGTCACCAACCTCGGCGTCGGATACCCGCAGGCCGACGGTTCCATCAAGAAGGTGGTTGACGACGTCTCCTTCCATGTGGATCGGGGCGAAATCCTGGGCATCGTTGGGGAGTCAGGCTCAGGCAAGTCGCAGACCGCCTTCTCCATCCTGGGACTGCTGCCGGACAACGCACGGATCGTCGCCGGTTCCATCCAGTTCGACGGCAACTACACGGTTGCCCCGGGCGAGGACAGGGTGAGCCAGGAGCGGTTGTCCAAGCTGCGCGGCAAGCGGATCTCCTACATTCCGCAGGAGCCCATGAGCAACCTGGATCCCGCGTTCACCATCGGCTACCAGTTGGTCACGCCCATGGTGCGCGTGCTGGGCATCTCCAAGGCGGAAGCCCGGACCCGGGCACTGAAGTTGCTGACCGACGTCGGAATCGTGAACCCGGAACGCACCTTCAACGCCTACCCGCACGAAGTGTCCGGCGGCATGGCGCAGCGTGTGCTGATCGCCGGTGCCATCAGCTGCGAACCGGACCTGGTCATCGCCGATGAACCCACCACCGCACTGGACGTCACCGTGCAGGCCGATGTCCTGGACCTGCTGCGCGAGCTGCAGCAGCGGCTGAACATCGGCGTCGTCCTGGTGACTCACAACTTCGGTGTGGTTGCCGATCTCTGCGACCGCGTAGCGGTGATGCAGAACGGCCGCCTCGTGGAGGAGGGCGCCGTCCGCGATATCCTCCGCAACCCGAAAGAGACATACACGCGGACCCTTCTGGGGTCCATGCTCGAAGGCAAGACGCCCATGACCATGCTCGTATCCCCGCCGGAGGGACCCGTGGCGCACGGTGAAACCTCCCGGCACGCAACCGCAGAAAAGGAGCCGGTGTCATGAGTACTGTTTCGCGGCAGGGTGCACCACTGCTGAGCGTCGAGAACCTGGTGGTGGAATACCCCAGCAAGAAGTTCCGTGCCAAGCCATTCCGTGCCCTGACTGACATCAACATCACTATCGGCCAGGGTGAAACCCTAGGCCTGGTGGGGGAATCAGGGTCCGGCAAAACCACGCTGGGACGGGCGGTCCTGGGCCTGGCACCAGTAACCCAGGGCAAGGTTATCTTCGAAGGCAATGACATCAGCAACGCCTCCCGCAAAGACCGCCGGACCCTGAGCAGGGACCTGCAGGTGGTGTTCCAGGACCCCTACACATCGCTGAACCCTGCCCTGGAGATCGGTGACATCCTGGCGGAACCGCTGGGCGTCCAAGGCTTGGAGAAGGATGCTGCCAGGAAACGGGTCAAGGAACTGCTGGATCAGGTGGGCCTGCCATCAGACGCCATCCACCGGCTTCCCCGCGAGTTCAGCGGTGGTCAACGGCAGCGTGTGGCCATCGCCCGGGCCCTGGCCCTGTCGCCCAAATTGATTGTCTGCGACGAGCCCGTCAGCGCCCTGGACCTCTCCACGCAGGCCCGGGTATTGGACCTGTTCCTGCAGATCCAGAAGGACACCGGTGTTTCCTATCTGTTCGTCTCCCACGACCTGGACGTGGTCCGACACATCAGCCACCGGGTAGCCGTCATGTTCCGCGGTGAAATCGTGGAGCAAGGCCCGGCGGAAACCGTCACCCGGAACCCTGAGCACCCGTACACCCAGCGCCTGCTCCTGGCGTCTCCGGTTCCCGATCCCGACAGGCAGGAGCAGCGCCGCGCTGACCGGCACCGCCTGCTGGAACAACAGCGCCAACAGACCGAACAGGCCGGCGCGGCAGCCTGACGCAGCCGATCCCAGCCCAGACCCATAGGGCCCTACCGGGCCGGAACAACGGAGGAATGACGTGGCCAAAATAGGCGTACAAGCCATGATGCTCAAGGACAGCTTCGCGGACATCGGGGCGTTCGAGACGCTGCGCAAGGTCAGTGCGATCGGCTACAACGCGGTGGAGATCTCGCAGATCCCCATGACACCGGAGAACGTGGCCGAGCTGGACCGGTCCCGCAACGAACTCGGCATGGACATCGCCGCATTGTCGGTCAATGTTGAAGGCCGGAAGGGCATGCCGGTGGAATCGCTGGCCGAGAACTTCGACAAGATCGTGGAAGATGCCAAGCAGCTGGACACCTCGCTGCTGCGGATCGGCATGCTGCCCTTTCCCGCCATGAAGTCACTGGATGCCGTGGTGGACTTTGCCAAGCAAGCCAACGGGTATGCGGAGCGGCTCCAGGAGCACGGCATCAGCCTGTACTACCACAACCACCACATCGAGTTCGCGAAGTTTGACGGCAAGTACATGCTGGACATCATCGCGGACAACTCCCCGGCCATGGGCATGGAAATCGACGTCCACTGGGTGCAGCGCGGCGGCCTTGACCCGGTCCGCACGCTGGAAAAGTACGCCGGCAAGACGGCCATGGTGCACTTGAAGGACTACCGGATCGGACAGATGCCGGAATCATCGTTCGGGCTGCTGGAGAAGGGTGATTTCCCCGGCTTCATGGCCGAATTCAAGAACGTGGTCCAGTTCGCCGAGGTGGGCGAGGGCAACCTGGACTTCCCCTCCATCGTTCCCGCCGCCGTCGAAGCCGGAGCCCAGTACCTGCTGGTGGAGCAGGATGAGCTGTACGGCCGCACTGTGTGGGACGCCCTTCAAACCTCCTGCGACAACCTGGCCGCCATGGGCCACGGGGACCTCTTCTAATTTTCGAACGAACAAACGGAGTACAACCACATGAGCAAGAAAGTACGCCTCGGCATCATCGGCCTGGGCCAGCAGGGCGGCGCCTACGCCAAGTTCATCACCGACGGACTGGTGCCGAACATGGAAATCGCGGCCATCTGCGACACGGACCCCGCCAAGAAGGAACTTGCCGCGTCAACCTACCCTGACGTTCCCTTCCATGATGACTACATCGCCATGCTCGACAGCGGCGACGTGGACGCCGTGGTCACCTGCGTCCCGCACTACCTCCATCCAGAAATGGGCATCGCGGCGCTGCAGCGCAACGTCCACGCCCTGGTGGAAAAGCCGGCTGGTGTTTACACCAAGCAGGTCAAGGAACTGAACGAATTCGCGGCGTCCAAGCCGGAACTCTCCTTCGCCATCATGTTCAACCAGCGCAACAATCCGCTGTACCGCAAGATCAAGGAGATCGTGGACAACGGCGAGATCGGTGCCATCCGCCGGACCAACTGGATCATCACCACCTGGTGGCGTCCGCAGGGCTACTACAACTCCAGCGCCTGGCGGGCCACCTGGGGCGGCGAGGGTGGCGGCGTGCTGGTCAACCAGGCCCCGCACCAGCTGGACCTGTGGCAGTGGATCTGCGGTGTACCCAAGTCCGTCTACGCCAAGGTGGCCTACGGTTTCCGCCGGGACATCGCCGTCGAGGATGAAGTCACCGCGGTGGTGGACTACGGCGACGGCGCCACCGGCGTCTTCGTCACCGCCACGCACGACCTCACCGGCACCGACCGCTTCGAGATCCTGGGCGACCAGGGCAAGATCGTCGTCGAAGGCTCCAAGACCGCCACCGTCACGCGCCTGAACAAGCCCGAGCGGGAACTCAGCGACGGCATGGGCATGGATGACGTCCGCAAGCTCTTCATGGGCCAGCTGAAGCCCGAGGAGTACTACACCACCGAGGTCATCGAGTTCGAGTCCGTCTGGGGCGGCCAGCACGCCGGTGTCCTGGAGAACTTTGCCGCCAACATCCTGGACGGCACGCCGCTGCTGGCCCCGGGCTCCGACGGCATCAACGGCGTCCGCCTGGCCAATGCCATCCACCTCTCCAGCTGGACCGGCACCGAAGTGGGCCTGGACTTCGACGAGGACGTGTTCCTGGCCGAGCTGAACAAGCGGATCGCCGCCGAAGGCCAGTTCCCCGAGCGGAGCTGACCGGCCCTGATGGCCAGCGGTTACCCTGCAACAGCAGGGCAACCGCTGGCCATTTCCGATCCTTCCCTCGTTAGGATGGGGCAGTGAGCGAATCCAGGACGCAGGACCTTTCCGATTCATCCGCCGAAGCCCGGAAACCGGTCCGCAGCGGCAAATCGAGCGCCACCATCTATGACATTGCCAAGCTGGCCGGCGTGAACCCCTCCACGGTTTCCCGCGCGCTCAGCAAGCCAGGCCGGGTCAGCGCCAAGACCCAGAAGCTGATCGAGGACGCCGCCGCCCAGCTCGAGTACCGGGTCAACCCCTTCGCCCGGGCCCTGCCCACCGGCCGCACCAACACCCTGGCCCTCATCGTCGCCGACATCACCAACCCCACGTTCTTCGGCATCATCCGCGGCGCTGAGTCCACGGCCACTGCCCGCGACTACACCCTGATGCTCGCCGAGTCCGCCGAATCCGCAGACACGGAATTGACAGCAGCGCGCCGAATGCTGACCACGGTGGACGGCCTTATCCTGGCCAGCCCCCGCATGGACGATGCCCGCATCCGCGAACTGGCCCAGGAGAAGCCGGTGGTGGTGATCAACCGCCAGGTGGACGGCGTCCCCTCGGTGGTGCCGGATGTGAACAAGGGCATTGGCGAGGCCGTGCGGAACCTCGCAGCCAACGGCCACCGGAAGGTGGCCTACGTTGCCGGACCGCCGCAGTCCTGGATGACCACCCGCCGCTGGGAGGGCGTCAAGGCTGCCTGCGAGTGGTCCCACCTGGAGTGCGTCCAGCTTCCGTCCTCCAAGCCAACGGTCGACGGCGGCAGGCAGGTTGCGCGCGACGTCGTCGCCAGCGGTGCCACGGCAGTGATGACGTACAACGACCTCCTTGCCATCGGCCTGATGCAGGAGCTGCTGGCCGCGGGCGTGCAGGTTCCGGACCGGATCAGCATTGTGGGTTTCGACGATATCTTCGGTGCGGATTTCACCACCCCGGCGCTGACCACCATCCGGTCACCGATGACGGCCTGCGGCACCGAGGCGGCAACCCTGCTGCTGGAGGTGCTGCACGGCGCGGAGGAAGTGTCCCCGGCGCTGCAGGTGGAAACCGAGCTGGTGCTGCGCGGTTCCAGCGGCCGGCTCCTGGCGGCGGACCACCCTGCCTGACACCCTGCGCCACTGAATGGCAATTTTTGGCAACCGGTTGACAAATGATGGTTGCCAAAACGATCATTGATCTATGTCACAGTCCATTGCTTCCCACCCCGACCGGCTCCTGCCCGCTGACCCCGGAACGCGGAGCATCGCCCGCGGCCTGCTGGAACGCGTCCAGGACCTGCCCATCATTTCCCCCCACGGCCACGTTGACGCCGCCGTCATCGAGCACAACACCGCCTTTCCTGACCCGGCAGCGCTGCTGGTCAGCCCGGACCACTACGTCACCCGCCTGATCCACGCCAGCGGTGTTGACCAGGACCTGCTGCGGCCCCAGGCGGGCGCCCAGGGCGACCCCAACGCGATGCCGGACGCCCGCACCGTGTGGCGCGAGTTCTGCAAGGCCTGGCCGCTGTTCGAAGGCACGGCCTCCGGCTACTGGCTGCGTACCCAGTTCCAGAGCGTGTTCGGCCTCCGGGAAGAGCCGAACGCCGCTGACCCCGATGCCAGCTACGACGCCATCTCCGCCCGCCTCCAGGAACCCGGCTTCCGTCCCCGCGAACTCTTCAAGGACTTCAACATCGAGGTGCTCGCCACCACCGATGACCCGCTGGACACCCTGGCCAGCCACCAGGCCATCGCCGCGGACCCGTCCTTCCACGGCCGCGTCCTGCCCACGTTCCGGCCCGACCAGTACCTGAACATCGCGCACCCGCAGTGGCAGGACAACGTGGAGCGGCTCATTGCCGCAGCGGGTGACGGCGGCACGGGCTACGGCGGGTACATCACCGCCCTCGAGAACCGCCGCCGCTACTTCGTGGACAACGGCGCCGTCTCCGCCGATCACGGCGTCCGCACGCCACGGACCCTCAAGCTCAGCGATTCCGAAGCGTCCCGCCTGTTCGACGCTGCCCGCTCCGGCAAGGCCACGGCGCAGGACCGCGAAGACTTCGAAGCGCACATGATGTACCAGATGGCCCGGATGTCCGTGGAGGACGGGCTGGTGATGACCATCCACCCCGGCTCCTTCCGCAACCACCACGAACCCACCTTCAACGCTTACGGCGCGGACAGCGGCCACGACATCCCCTTCGCCATCGACTACACCGAAGCGGTCCGGCCGCTGCTGCAGGATTTCGGCACCGCCAAGGACTTCCACCTGGTGCTGTTCACCATGGACGAGACGGTCTTTTCCCGGGAACTGGCGCCGCTGGCCGGGTTCTATCCGTCAGTGTTCCTCGGTGCACCGTGGTGGTTCCTCGATGCCCCGGACGCCATGCTCCGCTTCCGCTCT
Source organism: Pseudarthrobacter sp. NPDC059871 (assembly GCF_042731175.1). Taxonomy (NCBI): domain Bacteria; kingdom Bacillati; phylum Actinomycetota; class Actinomycetes; order Micrococcales; family Micrococcaceae; genus Pseudarthrobacter; species Pseudarthrobacter sp. NPDC059871. The sequence continues at coordinate 215,404 of NZ_JBHWJV010000004.1, forward strand.
GCCGTGACCGAGACGGCCGGGTTCTCCCGCTCGTCCGGCTTCATCGATGACACGCGCGCCTTCTGCTCCATTCCCGCCCGGCATGACGCCTCGCGCCGGATCGAGGCCTCCTTCCTGGCCCGCCTGGTGGCCGAGCACCGGGTCACCGAGGAGCGCGCCCATGAGCTCATCGTCGACATCGTTGACGGCTCCCCGCGAAGGGTCTTCAAGCTGTGACCATCGAAAAGATTGCCGCCGGACCGTCCGGGGCCGCCGCTACCCATCCCGGGGCCGCGTCACCTTCCGTCCCGCAGCTCAGCCGGACCCTGCGGCCCGTGCCCAAGGCGCCCGTCAGGATCGTCCATCTGGGCCTTGGCGCTTTCCACCGCTCGCACCAGGCCTGGTACACGCAGCACGCCGGGGATGCCGCCGAGTGGGGCATTGCAGCGTTCACCGGACGCCGCCCGGACGCCGCTGATGCCCTGTCAGGGCAGGACGGCCTGTACACGGTGGTTGAGCGCGGGGACGCCGGCGACACCTTCGAAGTCGTTGGCAGCATCGTCGAAGCGGTGGACGGAGCCGACGCCGGCCGCCTCACCGCGCTGATCGCCGCCGCGGGCACCGCCGTCGTCACGCTGACCATCACCGAGGCCGCCTACGGGCTCGGGTCCGACGGCCACCTGGACAGGAAATCCCCCGGCGTCGCCGCGGACCTCCAGGAACTCGCCGCCGGCCCGGACGGCAGGCCGGCCACCCCGGTGGGCCGATTGGTCCAGGCCCTCAGTGCCCGCAAGGCTGCCGACGGCGGACCGCTCGCCGTCGTCTCCTGCGACAACCTCTCCAACAACGGCACCGTGGCCAGCACCGCGGTGGTGGGCATGGCGGAGGCGTGGGATCCGGAGCTCGCGGCCTGGATCGCGGAAAACATCAGCTTTGTCAGCACTTCCGTGGACCGCATTACCCCGCGGACCACGGACGCCGACATCGAGTCCGTCAAAGCCGCCTGCGGGTACTTCGATAACTCGCCGGTGGTGGCCGAGCCCTTCCGCAACTGGGTCCTCAGCGGCGACTTCCCGGCCGGACGCCCGCGCTGGGAGGACGCCGGGGCCGTCTTCGTCGACGAGATCGAACCTTACGAGAACCGCAAGCTCTGGCTGCTGAACGGCGCCCATTCGCTGCTGGCCTACGCCGGCCAGCTCCGCGGGCACGCAACCGTTGCCGAAGCCCTGGCAGACGCGGTGTGCCTGGCCGCCGTCGAACGTTTCTGGGACGAAGCGGAGGCCAACCTCACGGGCGCGGCAGCCCACGGTGCCGACCTGCAGATACCGGCCTACCGGGAGCAGCTGCTGGCGCGGTTCCGCAATGCGCGGATTGCGCACCACCTGAGCCAGATCGCCATGGACGGCAGCACCAAGCTGCGGATGCGTGCCGTTCCCGTCCTGACGGCAGAGCGCCACGGCGGGAGGTCCGGTGAGGGCGCGGCCGCCATGATCGCGGCGTGGGTTGCTTTCTGCGTCGACGCAGCAGGCAGCGGCCACTCTGTCCAGGACCCTCTGTCGGATGACATCGCGGCCGCCTGCGCGCTGGCCGGGGCGGACCGGGTGCAGGCCCTGCTCGCACTGCTGAGCGTCCCGCTCTCGCAGGATGGTGCCGTAGTGGAGCTCGTCGCCGGACTCGCCGCAGGCTTCGCCCGCCAAGAGGCGTAGGCCGCCCTTCACCCGCCGGCGGCCCGACAGCCGCACCACCTGCAAGCCAAGCAGAACTGCCCGGACGCCCCCAAGTGTCCGGGCAGTTTCGCGTGCGTCTGCCGGCGTCATTTCCGTAGTGCGACGTGGCCCAAGGCGCCCGCCGCGCGCAGCAAAATTCTGCAGGGCAAAAACAAATGGCAACCGCTTGCCATTACCTTGCCAAGTGACTAGGATTACAACCAGACTTAATCAATGTGCTGCCTCGCGGCAGTGGGTAAAGGAGCCCCTCGTGAAGAAGCTGAACAGGCTCAGCATCGTCGGCTATGGCGCCGGCGATGCCGCCAACAACCTGGCATTCACCACCGCCACCATGTTCCTGCTGGTCTACTACACGGACGTTGCCGGGATTTCGGCGGCAGCCGCAGGAACGCTGCTGCTGGCTGTCAGGATCTTTGACGCCTTCGCGGACGTCTTCGCCGGACGGATCGTCGACAGGACCTTCAGCAAGCGGTTCGGCAAGTTCCGTCCGTTCATCATGTTCGGCTCCATCCCGCTGCTCCTGCTGAGCGTTGCCACGTTCTCCGTGCCGCAGATCGGCGAAACCGGCACCCTCCTCTACGCGTACGTCACCTACGCTGCACTGGGCCTGGCCTACAGCCTGGTGAACATCCCCTACGGCTCTTTGGCCGGCGCCATGACCCAGGACCCGGGGGAGCGGGCCAAGCTCGGCTCCGCCCGCATGATCGGTGCGGCTCTGGTGGGCTCGTCCCTCGGCATCTTCGTAGCGCCGCTGATCAAGCCCGGAGCCAACCTGCAGGCAACTTTCACCGGCATCACCCTGGCGTTCGTAGTGATTGGCGCGGCCCTGTACTTTTTCACCGTCTTCACGGCCAAGGAACGGGTCCACCGTTCGGTGCCCAATGTGTCCCTCAAGCAGAGCATGGACACGCTCAAGGGCAACAAACCGCTGTTGATGCTGTGCCTGAGCTCTTTCCTGTTCCTCTCCGGTTACCTGGCCCTGACCTCGGTCCAGCTGTACTACCTGCGTGACGTGCTGGGCCGGCTGGACCTGTACCCGGTCCTCTCCATCGTGCAGCTGGTCCTTACCTTCGTGCTGGCGGCCATCATGCCGCGGTTGGTCCGCACCATCGGCAAGAAGAATGTCTACATCTACGCCTCGGTTGTCACCATCGCAGGCGGAATCATCATCTTCCTCGCCCCCGCCAGCCAGGCCTGGATCGGATTCGGCGGGCTGGTGGTCAGCCTGGTGGGCGTCATGGCCGTCAACATCGTGGTGTGGGCCCTTGAAGCGGACACTGTGGAATACGGCGAATGGAAGACCGGCGTCCGCACCGAGGGCATCACCTACGCACTCTTCTCCTTCACCCGCAAGACCGGGCAGGCGGTGGGCGGCGCCCTTGCGGCCTACGCCCTGGCTCTGGGCGGCTACAAATCCGGGGCGGCCCAAACCGCCGAGGCAACATTCGGAATCCAGGTGGCCGCAGGTGCAATCCCTGCCGTCCTCACTCTCCTGGCCGTGCTGGTGATGTCCCGCTACAAGCTCACCGACGACATGCATGCAGGAATCCTCCGCGACATCAAGGCTCGCCGCGCGGAGCCGGAAGGAGCAGCGGATGCCGGCTCCGTCCAGCAGGCTGCTGCCCCCGCCGCACCGAAGCCCGCAGTGCACAACAGCTAGCCCGTACCAGCATCACCCGCCACACCAGATCGCCAGACCCGGCCCCTTAGACCCCCGGCCCTCTCAACCACCCGCAGACCAGCCCAGCCCCGCTCGAAAGGACCAGCTGTGAAAATCATTGCCGCCGAAGTGTTCGTCACCAGCCCGTCGCGTAACTTCGTCACGCTCCGGATCACTACCGAGGACGGTGTGACCGGTATTGGTGATGCCACCCTGAACGGCCGTGAACTCGCCGTCGCCGCGTACCTGAAGGAGCACGTTGCCCAGCTGCTGATCGGCAAGGACCCGCACCGGATCGAGGACACCTGGCAGTTCCTGTACCGGTCCTCCTACTGGCGCCGTGGCCCCGTCACCATGGCGGCCATCGCCGCCGTCGACATGGCTTTGTGGGACATCAAGGGCAAGGTGGCCGGCATGCCGGTCTACCAGCTCCTCGGTGGTGCGTCCCGCAATGGCCTGCGTGCCTACGGCCACGCGTCGGGTGCTGACATCCCGTCACTGTTCGACTCCGTCCGTGAGCACCTGGAACTGGGCTACAAGTCCATCCGCATCCAGACCGCAGTCCCGGGCATCAAGGCCGTCTACGGTGTGGCTGCCCAGGCGCAGGCCTCGGGTGAGCGGTACGACTACGAACCTGCCGGCCGCGGCGCGTTCCCCGTGGAGGAAGACTGGGACACCCGCGCTTACCTGCGCCACCTGCCCAGCGTTTTTGAGGCGGTCCGCAACGAGTTCGGCCCGGAAATCCCGCTGCTGCACGACGGCCACCACCGGATGACGCCCATCCAGGCCGCCAAGCTCGGCAAGGCCCTGGAACCGTACGACCTGTTCTGGCTTGAGGACTGCACGCCTGCCGAGAACCAGGAGGCCCTGCGCCTGGTCCGCCAGCACACCACCACGCCGCTGGCCATCGGCGAGATCTTCAACACCGTGTACGACTACCAGACCATCATCAAGGAACAGCTGATCGACTACGTCCGCGCAGCATCCACCCACTTCGGCGGCATCTCCCCGCTGAAGAAGGTCATGGATTTCGCCGCCCAGTACCAGATCAAGTCCGGCTTCCATGGCCCCACCGATATCTCTCCGGTGGGCTTCGCCGCCCAGCTCCACGTGGGCCTGGCCATCCACAACTACGGCATCCAGGAGTACATGCAGCACTCGGACAAGACCAACGAGGTCTTCCACCAGTCCATGACCTTCAAGGACGGCTACCTGCACCCGGGCGACGAGCCGGGCATCGGCGTCGAGTTCAACGAGGAAGCCGCCGCGGCGTTCCCGTACCAGCAGGCCTACCTGCCGTACAACCGCCTAGTTGACGGCACCGTCCATGACTGGTGAGGCAGCAGCAATGACTAAGCACCGCATCATTGTCATGGGTGTTTCCGGGTGCGGAAAGACCACTATCGGCGACCTCGTGGCCCGTGAGTTGGGCGTACCGTTCCTCGACGGCGACTCGCTCCACCCCGTGGAGAACGTCGCCAAGATGGCTGCGGGAACCCCGCTCACCGACGACGACCGCTGGCCCTGGCTCGCCACGGTCGGTTCCGAGCTGGCCAAAGCCGGCGACGGGGGACTGGTCCTCGCCTGCTCGGCACTGCGCCGCAGTTATCGCGACGCCATCCGCCAGCAGGCGCCGGACACCGTCTTCCTGCACCTGCACGGCAGCAAGGACGTCCTCGCCCGCCGGCTCGAAGGCCGCTCCGGGCATTTCATGCCCACCACGCTGCTGGACTCCCAGCTCGCTACGCTCGAACCGCTGGAAGCGGACGAAGCCGGGTTCGTCGTGGACATCTCCGCGCCCGTTGACGAGGTAGTGGCGTCGGCACTCGCCAGCATTGCCGCCGTCGTACGTCCTGCCTCCGGTAGCGCAGGCACCTGGCCGCGGCAGTTCGACGTCGACCTTGCGGCCGCCCCGTTCAATCTCGACGGCGACGCGGTGGCCTGGGTGGAGGAGACGATCAGCTCAATGACGCTCGAGGAAAAGATCGGGCAGCTGTTCATCAACCACAACAACGGCTACTCGCCCGAATACCTTGACGACGTCCTGGAGAACTACCACGTGGGCGGCATGCGGTACCGCCCGGGGCCGTCCGCCGCCGTCCAGGAGCACATCCGGTACGCGCAGTCGAAGTCCCGCGTGCCGCTGCTGATCGCCTCCAACCCGGAAATGGGCGGGGCAGGAAGTTGCGACGACGGCACGTTCGTTTCTACGCACCTGCAGGCCGGTTCGCACCCGGACAAGAACATTGCGCGGCAGATGGGCCAGGTGGCCGGCGTCGAAACTGCGGCCCTGGGCTGCAACTGGGCGTTCGCGCCGATCGTGGACATCCACTACAACTGGCGGAACACAGTGATCTCCACGCGCTCGTTCGGCAACACCCCGGAGATCGTGGTGGAGCGGGCGAAGGAGTACTTCGACGGGATCAGCGAATCTCCCACCGTCTGCGCCATGAAACACTTCCCGGGCGACGGCGTGGACGAACGCGACCAGCACGTGGTCACGTCCTACAACACGTTCTCCTACGAGGAGTGGGACCGGACGTACGGGCACGCGTACCGCGAGATGATCGGGCACGGCGTGCAGTCCATCATGGTGGGCCATATTGGAGCGCCGGAGGTATCCCGGCACTTCCGTCCGGGCCTGTCCGACGCCGACATCCTGCCGGCGACGCTGGCGCCGGAGCTGCTGCAGGACCTGCTGCGCGGCGAGCTCGGCTTCAACGGGCTGGTCCTTACCGATGCGTCGCTCATGGTGGGCCTCACCCAGGCGCAGAAGCGCAAGGACCTGGTGCCGGCAACCATCGCGGCCGGCTGCGACATGTTTCTGTTCTTCCGGAACCCGGCGGAAGACTTCCAGTTCATGCTGGATGGCTACAAGTCCGGCGTGATTACGGAGCAGCGGCTGCAGGATGCGCTCCGGCGGATCCTTGGGCTGAAGGCCTCGCTGGGGCTGCACCGCAAGTCCTTGGAGGAGCTGGTACCACCGGCCTCAGCGTTGTCGGTCATAGGTTCTGACGTGCACCGTGCTGTCGCCGCCGAGGTGGCCGACAAGACCGTCACCCTGGTCAAGGACACCGCCGGAAACCTGCCCATCACGCCCGAAACGCATCCGCGGATCCGGCTCTACGGCATCTCCGGCGGGGCCGACTTTACCCGCGCCGATCCGCTGGCGTACCTGGAAACGGTCAAGGAAGAGCTGGTTGCGGCCGGCTTCGACGTGGACCTGTTCCGGACCGCGGAGCAGCGCGAGGCTGCGGGGGAGACCGGCGTGAACTTCATGTCCGTCCTGGCTGAAGAGGCCACCGCCGACTACGCGGACCGGTATGACGCTGCCTTCGTGTTCGCCAACGTCAAGGGCTTCGCGCAGGAAGCGGCCATCCGGATCAAGTGGTCCTCCCCGATGGCGGCCGAAATCCCGTGGTACGCCACGGAGGTCCCCACGGTGTTTGTCTCCCTGAACCAGCCGAACCACCTGATTGACGTGCCGATGGTGAAGACCGCCATCCACGCGCATGCCGGATCGCGCGAGGCCATCAGGGCTGCCGTGGCGAAGATCCAGGGCAAATCCGAATTCCAGGGCACGTTCAACGACAACGTGTTCTGCGATTCCTTCGACACCCGGCTGTAACAGCCGCCGGGCTCAGGGCGCCGGGCGCGGGGAGAACCCCTGCGTCCGGCGCTTTGTCTATGTCCCCTGGGCAGTCAGGTTGGCCCACGGCGGGCCATGAGCAAGCCGATCAGATTGAGGACGGCCGTGAATCCAGAAACGCAGAAGGCCCCCGATCCTCCAGAGGAACGGGGGCCTTCTTAGTGGCGGTGACGGTGGGATTTGAACCCACGTTGGCTTTTACACCAAACAACATTTCGAGTGTTGCACCTTCGGCCGCTCGGACACGTCACCAACCTCAATAGGGTACCGGAGCAAGGCGCACATCCCCAAAACGACAACACCTTGGCGCACGATGCCAGAGGCTGTAATCGGTGGTCTAACGGGTGCACTGTGAATGTCAGACCCTCGCGCGAGACTCCTTTTATGGGAAACGCGGCGGCTTCTCCGGTCGAGGAGACAGCGGTGATGGAGGGTCTTCGGGCCTCTGTCGCCGGCCTGGACGCGCTGTTCCTTGAGGACGTCGAGCTGGACCGGAGCGACCCTGATGCCGGAGCCTCCGGAGCGGTTGATGCGTTGGAGCGGAAGTCTGAGCTTCGACTACAGAGGTTGGCGTTCTGGAAGCAGTTGGAGGCCCAGGTGGCGGCGGGCAAGGCAAGGGACGTGGCGGAGTTCGCCGAGTTCCAGGAGGCGGTGACGCCGCCGGACGCCACGGGGTCGGAGCGGGCGTTTATGGAGATGTCCACGGCGGCGGAGGTCGCCGGGGTCCTGACGCTCAGCCCGGGCGCGGCGGCGGCGTTCATCAGCCAGTCCCGGAGAATCTGTGCGATGCCGGCGGTAGCGGGTGCGCTGGCTGCGGGGGTGATGTCGTGGCGGCACGCGGTAATCGTCGCCGACGAAACCGACTGCCTCGCCCCCGAAAGCGCTGCCGCGCTGGTCGCGCATTTCTTCGACCCCGACGCCCCCAACCCGGCCCGGGGGTCCGCGCCCGGTGACCTCGTGGCGCACCTGTTCCGCCGGAAAGTCAGGACCTGGCGCGAACGCACCTACCCCGCATCCGTCCAGGAACGGCACACCAGGTGTGTGGCGGAGCGGCGGATGGAATACCGCCCCGATGCTGACGGGATGGCATCGATTACCCTGGTCCTGCCCGGGGACACCGCCTGCGCCATCTGGAACAAGACCACAGCTCTCGCCCGCGGCCTCCAAGGCCCCGGCGAGACACGCACCCTCACCCAGTTGCGGCCGGACGTCGCCGCCGCGCTCCTCCTCGGCGAACCAGGCAACCACCTCTCACAACCAGCGACACCCAAAGCCGACGTGCTGGTCACCGTGCCGCTCTTCACCATGCTGGGACGCACCGACGAACCGGCAGACCTCGACGGGTACGGCCCCATCCCGGCAGCCATGGCCAGAAAACTCGTCGCCGACGGGGCGGCCTCGTTCTACCGGGTCCTCGTCGACCCCTGTGACGGAGCGCCCTTGGAGATAGGCCGGACCAGCTACCGGCTGTCGGAGGCAATGAAACGCTGGATCAGGATGCGCGATGGACACTGCACGTTCCCCGGCTGCACCAACCCCAGCACCGACAACGACACCGACCACCTCACCGCCTGGCAGCACCACGGGACAACAGGAGTCAGCAACCTGGCCCAGCTCTGTCCGAAGCATCACCGGCTCAAGCACAACAGCGGCTGGACCCCCACACCCGCCACCGAAACTGAACCACCCGGCTGGACCTCACCCACAGGCCGCCACTACCCAGCACAACACCCCGACCCCCAACCACCACACTGGCCACCCGCACTCCTCGATGCGCTGCACATGACAGGCTCACTGGAACAACAGATCCTTGCCGGCATTGCGGTCTGCCCCGACTACCTCCTTGCCGATCCACCGGATGACGAATTGCTGGACGAAGAATTCGTTTGCGGGGACCGTGTAGCCTCCGACGATCTCTCCCCGGATGATCCGCTCTGGGAAGCCTTCTACGCGGCTCCCTTCGAGTTGCCCACCGATCCGCAACGGGAACACTGGCTACAAGAGCTTTCCTTCACCTGACCTGACCTGATCTGACCGGCAAGGCTGAAGGTGCGGCGAATATCCTGCCTCCCACGCTCCCGTGCCCTCGTGGAACCCGGCAAAAGAACCAGCCAGGTGGATCTCACCAGGTGCCCTCCACCTTGCTGACGTGGACCCGCTGAAATGGCGACACCCGCCGTCGGACCTTCCTCCCGAACGCCCGTCCCGATAGATTCGACAGCAAGATGACTAATTCAGAATTGCCGCACCGCGCCACCGCCTACTGGACCACCGCGAAAGAACAGGGCGAGCTTCGGTCCGAGGACTTGCCGGCACCAGAGCCGGGGGAGGCCGTGGTCCGCGCACTGTACTCCGGTATCAGCAGGGGCACCGAGATGGTGGTCCACCGGGGCGCGGTGCCACCCAGGGTTGCTGACGGGATGCGCGCTCCGCACCAGGAAGGGGACTTTCCCGGCCCGGTGAAGTTCGGCTACCTGTCGGTCGGCGTCGTGGAGGAAGGCCCGGCCGAGTGGAAAGGACAGCGCGTCTTCTGCCTCAGCCCGCACCAGGACCGGTACGTCATCCCGGTGGCCGCCCTCACAAGAATCCCCGATGGCGTCCCGTCACAGCGAGCCGTGCTCACCGGAACGGTGGAAACGGCCATCAATGCCCTGTGGGAGGCCGAACCAAAGCTGGGGGACCGCGTCGCCGTCGTCGGGGCCGGCTTGGTGGGCGGGATGGTGGCTACCCTGCTGCGCACCTTCCCGCTTCAGCGTCTTCAACTCGTTGACGTGGATCCGGGACGGAAGAAGCTGGCAGACACCATCGGCGTCGAGTTCACGAGCCCCGAGGACGCCCTTGACGACTGCGACATCGTGATCCATTGCTCGGCCTCCCAGGAAGGCCTGGAACGCAGCCTCCAGCTTGTGGGCGACGACGGGAACGTCATCGAGATGTCCTGGTACGCGGACCGGAAGGTCACCGTGCCCCTGGGGGAGGACTTCCACGCCCGGAGGCTTTCCATCAGGGCAAGCCAGGTGGGCATGGTGGCCCGGTCCCGCCGGCACCGCCGGACCAACGCCGACCGCCTCGACCTGGCCGTCTCCCTTCTCACCGACCCCGTCTTCGACGCTTTCCTCACCGGACAGTCAGCCTTCGAGGACCTCCCGGACGTGGTCCAGGGCCTATCCGATGGAAGCCTCGAAGCCCTCTGCCACGTCATCGAGTACCCGCAGGACGCCGCCCGCCAGCCTGAAGACCCGGCCTGAAAACCCGACAGCCGGCACACGCCAAGCCCACCGATTCACCACACCAGACCGACTCCACCAAACAGAGCCAGAGGTAATCCATGTTCAGCCTGACCGTCCGCCGACACTTCATGATCGCCCACAGCCTGCCGCGTGAGGCGTTCGGACCGGCCCAGGGCCTGCACGGTGCAACCTTCGTCGCGGAGGTGGCGTTCCGCCGTCGTGCCCTGAATGACAACGCGATCGTCTTGGATATCGGCGCCGCCGGAACCGTGATCGAGGAGGTCCTTGACGGACTGAACTACAAGAACCTGGACGAGCACCCGGACTTCGAGGGCAAGCTCAGCACTACCGAGGCCCTCGCCCAGTACATTGCCCAGGCCGTGGCGGAGAAAATCAGCGATGACGACGACGGCCGCCACCTTGACGGGATCGACGTCACCCTCCGCGAGAATCCGGATGCCTGGGCCACGTTCTCGCTGGACCTCAACGCCTGATCCATGCGCGTGGTGCGGTTGCTGGTCCCCGCCAACATTCGCCACAGCTCCGGCGGTAACGTCTACAACGCCCGCCTGGCAGAGGGAATGAAAAGCCTGGGCTGGGACGTACGCCTGCTTCCGGTCGAAGGGAACTGGCCCCACGCTTCTGCCAAGGAACGACGCCGGTTCGGCAGCATTCTTGGCGCGTGGGAACCGCAACCGGAACACCAGTCAGCCGTGGTGCTGGTGGACGGACTGGTCGCCGTCGGCGCCCCGGACGAGCTCGAATTCGCGGCCAAGGCGGGCCGGCGAACTTTCGTCCTGGTGCATATGCCCGTCCCGGAAACCTCCGGCCCGGAAGCGTTGCAGAAAGAAGCAAGGGCACTCCGTGCGGCGTCGGGTGTCATCTGCACCAGCAGCAGCGCGGCCGCCATCCTCAAAGCGCGCGGCCTTCCCAACGCCCGGGTCGCCCTCCCCGGAGCCGATCCGGCCCCACCCGCCACAGGCTCCCGGCCTCCACACCTCCTCGCCGTGGCCGCACTGCTGCCCAACAAGGACCAGCTCCTCACCGTGGCGGCCCTCGCCGGCATCCAGGATTTAGAGTGGACGGCCTCGCTGGTGGGATCGGAGCAGGCAGATCCGGCCTACGCCAAGCAGGTGGAGGAAGCCATCGCCCGCAGCGGGCTGGCCGGAAGAGTGCAGCTCACGGGGGAGTTGACGGGGGATGCGCTTGAGGCGGAATGGAACCGTGCAGACCTGAGCCTTCTTGTCTCGCGCGAAGAAGCGTTTGGGATGGTGGTCACCGAGTCGCTCGCCCGCGGTGTTCCGGTAGTGGTCCGGCAGGGTACCGGTGCGGTCGAAGCGCTGGACCTTGCCTCACTGAAGGATGCCGACGGCGGCATGCGCCTTCCTGGGGCGGCGCTGACGCTGCCACGCGGGGGCGAAGCGGACGCAGCCGTACTCGGCCGGACCCTTCGGCAGTGGCTTGAGAACCACGCTGTGCAGCGGGACTGGCGCAGCCGGGCCCTGGAAGCGCGTGGCCTCCTGCCCGGCTGGGAGAAGACGGCAGGGAACGTCGTGCGTGCGCTGACCGGCGCCGGGTAGAGCCCAGCCAGGGCAAGACTAAAAAGGTCTCCGCTCACCAGCCGAAGTGGTGGCGACTACAACCGTGTCCGGTGATCCGCAAAGAAGTCCCGCAGCAGCACCGAGCTCTCGTCTTCCCGGATGCCGGGGTAGACCTCCACCCAGTGGTTGAGCCGCCGCTCACGGAGGATGTCGAACACGGACCCCGCTGCGCCAGCCTTTTCGTCCCAGGCGCCGAACACCACCCGGGGAATCCGGGCAAGAACAATGGCCCCGGCGCACATGGCGCATGGTTCCAACGTGACCACCAGCGTGCAGTCGGACAGCCGCCACCCGTCGTCCGGGCCGCCGCCGAGCCGTGCCAGTTCCCGCAGCCGCTCTGCAGCCTGGCGGATGGCCACCACCTCGGCATGGGCGGTGGGGTCTCCGAGCTCCTCCCGCTGGTTCCGCCCCGAACCCAGCACCTCGCCGTCGGGCCCCAGCACCACGGCGCCAATGGGAACATCGCCGGTAGCGAGCGCCGCGCGGGCTTCCGCCAGGGCGAGGCCCATCCACTCGTCGTAACTGTTCGATGCGGAGACCATGGCTCAATGATAGTTTCGAGGGATAGTAAGCCTGCGTACTGAATGCCGGGGAGGCGCCGTGAGTACCGTTCGGGACCGCGTGGACCGTTGGATCAAACCGTATGCCGCCTTGTGGCTGACCATGGCCGTGGGCGGAACCCTGATCGTCGCCATGGCGCTGCTGGGCGCCGAAGTGTATTCGGACGTGGTGGATGACGAAGGCCTGGCGAGCCTTGATATCCCCGCCCTGGACTACGCACAGTCACTGCGGAATCCCGGACTTGATGCGTTCGTCACGGGTTTCACCAACATTGGCGGCGGCATCGGCATGCCCATCCTCGCCACGCTCCTCACCGCGTGGCTGACCTTCCTCAGCAGGTCGTGGCGCCCGCTCCTCCTCGTTGGCGGCGCAGCTGCGGTTTCCACAGCGGCCACCACCCTGGGTAAGCGGCTGGTGGGCCGGACCCGGCCGGACCACTCCGAAGCTGTTCCGCCGTACGAAGACTCGCCGTCGTTTCCCAGCGGGCACACCCTCAACACCACGGTGGTGATCGGCGTGCTGGTGTACATCATCTGCCTGCAGTTCCAGGTCCTCAGCGTCCGCATCACGGCCATCACCGCGGGTACCGTCTTCATTGTTTCCATGGGCCTGAGCCGGGTTTTCCTGGGCCACCACTGGTTGACCGACGTCATTGCCGGCTGGACGCTGGGCCTGGCCTGGGTCGGGTTCGTCATCCTGGCCCACCGGATGTTCCATCTGATCCGGCGGAAGCAACATGCCGGGCCGGCGCCCACGTTTGAGCGTCCCGTGGTGCGCGATGTCGTAGCGGACGCCATGCACCACGACGGCGGAACGCATGGCCGCGGAACGGACCACGACGGCGGGACGCACCCCCGAGGGTAGGTTCACGACGCCGGCACGCACCCCCGAGGGTAGGTTCACGACGCCGGGGCGCACCCCCGAGGGTAGGTTCACGACGCCGGGACGCACCCCGGCAGGCGGGTCACGCGCCAAGAGCCCAAGCCAGGAACTCCGGCATGGACAGCGCCGGATGATAGTTTTGAGCAATGCGCACTCTCGTTGTGGACCACCCGCTGGTCGCCCATAAGCTCACTGTCCTCCGGGATAAGAACACCCCTTCGCCCGTGTTCCGGCAGCTGACCGAAGAGCTGGTGACACTGCTGGCGTACGAGGCCACGCGCGAGGTCCGCACCGAACCCGTCACTATCGAGACGCCGGTCAGCACCACTGTGGGCACGGCCTTCACCAAGCCCACGCCGTTGGTGGTCCCCATCCTGCGCGCCGGCCTCGGCATGCTGGAGGGTATGACCAAGCTGGTCCCCACCGCAGAAGTGGGTTTCCTGGGCATGGCCCGCGACGAGGAAACCCTGGATATCATCACCTATGCCGAGCGGCTGCCCGAGGACCTTACCGGCCGGCAGGTCTTCGTCCTGGACCCCATGCTTGCCACGGGCGGAACGCTGCGCGAGGCCATCAAGTTCCTGTTCAAGCGCGGGGCCTCGGACGTCACGTGCATCTGCCTGCTTGCGGCCCCGGAGGGCCTGGCCAAGCTGGAGGAGGAGCTGGGCGAGGCAAACGTGCACATCGTCCTCGCCTCGATTGACGAGAAGCTGAACGAAAAGTCCTACATCGTTCCGGGCCTTGGGGATGCGGGAGACCGCCTGTACGGCATCGCCGGCTAACCGCATCGACCGGGCGGAGGGCCTTCCGCAATATGGGGTCCGGCCGTAGCCTGTGGCAATGGACTGGAAACTTGAACTCGTGTTTGTCCCCGTGTCCGATGTGGACCGCGCCAAGGATTTCTACGTTAACAAGGTTGGTTTCAACGCCGACTTCGACGAACGCCCGTCGGAGTCCATCCGCTTCGTGCAGCTGACCCCGCCCGGCTCGGCATGTTCCATCTGCATCGGTGAAGGCCTCACGGACGCTCCTCCGGGTACAGGCTCCAACCTCCAGCTGGTGGTCAGTGACATCCAGGCCGCCCACGACCACCTGAAGAACAACGGCGTGGACGTCAGCGATGTGGACGTCCAGGACTGGGGTCATTTCGTGTACTTCGCAGACCCCGACGGCAACCGCTGGGCCGTCCAGTACATCCCGGGACGGTAACGGCACGTTCTGGCCCCCCGGACCACGACGCCTTCGCGGTATTTCGCCGCCACGGCGAAGCAGGTGCCAATCCGCTCGGCGGCCGGAGGGTCAACTCCAAAAACTGCTACCTCGCACGCATGGCTGCGGAGACGACGACGGCCGCCGCTGAACCGGGAAGGTTCGGCGGCGGCCGGTCGGAAGGGCCTCAGCCAGTGCGGGTTCTTAGTACCAGTTGTTACCCAAGTGGAAGTTCAGGGCGCCACACGGGGACTGGTAGCGCTCCTTGATGTAGTTCAGGCCCCAGTTGATCTGGGTGCGGTAGTTGGTCAGGTAATCGGGACCGGCGCTCGCCATCTTCTCGGCGGGCAGAGACTGCACGATCCCGTAGGCGCCGCTGCTGGCGTTGGTAGCGGTGGTGGTCCAGTCGGACTCCTTGGTCCACAGGGTGACCAGGCACTGCATCTGGTCCTGCGCCCACCCGTAGCTGGCCAGCTGGCCGGATGCGTAAGCCTGTGCGCCGGCAGGGTCGTTGACGGCGACGACGGGGGCAGGCTCGGGAGCGGGGGCCGGAGCAGGCTCGGGTGCCGGTGCCGGTGCCGGTGCAGGCGCTACAGCCGGGGCAGGTTCTGCCGCGGGTGCGGGTGCCGGTGCTGCCTCCTGGGGCTGCACCTTGAGTTCGGCGGGCGCGGACGCGGCCGGGTTCGAGCGGATTTCACTCTTCTCGATGCTCATCTGGGAATCGGCGGCAGCCGGGGACTCGGCACCGGTGGCTGCCACGCGGGAAAATCCGTCCGTGGCCTGGCCTGCGGCGCCGACGCCTACCAGCATCGCTGCGGACACGGCGAGGACCGCCGCGCGCTTGCCGAAGGCAGACTTCTTGCGGGTTTCAGGCTGCGCGCTGTGGCTGGGAGCCGATTTTGGGCGTGGTTTTACCGTGAATTTAGACATGTTTGATTCGCCTCTCACACCTGCGGAGTTAGCTGTCGGGTTCGGATGAGGGCATCCGGCCGCACGGCAAATACACGTGCTGGCTTAACCCCAAGGGCAGTACTGCGTTGCCCGGGACGTGGGTCCCCCGCCTCTGCCTCAGTTCAAGCGAAATCCGGGAAGTGGCAGAGCTTGGCGTCATCCGGATATGCGGCCCGAACGGGAACCGCACCATATCGACGGTACAGGAGAGCGGCGCTTAAGTCACATTTAGGTAACAGACATCACGACGTCGGCGCGTCGCCTTGGCGAATTCAGGGCACGGTTGGCAGACGGAGCGCGAACTCCGTCATCCCCGGCCGTGATGTGACCGTTACCCGGCCTCCGTGCGCTTCCACGATGGACTGGACGATGGAAAGGCCCAGCCCGCTGGTGCCCTCGGCAACGGCCGCGCCGGCCTGGTCGCCGCTGCCCTTGCGGGCCGCGTCTGCGCGGGCGAAGCGTGAAAAGACGTGGTCCACGAAGTCCGCCGGGATGCCCCCGCCGTCGTCCGTGACCGTTACGACAGCGGCGCCGTCCGGTGCCGTACTGACGCCGGCAACCACGGTGGTTCCGGCAGGGGTGTGTTTGCGGGCGTTGGACAGCAGGTTCATGAGCACCTGCCGCAGCTGCGCGCCGTCCCCGTGGATCAGCACCGGCTCCGCAGGAAGATCCAGCCGCCAGGTGTGGCTGGGGGCCATGACCTTTTCGTCGCTGACGCTTTCCACCACCAGCTGCGTCAGATCCACCTCGGCCAGCTTGAGCGGCTGGCCCTCATCCAGCCGCGCCAGGAGCAGCAGGTCCTCCACCAGTGCCGTCATCCGCTCGGACTGGCTCTGTACCCGGGCCAGCGATTTCTGACCGTCGGGTGTGAAGTCCTCGGTCATCCGCATCAGCTCGGTGTAACCACGGATGGCGGTCAGAGGGGTGCGGAGCTCGTGCGAGGCATCCGCCACGAACTGGCGCACCTTGGTTTCGCTCTTCTGCCGGGCTTCCAAGGCGCTGGCCACGTTGTCCAGCATGAGGTTCAGTGCATGCCCCACACTGCCCACTTCGGTGCCCGGGTTGGAGTTCGACGCCGGCACCCTGACGGCGAGCGCCACCTCACCGGCGTCAAGGGGCAGCTCAGACACCCGGGTGGCAACCTCGGAAAGTTGTTCCAGGGGTTTCATGGTGCGGCGGATCAGTACCGTCCCCACCAGGCCGATCAACAGCAAACCGCCCAACGATACGAACACGAAGGTCCACACCAGGGACCTGAGGGTACTTTCCTTGGTAGCCAGGGGGAGTCCCGTGACCAGGACATCGCCGGAGTTTGTTTGGACCGCGATCAGCCGATAGTCACCGCTGGACATTGAACGGTCCACCGGCTGGGAGTTGGCGTCGAGTGCAAGGAGCGTCTCCTTGTCCTCCGTGGACAAGGGTTGGCGGGTGGTGTCCGAGGCGAGGAAACCGCCGGAACTCACCTGGCCGTTGCGGATGCTCGCGTTCACTGTGCCGATTCTCTGGCCCCTGGCGTCCAGGGGGTCCCGTCCATTGAAGCCGCCAAACGGCGGGCGGCCGGGGTTGTCGGCAAGGTTTGCGGCCTGGCTGAGCTGGTCATCGAGCTGCCGGGTCAGGAAGGCGTCCATCGATGCGTAGCTCACGATGCCAACGGCGCCGCAGATGGCGATGAGCAGGGCCATGGCCAGGGCGATCAGCCGGGTACGCAGGTGCCAGGTTGCCGGCCTGAGCCAACTCCGGGCGTAGGGAGCTTCTGAAGTGGCCATGGCGAGCTACTCTGCCGGCTTGATGACGTAGCCGGCCCCGCGGACGGTGTGGATCATAGGCGGATGGACGGCGTCGATCTTCTTGCGGAGGTAGGAGATGTAGAGCTCCACAATGTTGGCCTGGCCGCCGAAGTCGTAGTCCCACACCCGGTCAAGGATCTGCGCCTTGCTGATGACGCGCTTGGGGTTCTCCATGAGGTAGCGGAGCAGCTCGAACTGGGTGGCCGTCAGCTGCACATCATCACCGGCGCGGGTGACTTCCCGGGTGTCGACGTTGAGCACCAGGTCGCCCACCACCAATTCGGCAGTGTCCATGGCTGCGACGCCTGAGCGCTGGACCAGCCGGTGCAGGCGGAGGATGACTTCCTCCATGCTGAACGGTTTGGTGACATAGTCGTCACCGCCGGCGGCCAGGCCGACGATACGGTCCTGGACTGCGTCCTTGGCGGTCAGGAAGAGGGCTGGCACCTCCGGCGCGAAGGCGCGGATCCTGCCCAGCAGCTCCACGCCGTCGAACCCCGGAAGCATCACGTCCAGCACCAGGACGTCGGGGCGGAAGTCCTTGGCCAGCTTCACCGCCTCGGGCCCGTCCGCTGCCACTGCCACGGACCACCCCGCCATCCGCAGGCCCATGCTCATCAGCTCGGAAAGGCTCGGTTCGTCGTCCACCACCAAGGCGCGGATAGGGGAGCCGTCCGGGTGGGAGAGCTTGGGGAGGTTGTTGGTCATGGAGTGCGAGGTGGCCATGGGACAACTCTCCGATCCTTCGATATAGGCTGGCTTTGGGCTTCCTGTGCCCCAGCTGTGAATCCCAGCCTAGCCAGCTGGGCGTCGCAGCGGGTGTGGCAGCGTCGGCGCCAAGGTCCGAATGTCACGGTCAGCACTGCCGTCCCGGGATTGGGCCGCTCCCGTTCAGCGGCCAGCCCGCCGGATGGGGGAGTACGACGGCGGACGCGGACCGGTGGCAGGAACAGCCGGCAGGGTGGGGCGCACCGCAGCCGTACCCGGCAGAGGGGGCGCCCGGGGCTTTGGACGGCCGGGCATTGGGCAGCCGGGCTTTGGATAACCGGGGCAGCGGCAGCACGGGTGGCACCTTGGGCATCTCGGAAGTCAGATCCGGGTTAACCGTCCGCGTTACCGCCCTCAAATCCTCGGACAGCTACACGGCCCAGACCATACTGCTTGCGACGGCGCCCGGTACGGCAGCAGCCGGGTGCGGGGAGCACCAGCAACTGAACGGCCGGCGCAATGTGAGACGCCGCCGCGGTGGCTTCGTTCGGGTAGTCGGGAGCCGAAAAGACCGCTAGCAGGCGGCAACGAATTGGACAGTGGAGACCCTCCGGTGGATGGATTCTATGTCAAGCGATTGAAATTCGGAGTGATTCGATAGATTGCACATTTATCGAAGATAGTTCAATCAAATGACCTACCGAAGGCTCATTCTCGGATAACGAACGTTATTATTTGACCTTCCCAGAATCGTGATCTGTCGCACATTTTGCCGCTTTGTCTCACGATGCGGACGATTCTGCCCATTGTTACTTGCAAGTTGCCATTGTTACGCTGCACACTTCCAATGTGAACAAGAACTCAACAGCACCTGCAGCCGCAGAATATTGGCCCAGCACATCAGCTGCTGCCGACATGCGCTGTTGTCGAATGCACGCCTGACCTTCCACACCCTTCGAAGTTCTTAGGCATTCGCCCCCAGCCCAGCGTCGGGCGCCCCTCCCCATTCGCAGTGCGGGGAAACCCAGCATTCGAGTGCCGCTCTGGCGGCCATTCACATTGAGGTAAGCATTCCATGTCAGTTGCATCCGGATACGTCCACATCTCCGTCCGTAACGCCGCCAAGGCCGGCCAGCCGTCTGGCCTTCGCCCCGGTTTCGGCCCCCGCCCCTCGCTTGCTCCGACGTCCGGAAACAGCTTCCCGGCTCAGGGCTACGCACCCCAGGGCTACAACCCCAACTCCTACGGCCAGCTCCGCGCCGTGCAGCCTACGGAGACCGCGGCGCCCCTCACCGCCCCCACCCCGGTGGTGGCCGGGCCCAACGCCGTCCGGCCGGTTGCCAACGAAAACGTGGCCCGCGGGTTCGTGCTGTACATGGGCATTGACGAGGAAACCGCTGCAGCTGCCGGCACCTCCATTGCCAAGCTTGCCCAGGAAATCCGCGCCTACGCCCAGTCCCTGGTGACCGGCGCCGAAAGCTACGCCGCCGTGGCGGTTGCCCCTGCCGGCACCCCCGGTTCCGCGCTCGACGTGGTCCGTTCCACCTTCGGCGACCCCACCGTCAACGCCCGGCAGCGCACCGAGGCACCCCGGCCCCAGCAGCCGCAGGAGCCCCGCCCCTCCGGCGTCCTGATCGACCTCGCCCGCCGCGAAGTCCACCTCGACGGCGAATCCCTCAACCTGACTTTCAAGGAGTTTGAACTCCTGAACTACCTGGTGGAAAACGGCACCCGCACGGTGGGCCGTGACGAACTGCTCGAAGGACTGTGGCGCAACGCCGAAGAGGTCCCCAACGAGCGCACCATCGACGTCCACATCCGCCGCCTCCGCTCCAAGCTCGGCCGGCTGGCCAACACCGTCCGCACGGTCCGCGGCCAGGGCTACCGGTTCTACGAGCACCCCGAGGTCGTCGTCTGGGCCGCTCCGGAATACTCGATCTAGTCCTTCACCGACGCACGAAAGCGGCATTTCGCCGTGCCTTCGACACCTCCTTCGTTCCGCCCCGCGGCCTCCCTCGCCTCGCAAGCTCGGCCAGGGAACCCTGGCCGCGTGGGCCCCGGCGATGCGGCACTACGCGAAACGCCGCTTTCGTGCGTTCGGGCCCGTGAGTGGGTGGCCTCCGCGGCTGGTGTTTTTGGGCGTTAGGCTTGGGCCATGAGTGAGCACCATCTTCGCCGGCTTGTGATCATGCGGCACTCCAAGGCGGACTGGCCCGGCGGGGTTGCCGACCATGAGCGGCCCCTGGAGGAGCGCGGCCACCGGGAGGCGCCGCTGGCTGGGAAGTGGCTGCTCAAGCACAACATCGTCCCTGACTTCATCCTGTGCTCGAGTGCCCTGCGTACCCGACAGACCTGCACCTGGGTGTGTTCGGAGCTGGGGGACAAGGCTCCTACGCCCAAGCTCGAGGACGGGCTGTATGCCGCTTCGGCCCTGCGCATGCTTGCCGTGGTCAACCACGTTCCGGACACGGTGACCACGTTGATGCTGATCTCGCACCTGCCGGGTGTCCAGGACCTGGCGATGCACCTGGCCTCCCGGGATTCCGACCATGACGCCTATATGGACGCCGCCACCCGGTATCCCACCAGCGCGCTGACGGTCCTGGAAACCGAAAAGTCGTGGGCCGAGCTGGACGGGCAGGACGCCCGCATCACCAGGTTCAAGGTTCCCCGGGCCCACTAGCAGCGATCTCGCGCAGCAGTTCTGACACATACCGGATGCCCGGGCTGGCCCTCATGGTCCTGCGGTGGACTATGCCCACCTGCCGCGCTTGGACCGGGTCCGTGACGGGCACGGCAACCACGTCTTCAGGCAACGCGGGACGGCCCAGCCGCGGAACCAGGGCCACCACTGCGGCCTGCTCCACGAGGGCGATGTGGGTGGCGAAGTCTGGGTCGTAGACTTTGATGCCGGGAACCCGGCCGAGGTCGGCGAAGATCCTTAGCAGGGCTTCGTTGCAGATGGCTCCTTGCGGGGTGCTGATCCACTTCTCATCCACCAGGTCCGCCGGCGTGACGCCGGAGCGCCCGGCCAGAGGATGGCTGCTGTGCACCAGGACGTCGGCGATGTCCTCGCACAGCCACTCCAAGGACAGATGCTCGGGAATCACCAGAGGCACGGAATTCCAGTTGTGCACCAGTCCCAGGTCTGCCTCGCCGTTTGCCACGCGTGCCACGGCCTCGCGTGGGTCTTCGGCCAGGACGCTGACGTCCAGGTCGCTTTCGGCCGTGGCCAGATTGCCCAGCAGGGGCCCCACCAGCCCGCGGCATGCTGTAGAAAATGCCACCACCCGCAGCTGCCCGCTGGGCTTGGCTGGATCTGCCAGCAGGGTGGACTGGAGTTCTTCGAGTTCGGCAAGGATGCGCCGCCCATAGGCTGCCAGCGCCACGCCACGTTCAGTGAGCAGCACGCCCCGTCCCCGGCGTTCCAGCACGGCAAAGCCGGCTTCCTTCTCCAGCTTCTTGACCTGCTGGGAGACGGCCGAAGGGCTGAAGCCCATGGCTTCGGAGGCTGCAATGACGGATCGATGCTGTTCAATCGCGGCCAGGGCCCGGAGTGACCCGATATCAATCATGAAGCAAAACTACACGATTGCCAGCAGAAATAAACGCTGGTGCTTCATTGGTGATTCTGCCACTCTGATGTGGTGAACCTCCGCAACTCCCTCCTTGCCGTCCTGGTAGCCATCCTGTGGGGCCTGAATTTCGTGGCCATCGACATCGGGCTGCACCCCGGGGAGGGGACGTCCCGCCGCTGCTGTTCGTGGCCATGCGCTTCGTCCTGGTGGTGATCCCGTGGATCTTCTTCATCCGCAAGCCGGATGTCAGCTGGAAGGCGATTATCGGCGTCGGCCTCTTCATGAGTGCCGGGCAATTCGGGCTCCTGTACCTGGCCATGGCGCTGGGAATGCCGGCAGGGCTCGCTTCCCTGGTGCTGCAGGCACAGGTGCTCCTGACCGTCCTGCTGGCCGCCCTCTTCCTTGGTGAACGGCCCGGACCCCGCCAGCTTGCCGGGGTGGTCCTGGGCGTGGCGGGGCTGGCCGTCGTTGCCGTGGGCCGCAGCGCCGTAGCACCCCTGCTGCCCTTCCTCATCGTCCTCGCGGCCGCACTCTCCTGGGCCGCCGGGAACGTCATTGCCCGGAAGGCGCGGGCGGCCTCGGGGCTGGGCCTGGTGGTGTGGTCCGGCGCTGTGGTGCCGCTGCCCCTGTTCTGCCTGTCACTGGTGGTGGATGGCCCCGGCGCGGTGCTGGGGACACTAGGGCACCTGCAAGCACCCACGCTGCTGAGCGCACTGTACACGGCCGTGTTCGCCTCGCTGGTGGGCTACGGAATCTGGAACCGGCTGCTGGCCAGCCACCCGTCGTCGGCCGTTGTTCCGTTCACCCTGCTGGTCCCGGTGGTGGGAATGGGCACGGCCTGGCTGGTCCTCGCGGAAATTCCCACACCAACGGAAATTGGGGGCGGGCTGCTGCTCCTTGCAGGCGTGGCGACGGCGGTGGTGACGTTCAGCCACCGGCCGCCTCAGCGGCCGGTGGCTGAGCCGTTGCCCGATTTCGGCGACGGGCGGCGGGCAGGCGTGGACGGCAACCTGGCCGGCGGCCGGGTCCCCGGGGCACGCTGAGCCGCCGAACGCTGCGATCCTGACCGCTGCACGCCCGAACCCTGCGATCCTGACCGCTGCACGCCCGAACGCTGCGCGGGGTTCGGTTCCGTTCCCCGTCCAACGGGCCGTCCGGCTGCCACCGGCCTGCGTCCGGCTGCCACCGGCCTGCGTCCCGCCGCCGCAGGCTTGCGCCCGGTGCCGGCACGACGGCGGGACGGCCACGCGGCGCCCAGGAAGAGGACCGCGAGGGTCCCCGCAGCGGCGGCCGCGGCCACCATGAAGTAGTTGTCCGGATCGTTCGTGGGCAACGGGGTGCCGATGAAGGATGACTCGCCGTCGAACGCCAGCTCCCAGGTGCTCAGGAATGCGAGCGAGCACGCGATAGTGATGCTGGTACCCGCACCCGTTGCCAGGAGGGCCAGGCGACGCCGCCGGACCAGCAGCTCCGCGACGGCGGCCACATAGGCCAGCGCCAGGACGCCAAGGAAGGCCAGGAACACCGGCTCCGCGAGCGTCAGTCCGGTCAGGACCAGCAGCCCGGCCGCGACGATGCCGCAAATGACCGCAAACTTTCCGCTGTTGCCCATGTGACGCATGTGCTCCATCATCCCCGAGCGTGCGCATCCTTCAGGACGTAGCCGCGCATGATGGCCATGATTGCTGCAACGCTTTGGTCACGGGTTCGTTCGGGGTTGTAGGTCTGCCGGTCCAGGCCCACCACGAAGCAGGCGCCGAAGATGGCCGTTTCAAGGCTCCCACGGGGTACGGACTCGTCCACCGGGTAGGCCTTCGCCACGTTGTCCACAGCCTGCCCCACCACCTCCAACAGCTCTCCGCGAAGCACCGCGAAGGTGCCCTGCCACTCGCTGGGGATACGCCAGTTCTCGCTCACCCACAGCCGGGCGAAGGACGGGTACTCGGCCATGAAATCCATGGCCTGCCCGATCATCGCCTCCATGGCCACTAGGGGATCCCCGGCCGAAACGGAGGGATCCCCGGCTGGGGCGACGGAACTCCCGGCTTCGGCACCGCCGGTCTTACCGCCCTTGCGCGGGCGTCCGGAACGGGGGCTTCCGGCGTCGGCGGCTCCCAGCAGCCTGGCCTTCAGGATGTCCACACCATGCCTCAGCAGCTGGGCGATCAGTTCGGACTTGCTGCCGAAGTTGTAGTAGACCGTACCTTTCGAAACCCCTGCGGCCGCGGCGATTTCGTCCACCGTCACGTTTGCGGCCCCGCGCTCGCCGATCAGTGCCATTGACGCGTCGAACAGCTTCTGCCGGGTGGCCGTGGTCCGGGCCGGCCGCCGCGCTTTCGCAACGTCCAACGGGTGGGTGCCCATTTCCGCCGTTTCCAGGACCGCACCTGCCGATGCCCCGTCTGCCAAGGCAGCGCCCGTATCCTCCGGGTCCTTGCTCATACGGCAATCTCCGGCTTGAGCGTCTTCAAAGTCCAGTACTTGTTCTTGCGCACTGCCAGCGTGGACATCACGGTACCCAGCAGCGTGTAGCCCAGGAGCCCGGCCACGGTGGGCAGGATCATGGACAGGTCCGCCCCGTAGATCAGGTGCCTCATTCCGGTCACCACGTACCCCATGGGAAGGATCTCGTGCACCAAATGCAGGGGCTGCGGCGTGGTTTGCCAGGGAAAGGTGCCTCCCGAGGACACGAGCTGGAGCACCAGCAGGATGAGCACCACCAGCTTGCCGGGGGAGCCCAGCAGCGCAACGATCCCCTGGATCAAGGCGCTGAACGCCATGGCCGCCGCCAGCATGAACAGCCACATCATCACCGGATGCGCGGGGTTCAGGCCCAGGGCGACGTTCACCACCAGGGTCAGCAGGGACGCCTGCACAACGGATACAGCCAGGAAGGGGAGCCAGCCGCCCAGTGCGATCTTCCAGGACGGGGCATTGGAGGCCAGCGCCCGCTGGGTGATGGGGCGCATGGCCTGCACCAGCATGAAAATGCCGATCCACAGGGCCAGCGTGAGGAAGAACGGGGCCAGCCCGGCGCCGTAGGAGTTGGCCTTGGCCTGCGAAACGTTGCTGACCGCAACCGGATCTGCCATGACCCTGGACAGGTTGTCCTTCTGGGCGTCGTCGGGGTTGGGAACCTGCCCCGCACCCTTGCCGATCTCGTCGGCCAGCGTGCGTGAACCGTCCGCGGCCGTGCCGGCACCCTCGGCCAGCTGGGCAGCACCGGAATCGAGCTTCTGGGCTCCCGCGGCCAGGCTGGAGGTACCGTCCAGCGCTGCCTGCTCGCCGGTGGCCAGGGTGGCGGCACCGGTATGGAGCTGGTCGGCGCCGCTGGAGGCCTGCCGGATGGCATCCTTCAGGGCGGGCGTGGCGGCGGCCAGCTGCGCGGCGCCCACGCTCACGGCCTCGGAGCCGTCGGCGAGCTGCTGGATCTGGGCCGCGTCCGACTGCAGCTTCGCCTTGGCGGCGGCCACCGGGCTGGACGTTGCCGCGGCATCGAAGTCGGCAAGGATGGCGTTGGCCTGCTCCTGCGTCAGGACACCCGAGGCCACCAGCCTGCTGTTCGACTCAAGTACCCGTGCCCGCAGCCCCTGGTCCGCCGCCCCCAGCTGTGTTGCCACATCCTGGACCTTGGTGTTGAGCTGGGCATTCCCGGCGGCCACCTGCGCCGCGCCGGACGCAAGCGTCTGCGAGTCGGTGGGGAGCGAACCGGTCTTGTCCTTCAATATGGACAGCCCGCTGCTTAGCTGTCCGGCGCCGTCGGTGAGCTGGTTGGCGCCGTCCCGGAGCTTCAGCTGCCCCGCCTGGAGCTGGGAGGCTCCGCTGCTCAGATCCGTGGTTCCCTGATGCAGCGTCACGGTGCCGTCGCGGAGGGTGGCGACGCCGTCCGCCAGCTGCCCCGCGCCGTCGGCCGCTTTCACCATTTGCGTGTGGATGGTTCCAAAGCCGGTGAGCAGCTGGTTGGCGGTTTCCTCACCCACCTCGGTGGCCACCGTGGTGTGAACCGCAGTGGTCAGCTTGTCCACAATCGTGCTGAGGAGGTAGTTGTTCGCATCGTTGGTGGTGACGTTGAGCATCGCCTGGCTCGCGGAGTCGAAGCTGCCCGGTGACGCCAGGTTGGCTGAGAAGTCCTTCGGGATCTTCAGGGCAAAGGCGTACTGGCCGCTGCTGACGCCCTCATCCGCTGCCGCGGAGCTTTCCACCGGGATCCAGTGGAAGACATTGCCCTCCACCAGGCTGTCCGCTACCTTCGCCCCGGCCTCTAGACGGGTACCGTCGCTGCTGCCGGCCCCCGTATCCTCCACCACCAGGGCGGCATCGAGGTTGTTCAGGTGGCCGTAGGGGTTCCAGTTGGCGTACAGGTAGACGGCCCCGTACAGGAGGGGGACCATGGTCAGCGCCAGGATGGTCAGCTTGGGCAACAGGCCGCCCGTCATGCGCTTGAGTTCGGAACGGGCCAGCCGGATGACTGTCACTTGGCAACCTCGGTTTCGAGTTCATCGGTCCGGACATGCTGCCCGGTGTGTGCAGGTGTGGCCGGGCCTTCGAGGCTGTGGGCGCCCGTGGTGAAGGCTTCCTTGTCCCTCGGATGGTCCGCCGGCGTTTCATTGTGGATGCCCGCTTCGTTGTGGGGGCCCGCTTCGTGGTGGGCAGTCTGCCCGCCATCAATCGGCTCGCCCGTTTCCGTCACGGGCGCATTTGCCGCAGCAGCGTTGCCCACAACGGCGGACGGGCCGTCCCACGACGGCGGGAGGGCGCGCACGGTGGCGATGACCGCGAGCGGCCTTCCGGCGTCGGACGCCAATTGCTGCAGGCGGGGCAGCCAGGCGGCGTTGTCCGCGCTGTGCCTGTCCGGAGAGTCCACCACGAGGAGGTCGGTATGCGGGTTGGCCAGCGCCAGGGCGGTTAGCAGCTCCAGCCGCCGGGCGGGGTCCAGCTGTTCGGTCCAGAGGCCCGCGATGTCCTCGAAGCGGTTCACCTTGAGCCAAGGGCCGCTGAGCAGCGCACCCCGGTAGCGGCGCGGCACCAGGGCAAGGTCCTCCGTCACGAGGTCGCGCACGCTCAGGTGTTCCTCCGGCTCGTTCACGCCGGGGGAGTCCACCAGGGCACTGGCCAGCCGCAGTTGCCGGGTGCGCTGCTGCCCGTCCCAGGTGACCGAGCCGCCGGTGGATTTCATCCGCCCGCTGAGGGCGAGGGCAAGGGCCGTGCGCTGGTCCTGGCGGTCACCGGCCACCAGCAGGAGCTGTCCCCGCTCCACGGCAAGCGTGGTGGGAGGGAGCAGGGGATCGCGGCGGCCTTTGACGGAAAGCTGGCGTGCTGAGAGCAAGGGGAGCCTTTCACAGAAAGTGTCTGCGTCAAGACTAACCAAACTGACCGGTCAGTTCAAATACTGGCCCCTATAGCCCGTACTTCTCCAGCAGGCGCAGCCACACCTCGCTAATGGTGGGATAGGCGGGGACCGCATGCCAGAGCCGGTGGAGCGGAACTTCACCCACGACGGCGATGGTCGCCGCGTGCAGGAGCTCGGCCACGTCCGGCCCGGCGAAAGTAGCGCCCAGGAGGACTTTCCGGTCTTCGTCGATGACCAGCTGCGCCCAGCCCTCGTAGTTCTCGGAGTGCAGTGAGGACCCCGCAACCTGGATGGGGAGCTCCACTGACGAGACGTTGTAGCCGTCCTTGCGGGCCCGCTGGAGACTGCGGCCCACCGTTGCGAGTTCCGGGTCGGTGAAGACCACACCGGGGACGGCGTGATCGTTGGCGGTCTGGGCGAAACGGCTCCAGTCCGCCGGACGTCCATCCAGTTCTCCCTGGGCGCGGGCCGCAATGGCGTCCCCGGTGGCGCGTGCCTCGTATTTGCCCTGGTGCGTATAGAGATTGCGGCCCGCGGCGTCGCCCACCGCATACAGCCAGTCCCCGTCACCCTGCGCGGCCTGGACCAGTCCGGTGTTGTCCGTTTCAAGGATCAAGCGCCCGTCCGCGCCCGCGCCGAAACCGACGCTTTCCAGGCCAAGTCCCTCAAGGGCGGGGTGCCGGCCCGTGGAGACCAGGACCTTGTCGGCCGTGATGCTGGAACCGTCGCCGAGCTCGATACTGAACGTCCCGTCGTCGTCCATGCCGATCCGCTGCGTGGCCGTGTGGAGGCGAAGGTCCACGCCGTCAGCCCGCAGGCCGGCGGCAACAAGCCCGGCGGCTTCTTCCGGGAAGCTTCCCAGCAGGCCGCTCCGCGCAACGAGCGTTACTGCCGAGCCCAGCCGGGCAAAGGCCTGGGCCAGTTCAGTTCCTGCCACGCCGCCGCCCAGCACTGCCAGCCGGGCCGGTACCTCGCTGGCCGAGGTGGCTTCCCGATTGCTCCAGACCTGAACGTCCGCCAGCCCGTCAATGGGCGGCTGGGTGGGCACCGATCCGGTGGCCAGGACCACGGCGTGCCGGGCGTTGAGGCGGTGGTCTGTTCCGTCCAGCCCTGCCACCTCAACAGTCCGGGGCCCGGTGAGGAAGGCGTGGCCGCGGATCAGGTCGATGCCGGAATCTTTGACCCAGTCCACCTGTGAGTCGTCCGTCCAGTTGGAGGTGAAGTAGTTCCTGCGGGAGAGGACGGCTTTGGCATCCAGGGTCCGGGTGACGGCCTCCTTGGCGCCGGGGGTCGTCTGCGCTCCGTGCAGTGCGGTGCCCGGCCGGAGCAGGGCCTTGGAGGGCATGCAGGCCCAGTATGAGCACTCACCGCCCACCAGTTCGGCCTCAACGAGTACGGCGGTGAGCCCGCCCTTGACCACGCGGTCCGCCACGTTTTCGCCGGCAGCTCCGGCACCGATTATTACCACGTCATACTCGCGCCCAGCAGGCTCAGGAATCATGGGGACAGCCTACGCCGGGG
The DNA here is from genome assembly GCF_042731175.1 of Pseudarthrobacter sp. NPDC059871. Classification (NCBI taxonomy): domain Bacteria; kingdom Bacillati; phylum Actinomycetota; class Actinomycetes; order Micrococcales; family Micrococcaceae; genus Pseudarthrobacter; species Pseudarthrobacter sp. NPDC059871. The sequence goes on from NZ_JBHWJV010000004.1 coordinate 243,797, forward strand.
AGGCGGGGCAAGGGCTGGCGGGCGCGGGTGGCCTGAGAGCCTGGGGCTTAAAGCAAAAGGTCCGCACCGGCGAACCGGTGCGGACCTCATTTGTGCGCCCAAAGGGATTCGAACCCCTGACCTTCTGTTCCGTAGACAGACGCTCTATCCAGCTGAGCTATGGGCGCATCTCGTGTTCCTGGAGAAGAACCGCTCTCCTTGGAACTCGAATTACTTTACGCGAGTCTCGACGGAGTGCCAAATCGAGAGCGCTGTTATCTGCGCTACTAGACCGGTCTAGGTGACCTTCCTCACTTAATCGTAGAATTTTCCACAAATATTCCTTGAAATCTCGCGGAATCCGCATTTTGAGCAAAGTTGTAGCAAGCAAACTGCCGAAAACCGGCACTGGTCCGGACCATAGCATTTAGGACACACCGATGAACCCGAGGAAGGGAACCGCAATGGGCGATCTGGCACAGAAGCCGCTGCTTGACGAAGCACCCACCACACATGCCGGACTGCTGGCATGGGTCGAAGAAGTTGCTGAGCTGACGCAGCCGGACCGCATCTACTGGGTTGACGGGTCCGAAGAGGAGAACGCGCGCCTCACCGATGAACTCGTTGCCGCCGGCACGCTGACCAGGCTCAATCAGGACCTGTTCCCCAACTCCTTCGCAGCTTTCTCCGATCCGGCCGATGTCGCCCGGGTCGAGGAGCAGACCTTCATCTGCTCCGAGAACAAGCGCGACGCCGGCTTCACCAACAACTGGATGGCTCCGGCGGAGATGAAGGAGAAGCTGCGCGGCCTGTTCGCGGGCTCCATGCGCGGCCGCACCATGTACGTCATCCCCTTCGTCATGGGCCACCTTGACGCGGAGGACCCCAAGTTCGGCGTCGAAATCACCGACAGCGCTTACGTTGTGGCCTCGATGCGCATCATGGCCCGCATCGGCACCGATGTCCTGGACCGCATCACCGAGACCAACGCCTTCTTCGTTCCGGCCCTGCACTCCCTGGGTGCGCCGCTGGAGCAGGGCCAGGCCGACGTGCCCTGGCCGTGCAACCCGGACAAGTGGATTGTCCACTTCCCGGAAGAGCGCTCCATCTGGTCGTTCGGCTCGGGCTACGGCGGCAACGCCCTGCTCGGCAAGAAGTGCTACGCCCTGCGTATCGCTTCCGTCATGGCCCGCGACGAGGGCTGGCTGGCCGAGCACATGCTCATCCTCAAGCTCACCTCGCCCGAGCAGAAGACGTACTACGTCTCCGCTGCCTTCCCGTCCGCCTGCGGCAAGACCAACCTTGCGCTGCTTGATCCCACCATCAGCGGCTGGAAGGTCGAGACCCTCGGCGACGACATCACCTGGATGCGTTTCGGCAAGGAAGGCGAGCTCCGCGCCGTTAACCCCGAAGCCGGCCTGTTCGGTGTGGCCCCCGGTACCGGCTGGGGCACCAACCCCAACGCCATGCGCGCCATCGCCAAGGGCAACAGCATCTTCACCAACGTTGCGATGACCGACGACGGCGGCGTGTGGTGGGAGGGCATGACCGAGGAAACCCCTGCGCACCTGACGGACTGGCAGGGCAACTCCTGGACGCCCGACTCGGACAAGCCCGCTGCGCACCCGAACTCCCGCTTCTGCACCCCGATCGACCAGATCGACATGCTTGCCGAGGAATACAACAGCCCGGAGGGTGTGGAGCTGTCCGCGATCCTGTTCGGCGGTCGCCGCAAGACCACCATCCCGCTGGTGACCGAGGCCCGCAGCTGGTCCAATGGCATCTTCATGGGCTCCACCCTGTCCTCCGAAACCACTGCAGCTGCAGCCGGTGCGGTGGGCGTGGTCCGCCGCGATCCCATGGCCATGCTGCCCTTCATCGGCTACGACGCAGGCGACTACCTGAACCACTGGGTCAACCTGTCCGCCAAGGCCAACCCTGAACGGCTGCCCAAGATCTTCCTGGTCAACTGGTTCCGCCGGAACTCCGAAGGCGGCTTCGCCTGGCCCGGGTTCGGCGACAACGCCCGCGTCCTCAAGTGGGCCATTGAGCGCCTCGAGGGCAAGGCCGACGCTGTCGAAACCCCCATCGGATTCGTTCCCACGGGCGAGGCCATTGACCTCGAAGGCCTGGACATGACCCCCGCCCAGGTGGAGGAAGCCGTCAAGGTTGACCCCGCCGAATGGGCCACCGAGCTGGCCTCCATCGAGGAGTGGTTCGACAACTTCGGCGGCTCGCTCCCGCAGGCGCTGCAGTCCGAGCTGAGCGGCCTGAAGTCCCGCCTGGCCTAGCACTTCTTCGCTGAGTACGACGACGGCCCCGCACCTTTTGCAGAGAAGGTGCGGGGCCGTCGTCGTACTTTTGCTTTTAAGAAGCCTGCCAGATGTCCGGGCCGAAGACTTCATAGTGGATGCGGGTTGCCGGGATGCCGGCGTTGATGGCCTCGTTGCGGATGTTCTTCATGAACGGCAGCGGACCGCACAGGTACAGGGACGCATCGGCGGGAAGGTCCACCTCGCGCAGGGACATGAATCCTTCCTTCGCACCGTCCACCGGTTGCTCCAGCCAGAGCTGCAGCTCGGCACCTTCCAGGCGCTTCACGTCATCCGTCATCTGGCCGCGCAGGGCCCAGCTGTCCAGGGTGCTTTCCGCGTGCAGCACGAGGACCTGCCGGTCGGAGCCGGTTTCGGCGAGCGAGCGCAGGATGGAGGCCGTAGGGGTGCAGCCGATGCCTGCCGAGGCCAGGACCACCGGGCCGTCGCCTTCCTTGAGCGTGATTTCGCCGTAGGGGTTCGAGATGTCGAGGATGTCGCCCACGTGGACATTGTTGTGCAGGACGGGGGAGACCTCACCGCCGTCGTCCTTCTTGGTGGTAAAGCTGCGGCTGGTGCCGGCTTCGCCCGACAGGGAGTACTGGCGCACCTGGCGCAGGCCGTCCGGAAGCTGGACCTTGACGCTGACGTACTGGCCCGGAAGTGCTTCGGTGATGGGGGTGTCGTCGGCTGGTTCCAGGGTGAACGTCATGGATCCGACGCCGGCCGGCGTCTTGGCGGCCACTCGCCACGGCGCCCACATCCTGCCGTTGGCCTGGGCCGCGTACAGGCCCTTTTCCAGTTTGATAAGCGCGTCTGCCATGAGCCAGTAGACCTCGGTCCAGGCCTCTGCGATTTCCGGGGTAATCACTTCGGCCAGGTCCTCGGCGATCGCGGCGAACAGGTGCTCGTAGACCACCTTGTACTGCGGTTCGGTGATGCCGAGGGAGGCGTGGCGGTGGGCGATGCGGGACAGCACGGTTTCCGGCAGGGTGCCCGGGTTGTTGACCAGGTGGGTCGCAAAAGCAGCGATGCTTCCGGCCAGGGCCTGCTGTTGGCTGCCGTTCCGCTGGTTGGAGCGGCTGAAAAGGCCATCGAGGAGTTCCGGGTGTGCGGCGAACAGGCGGGCGTAGAACTTGGGGGTAATGTCGCCGATCCGTGACCCCACCAGTGGCAGTGTGGCTTCGATGACGGGGCGGGATTTATCCGAGAGCATTGCGGACTCCTGAGGTTGGGACCGGGGCCTTCGTCCGGCCTTGGCGAAATGCTTGCATTTGAAATACAAGTATTTCTGCCTTAGTTCTACACCTCGTAGAAGTTTGAAATCAAACTGGGAGAAAGCTCCCGGCTGGGGGTGGTGCGGGGGCTGGCTACTGCCCCCGCTGCACGCTCGGACGGAGCGGTTCCAGCAGTTGCGGGCGGAGGCCGATCATCTCGAAAACGGGAGCCATTTGGCGGGACCCCGGAAGGTCGGCAATGACTACCGGATCAAGCTCACGGTAGAACGCCTCGCGTGCCCGGGCCAAGGCTGCGCGCAGCTTGCATTCATTGATCAGCGGGCAATTGCCGTTGGCGGTCATGCAGTCGGCCGGGTCCGTGCGGGTATCGAGCTCACGCAGGATCTGTCCCACGGTGGCTGTCCGGCCGGCGCTGCTCAGCCGGGAACCACCGGTGCGGCCCCGCTCCACATCGATCAGCCCCATGGTGCGGAGCCTGGCCATGGCCTTGCTGACGTGGTTGTACGGCGTCCCCACGGAGTCCGCAATGTTCTGCGTGGTCAGGAGCTGGCCGCCCGGAACGGCCGCCAGCACCATCAGTGCCCGCAGGCTGACGTCGGCAAACGCGTTGATTTTCATGGCGCGGCGCCTGGTCTAGTCCACCCAGATGGCGGGCTCGCTGGAGTCGGCCTCGAGCTGGCCGAACTCCCAGGCCTGGGTGGCGGCGTTGGCCGCGTAGCGAAGCACGGCGGCGAAAACCGAGCCGTCCCGATGCTCGGCGGCAACGTGGATGGCGTCGGAGTCCTCCTCCACCAGCAGGATGTCGCACACCAGGGCAGCGGCGCGGTAATCGTCCCGGTTCTGCTTCAACAGCGCGTTCAGGTCGCTGATCATGGCGTCAGCGTCGAACTCGGCGCCGCTTCCTCCCTCGGCGTCCGCCGGGGAGACGGCCACCAGCCGTACCTCGCCGTCGTTCTGCACCGTGAGGGCGAACGGGAGGAAGCCACCGGCGCGCTGAAGCTGCTCCTGGGCGGCGCTGACGCCGGTTCCGAGGAGATTTTCAAGATCGGTCGCCGTGGCTTCGGGGACAGAGTCCCGCCAGCTTTCCTGCCCCGCCGTGGCGGGTCCGGTATGGTCAGCCACGGGTTAGGCCCGCACGAGGGCCAGGACCCGGTCCCGGACCCGTTCCATCGTGGCCTGGTCTGTCGCTTCGGCGTTGAGCCGCAGGAAAGGTTCGGTGTTGGACGGCCGCAGGTTGAACCAGTAGCTGCCGTCGTTGGCCGTGAAGGTGCTGCCGTCCAGGGTGTCGATGGTGATGTCTTCGCCGGCGAAGTCTGCACGCACGCGCTCGACGGCGGCGGGCTTGTCCTCCACCTCGGAGTTGATCTCCCCGGAGCTGACATAGGGCTCGTACTCGCGGCCGAGCTCGGACAGCGGGCCGTCCTGCTCACCCAGTGCGGCCAGGACGTGCATGGCCGCCAGCATGCCGGTGTCCGCGTTCCAGAAGTCGCGGAAATAGAAGTGTGCCGAGTGCTCGCCGCCGAACACCGCGCCTTCCTCGGCCATGACTGCCTTGATGAAGGAGTGTCCCACGCGTGTACGGACGGCCCGGCCGCCGTCGTGCTCCACCAGCTCGGCCACCGCGCGGGACGTAAGGAGGTTGTGGATGATCGTGGGGGTGGCTTCGCCCTGGGCCTTCGCTCGGGCAATTTCGCGCCGGGCCACCATGCCGGTAACGGCCGACGGCGAGACGGGCTCGCCCTTTTCGTCCACCACGAAGCAGCGGTCGGCGTCGCCGTCGAAGGCCAGCCCGATGTCCGCGCCGTGTTGGATGACAGCGGCCTGCAGGTCCCGGAGGTTTTCCGGTTCCAGCGGGTTGGCGGGGTGGTTCGGGAAGGAACCGTCCAGTTCGAAGTACAGAGGGATGATGTCGAACGGCAGCTTGGGCAGCAGGGCGTCACCCAGAACGGCGGGCGTGGTCAGCCCGGCCATGCCGTTTCCGGCATCCACCACAACCTTCAGGCGGCGGGATCCCGAGAGGTCCACGAGCTTGCGGAGGTACTCGGAGTACTCCTTCAGGACGTCGCGCACGCCAATCTGGCCGCGCTGGCCGGCAGCCGGGATGGTCCCCGTGCTGAGGTAGTGCTCGGCCAGGGACTGGATGTCCTTCAGGCCTGTTTCGGAGGAGATGGGGACAGCGCCGGCCTTGGACATCTTGATGCCGTTGTAGCCGGCAGGATTGTGGCTGGCGGTGAAGGTGGCCCCCGCCCGGTAGAGGAGGCCGCAGGCGAAGTAGAGCTCGTCGGTGGAGATCAGGTCCAGCAGTTCCACGTTGGCGCCGCGGGTGGCAGCACCGTCGGCAAAAGCCTTGCTGAACTCGGGCGAGGAGGGGCGCATGTCGCCGCCCACCAGGATGGTCTGGCCTTCGAGCTGCAGGACGTCCACGAAAGCGGCCCCCACGGCTTCGACGATTTCGGCGGTGATCGATTCGCCCACAATGCCGCGGACGTCGTAGGCCTTGAAGGATGCCGAAAGGTCAAAAGTCGTTGTCTGTTCGCTAGTCACGGGCTTTATCTTACGTGGACCCGTGCGGTGCCTGTGGAGGGGGAGACGAGGGCTGGTGATTGTGACGGAAGGGATCTGTGGGCCTTTCCACATAACTGTTGGGCGGAGGCTGGTTGTCAGGGGCGGCTGGGATACTGAATCAATGGTTGATAACCGGAACGCCACCCTTTCCCAGACCGATACTGACTCTGACGCTGATTTTGGGGCTGCCGCTTCCTTTGCGCTGCCTTCCCCTCCGGGAGGTTCCGGTACCGGCACCCACGGCCAGGCGCTGGCGGTGCTGCGCGAGCTGGTGGGAAACTCGGGGGCAGATTTCCACGATGGCCAGTACGAGGCCATAGAGGCACTGGTCGACGGCGGCCGTCGGACTTTGGTGGTCCAGCGCACCGGGTGGGGCAAATCGGCTGTCTATTTCGTGGCGTCACTCCTGCTGCGCCGCCGCGGGGCGGGGCCCACCCTGATCGTGTCGCCGTTGCTGGCATTGATGCGTGACCAGGTGGCGGCTGCCGCCAGGGCCGGTGTCCGGGCCGTCGCCATTAACTCGGCGAACCAGTTGGAGTGGGACACCGTCCGCGAACAGCTTGCGGCGGACCAGGTTGACGTTCTCCTGGTCTCGCCGGAACGTTTGACCAACCCCTCTTTCCGGGAAAACCAGCTGCCGGAACTGATCCGGCGCACCGGACTGCTGGTCATCGATGAAGCCCACTGCATCTCGGACTGGGGCCACGACTTCCGTCCCGATTACCGCCGGATCGCAGACCTCATCGAGCAGTTGCCGGAATCGGTGCCGGTGCTGGCCACCACGGCCACCGCCAACTCCCGCGTGGTCCACGACATCGAAGAGCAACTCGGTGCCGGCGTCCTCACTATCCGCGGGGCCCTAGGCCGCGATTCGCTGCGGCTCGGCGTTTTGGCGCTACCTGACGCCCGTCAGCGCCTCGGGTGGCTGCTGACCCATCTGTCGGACCTGCCCGGCAGCGGCATCATCTACACCCTGACCGTTTCCGCCGCCGAGGACACCGCCCGGCTCTTGGCTGAGGCTGGGCACGAGGTGCTGTCCTACACCGGCCGTACCGACCCCGCAGACCGGGAACGCGCCGAGCAGCTGCTCAAGGACAACCAGGTCAAGGCCTTGGTGGCCACGTCCGCACTGGGCATGGGCTTCGACAAGCCGGACCTTGGGTTCGTGGTCCACCTCGGGGCGCCGTCGTCGCCGGTTGCCTACTACCAGCAGGTGGGCCGTGCAGGGCGTGGAGCCGCCAACGCCGATGTCCTGCTGTTGCCGGGCTCCGAGGACCGAGACATCTGGCAGTACTTCGCTACCGCGTCCATGCCCTCGGAGGAGAAAGCTGCCGCTGTCCTGACGGCGCTCGCCGAGGCGGGAAATGCCGTGTCCACCGTGGCGCTGGAAGCACGCGTGGACCTGCGCCGGACCCCGCTTGAGTTGCTGCTCAAGGTCCTCTCGGTGGATGGAGCCGTGGAACGGGTAGGCGGCGGCTGGCGCTCCACCGGGCGGCCGTGGGTCTATGACGCGGAGCGGTACCAGCGCATTGCCGAGGCCCGCGTGGATGAGCAGGACTCCATGATCATCTACCAGGACACAGCCGGGTGCCGGATGGAGTACATCACGTCCGTCCTCGACGATGAGACCGCCCACGCCTGTGGCCGGTGCGACAACTGCGCCGGGCAGTGGTTCCCCGCCGACGTCGCAGCTGATGCCACGAACGCGGCCGGGCAGACGCTCAGCAGGGCCGGCGGCGTCCTTGAGCCGCGGCTGCAGTGGCCCAGCGGGATGGACCGGCTGGGCGTTCCGGTCAAGGGAAAGATCAAGCCGCCGGAGGCGCTGTCAGAGGGCCGCGTCCTGGCCAGGCTGACCGATCTTGGCTGGGGCGGCGCCCTGCGCACAATCTTCGCCTCCGGCGCGGAAGACCGTCCGGTGGACCCTGCCATGCTGCAGGCCTGCGTCCAGGTCCTGCGGGAGTGGGGAACGGGTGACCCCCGGACGGCGGGCTGGAGCGGTGGTGGCCGGCCGGCCGCGATCGTGAGCATGCCGTCGCGCGGCAAACCGCAGCTGGTGGAATCCCTCGCCCGCGGGATTTCGGACATTGGCCGCATCCCTTACCTCGGCGGCCTGCAGCTGGCCCACGGAGGCCCCACAGGAAGCCGGGGCGGCAACAGCGCATACCGGCTGGCCGGGGTCTGGGACCGGGTGGTGGTTGGCCCCGAGCTAGAAGCGGCGTTGGCTTCCGTCCAGGGGCAGAGCGTGATGCTGATCGACGACCTGGCGGACAGCCGGTGGACCCTTACTGTCGCGGGGCGTGCCCTTCGGCAGGCCGGGGCAGGGGCTGTGCTTCCGCTGGTTCTGGCGCAGGCCGGTTGACCGCTGCTCCCGCATGCCGCGGGAGCAGGACACTGTCCACGGTACTGGCCAGCATCAGGACCGCCATGGCCAGGAAGGCTCCGCGGTACGGACCGGCGTCGTCGTGGGGGAATGAACCAAGCCCGTCGAAGATGCGGATCAGCAGGGCAGCCACTGCGATTCCGGAACCCGCTGCGAGCTGCACCAGGGTTGCCGAAACGGTATTGGCCGATGTCAGCTGGGCGGGGACGATATCGGCGTACTGCACCGACGCGTAGGACGAGAACCCGATGGAGCGGAACGCCCCGCTGCAGACCAGGAGGCCAAACGTTAGTACCTGCGGAGTCTCCGGGGTCAGCAGGGCGCACAGCGCAAAAGTGGCTGCTGAGGCGAGGGATGCGAACACCAGCATGGCCTTGAACCCGAAGCGGCGGATCAGGGGAGTGGTGGCCGGTTTGATGCCGATATTGCCGATGAAGACGGCTGCCACCATGATGCCCGCGTGGATAGGGGTCCAGCCGAAACCGGCCTGGAACATCAGGGGCAGCAGGAAGGGAACCGAGCTGATGGTCAGCCGGTAAACGAATCCGCCGGTGGCCATCGCGCGGAAGGTGCGGGTCCGGAATACCTCCAAGTTGAACAGGGGGTTGCTGGCCCGGCGCATCCAGAGCACGGCCGCGAGCAGGGAGGCTGCACCTGCCGCCGCACTGATAGCCGCCCAGGGGCCGTCCGGGTGGGAGCTGGCCAGCTCAAGGCCAACCACCAGGGCACCGACGCCCAGCGTGGTGAGGAACAGCCCGGGCCAGTCCAGCCGCCGCCCTTTGTCTCCAGGAGACGATGGGACCAGGCGCAGGGCCGCAAGGAAGGCCGCCAGTCCCAGCGGGAGGTTGATCAGGAAGATCCAGTGCCAGGACAGGTACGTGGTGAGTGCGCCACCCACCAAGGGTGCGAGGACCGGCGCCAGCAGGCCGGGCCAGACGAGGAACGCCGTGGCCCGCAAAAGCTCCGATTTAGGCGTGCCGCGCAGCACCACCAGCGTTCCCACCGGAACCATCATGGCGCCCCCGGCTCCCTGTGCGATGCGGCTCAGCGTCAGCGTGGTGAGGTCCTGGCTGAGGGCACAGGCCAGTGAAGCAACGGTGAAGATGGCGACGGCCAGGCAGAAGATCCGTCGCGCCCCGAAGCGTTCGGCCAGCCAGCCGCTGATGGGAATGCCGACGGCGACGGTGAGCAGGTAGGCCGTCATGGTGATGTTCACGTCTGCCGCGGGAACACTGAAGTCGGCTGAGATATTGGGGATGGCAGTGGTGAGGATTGTCCCGTCGAGGAACTCCATGAAAAACGTTGCTGCCACCAGGAGGGCCAGCCGCGGGCTCCATACCTGCGCGGCGTCCCCCTGCGCGTGGGCCCGATTTCTTACTGCCATCCGCTTATCCTGCCACCAGGCAGCCCGCGCCAGCAGAGTGCGTCCGATCCCCGGACGGCGCCAGCAAACCTCCCCGGGTACGCAAAAGGCCCCGGTCCAGGGACCGGGGCCGAACGCGGAGACGGGGGGATTTGAACCCCCGGTGGAGTTGTGCCCCACACTTCATTAGCAGTGAAGCCCATTCGGCCGCTCTGGCACGTCTCCAATTGCTATTCCTAGCCCACCAAGGATACGCAGATCCGGCCATGCAGTGCAAAACGGCTGCGGCCCCGCGACGCGGAAGGCTGGCCGGGGCCGGTCAGCCTAGGCAGCGGGCTGGACCGGGCGCACCATCCTGATCTCGGGCAGGTCCTCCCAGTCCGCCAAAGTGTCCTCCACGCCGTCCGGCATGAAGCCGAACCGGCGGTAGAAGCCGATGGCCCGGCTGTTGGCCGCGGCCACCCACAGGCTCGCAGCCTGGGTGCCAAGGGCGGTGCTGAGCAACTGCCGTCCCAGGCCCAGGCCCTGGTGGGATGCCAACAGGTACAGCCCCCACAGTTCCAGGGGGCCGGATTCCGGCGGCGGGGGTCCTTCCGCGGAATCCGGTGCGGGAACTGAACGCACACCGGCGAAGCCCACTACAGTGTCGCCGTCGCACGCCACCCACGCTTCGGCGGGGTCCGGCCGGTCCAGCAGGTGCCGCCACAGCGCCAGCCGGCCGTCCCTGTCCGCAGCTTCCAGGAACGCATCGGACAGCATCCCGCGGTAGGTTTCCTGCCAGCAACGGATGTGCACGTCCGCTAGCCGCTCCACATCCGTGGCAACAGCCCTGCGGACCGAGACAGCAGGCAGCAGCGAGACCTCAGGCCGAGGCACCGCAGGACCGGGCACCCCAGACCCAGAAACACCCGGCGCGGGCACGGCCGTCACGACGTTCCCCCCGCCAGCGCCTTCCACAGGAAGTGCTGGCTGCGGGCCTGCAAAGCAGCCGCCTGCCGGTTGTCCGACGCTCCAGCGTGGCCGCCCTCCAACGCCTCATGGAACCAGACATTGGGGATGCCCATGGCCAGCATGCGGGCCGCCATCTTTCGTGCCTGCACGGGGCCCACGCGGTCGTCCGAGGTGGCCGTCCAGATGAACGTTTCGGGGTATTCGATGCCGTCCTTGAGCAGGTGGTACGGGGAGAACGTCCGGATGTAGTCCCACTGCTCCGCAACGTCCGGGTCCCCGTACTCCGCGATCCAGGAGTGCCCGGCGGAAAGCTTGGTGTACCGGCGCATGTCCAGCAGCGGCACGCCACAGGAGACGGCCCGGAACAGGTCGGGGTAGCGGGTCAGCATGTTGCCCACCAGCAGCCCGCCATTCGAGCCGCCCACACAGCCCAAGCGCTCGCGGGAGGTGACGCCGCGGGAGATCAGGTCCCGTGCCACCGCGGCGAAGTCCTCGTAGGCTTTGTGCCGGTTTTCCTGCAGGGCGGCGCGGTGCCACGCCGGCCCGTATTCGCCGCCGCCGCGGATGTTCGCCACCACGTAGACGCCGCCGCGCGAGTGCGGCGCCTCCCCGCCGTCGACCGGCAGCCCGGTGGTCCGCCGCTCCAGCCAGGCCCGCCCCACCGTTCCGCTGTAGGCGGGCGTCCGGGAGACCTCGAAGCCGCCATAGCCGGAGAGCTGGGTGGGGTTCTGGCCGTCGAGGGGCAGGTTGTGGGAGGAGACCTGGAAGTACGGAACCCGTGTGCCGTCGTCGGAGACCGCGAAGTGCTGCTGGACCTCGTACTCGGCGTCGGAGAAGAACGACGGCGACGACTTCACCTCCGTGTGCCGGCTCACCACGCCGGGCGCCCCGGCGTCGTCGTGGCTGGTTTCGGGTGCGCCGCGTTCCAGTGTGCCGCGCATCAGCGTGCTGGGCGTGGTGAATCCGGTGGCGATGAGCCAGAAGTCGTCGCCCGCACCGCCGTCGGCCGCTGCTTCATCCTCATCGTCCACGGCATAGGCATTGACGTCATGCAGCGGCGGGCAGGCATCCAGGAGCGTGGAGGCCCAGGCGGATCCGTCCCCGAAGGACCCATCGGCAGCGTCCGCCGGGCGGGACGGGTCCAGCACCCGGATTTCCGAGGACACGTCCCGCAGGAGATTGAGGAGCAGGAAGTTCCGCGTCCAGCTCCACGACTGCATGGACGTGTGGGCGTCCGGCGTGAACAGCACCACGAGGTCCCGTGCTCCGGCCAGATAGTCCTCGAAATTGGCGGCGAGCAATGCGCCTGCCGGATAAGTGGTGCCCTCCAGCGCCCAGTCCCGCTGCGGACGGAACAGCAGCCATTCGCGGTGGGCGCTGACGTTGACGTCGGTGGGAACGTCGATGGCCACCCATGAACCGTCGCGCAGCACCAGGTTGGTCCGGTTGAAGAAGTCGATGTAGTCCACGGCGAAGGTGCGCTCGAAACCGGGGGTGGAGTCGTGCGCCACCACGGCCATCATGTGCTGTTCGGGAACCTCGAACAGCCGGGGTGCGCCGGCCAGGGTTTCGCCGCGTCTCAGGGTGACGCCGGTCCGGGCGTAGGAGGACGCCGTCCTGGGCAGCCCGTCAGCCGTGGAGGAGACCAGTAGGGTGTCCGCGTCCAGCCAGGACACGTTGCCCTTCGCCGTCGGGAGGTCAAAACCGCCCGCCGCCGGGTCAACAAAGGTGCGGGATTCGACGTTGAATTCCCTGTACCGGTTCGCGTCGCCGCCGTCGGGGGAGAGCGCCAGCAGCGCGTGCCGGTAAGGCTCGCCCGCGGCGGGCCGGAGGAACGTGGCACCGTGGAACACCCACTCCTCGCCCTCGGCGGCGGCCAGGGCGTCCACGTCCAGCAGGACATCCCATTCGGGGGAATCCGTGCAGTAGCTTTCCCACGTGGTGCGCCGCCACAGGCCCTTGGGGTTGTCCCGGTCCTTCCAGAAGTTGTAGTACCAGTCGCCGCGTTTGCCCACCATGGCGATCCGGTCGGTGGAGTCCAGCACCTCCAGGATGCTGCCCTCGAGCTCCGCGTAGTCTGCGTCCTCCAGGAGGTCCTCGGTGCGCGAGTTCTGCTCCTTGACCCAAGCGAGCTGCTCTTCGCCGTAGATCTCCTCGAGCCACACATTTTCGTCGGTTGGCTCCGGCGCGGGGCCGCCGGGGCCCCCGGGGCCGGTGCCCGCAGGCGTGCCGTCCGTGGGGGTGTTGCCGTGGCCGGACGCTGAGTCAGCTGCAGTGGTGGTCATGCGCCCCATCCAAACAACATCCGCGCGGGGGTGGCAAGTCAAGCGGCCAGCCGGTCCTCTTCACCTCAAGCCCGTACTCTGGAAGGCGTGGAAAATACGCAGAGCACCCGGACCGCCATCATCGGTGCCGGCCCCAGGGGCACCAGCGTCCTGGAGCGCCTGCTCGCCCACGCCAGCCACCGGGCCGAACGGGAAGGCGGGGCTGCCGTCCGGCTCCACATCGACGTCGTCGACCCCTACCCCGCAGGGCCGGGGCATGTCTGGCAGCCGGGGCAGTCGCGGCTGTTCCTGATGAACACCCAGTCCTTCTACCCCACGCTGATTCCCGAGGATCCCGGGTTGCCCGCCGCCGTCGCCGGGACCACTTTCGACCGCTGGCGCGAACGGCAACGGCAGGAACCGCTCCCGTCCCTCACTGCGGATGAGCGCGCCGAACTGGCAGTGCTCGGGTCCAACGACTTCCCCAGCCGAGCGATTTACGGCAGGTACCTTCGCTCCACGCTGGCTGACCTGCTCGCCGAGGCGCCCGACGGCGTCACCATCGAATTCCACGAAACGTCCGCCCTGTCGGTGCACCCGCTGGGAGACGGAACGTTCGACGTCGGCCTGGCCACCGGCGCGGCGATCCGCGCAGATTCGGTGGTGCTGGCCCTCGGGCACATCCCGTCCAGGCTCAACCCCGAACAGCGCGAGCTGCAGGCCTCCGCGGAGCAGCTGGGCCTGCGGTACCTGCCGCCGGCCGTTCCGGCGGACGTGGACTGGGCAGTAATTCCGTCCGGTGAACCGGTCCTGGTGCGCGGCATGGGGTTGAACTTCTTCGACACGATGGTCCAGCTGACCGAGGGCCGTGGCGGCAAATTCACTGCCGGCGGCCCGGCCGGGCGGCTGGAGTATGAGCCCTCCGGCCAGGAACCGTTCATCATCGCCGCCTCCCGCCGGGGGACCCCTTACCGGGCCAAAGCGGCGCTGGAAGGCTATTACGCCTCCTCGGTCACCCTCCGTTACCTTACGGAAGCGGCGCTGGACCGGTTCGAGGCTGCCGGTATCCGCCCGGGGTTCGACCACGACCTCTGGCCCCTCCTGCACCGCGACACCCTCTGGGCCTACTACTCAACGCTGGTACGCGCACAGCCCGGCGCGGTCCCGGACAGTGCAGCGTTCCTGGCGGCCCTTGAGGAAGCCCTGCACCCGCACGCGCACAGCGCCGCCAACTGGGAAGACGCCGTGGACAGCGTACTGGCCATCCACGTGGGGCCGCGGCACCGGCTGGACCTTCAGGGGCTCGCCGCGCCCCTGGCGGGACGCACTTTCGCGTCGCGCGCCGAGCAGGACGCCGCCGTCGTCGAGTTCCTCCTCGACGACGCCCGCCGCTCCGCGCTCGGCGAGGATGACCCCGTGAAGATGGCCATCGGTGCCCTGCACCGCGGCCGCGCCGTCCTAAAGACGGCAGTGGCCGACGGCGGCATCACCGACGAATCCTGGGTGGCCGGCCTGCGTGGCTGGTTCGAGTCGTTTGTAGAAGGGCTGGCCAGCGGGCCGCCTGCGTTGCGCTCGGAGCAGCTGGCAGCGCTGGCGCGGGCCGGCGTCGTCAGCTTTGTGGGTCCGGATCCGAAATTCGGCGTGGACCGCAAAGCCGGAACCTTCACCGCGTCCTCACCTTGGGTTGATGGCCCGCCCGCCGCCGCCCGGACCATGGTGGAGGCACTCGCGCCCGGCAACCGGGTCTCGGCCAATGACTCTCCGCTCCTGCAACAGCTGCTCAAGGACGGGCTGGTCAGGTCCAGGCACATGATGACCGCCGAGGGGGCGCCGGTGCAGTCCACCGGCCTGGACGTGGAACCGCACCCGTACCGGCCGCTCGCCGCCAATGGGTCAGTCACCAGGGGGATGTACGTGCTGGGCCTGCAGCTTTCGTCAGCCCAGTGGGGAACCGCCATCGCCGCGGAGGCGCACCAGCCGGGCACCCCGGCCTACCGCAGCGGCCAGCGCACCCTCCGGGACGCAGACGAAATCGCACAGGCCATCCTGGGCCGCTGACCCCGAAACCCGCGCTCTGTTGTGGCGGTTATGCCGCCAACGCGCGCTCTGTTGTGGCGGTTATCCCGCCATTCCGCGCTCATCCGCTTCCTCCGTCTCCGGCCGTTGGGGAGGCCTGCCCGGGTAGAGAGGTGCACGGGGAACGCCGTGCCACGTAACAGGGCTTCTTTCCCGGTAGAAATATTCGATACGGATTCCTCCCGCCGGTCTGCTCCGCGGCGGCATGACTTGACGTGCCCGCAGTCGGGCACCCGGACGGGACCGCAAAAAGCGCCGGGACTGCCCGCCGTCGGCCAACTGTGCGTCCGGCTGGCCGGTCCCCATGACCACTTGTGACGCCCTCAGCGGATCTTTCCTTACGGACTATGAACGCCCGCAGTCCGAATGTGACACGGGGTTTCGCCAGTGTCCTCCGTGCTGCCCGGCAAGACTCCGGATAACCCTGCGTGGCCGCACATTTCTTGGGATTTCCTGCGGAGAACCTGCCTCTTCTGCATCCCAGTGAGCTCTGCTCTAGTGGTTGCCACACGCAAACCCAACCACCTGAACTGAGCCAAACACCCCGCAGCGAAAGGCAAGGACCACCCATGACCACCGTTACCGAAACAAAGCTCGAATTCGCCAAGCTCGGCTCCCGCATCGGCGCCGAAATCCGCGGCCTGGACCTCAGCGGAGACCTCAGCCCGGACACCGTTGCACAGATCCGCGAGGCCCTCAACGTCCACAAGGCGCTGGTCTTCCGCGAAGCGAATGTACTGACGGATGAGGACCAGGTCAGGTTCGCCAGCCGCTTCGGACCGCTCACCAACGCCCACCCCACCGTCGCCTCCGTGGAAGGCAAACCCGCCGTACTGCCGGTGGACAGCGAGAACGGCAGCGCCAACAACTGGCACACGGACGTCACTTTCGTGGTCAACCCGCCGCAGGCCTCCACCCTGCGCAGCATCACCCTTCCCGCCTACGGGGGAGAGACCCTCATCGCATCCTCCGCCGGCGCCTACCAGGACCTGCCGGACGAACTGCGCAACTTCGCCGACACCCTCTGGGCCATCCACACCAACGACTATGACTACTCGCGGCCGAAGAACCTCGAACATGCCAACGCGGAGGAGCGGCGCAAAGAATTCACCAGGATCGTCTTCGAAACAGCCCACCCCGTGGTGCGGGTGCACCCGCTGACGGGCGAGCGCGGCCTGTTCATCGGCGGGTTCGCCCAGCGGCTGCGGATCGTGGGGCTGTCCAACACCGAATCCAAGGACATCCTCCGGATCCTCCAGGCGTACATCACCCGCCCCGAGAACGTGGTGCGGGTGAACTGGGAACCCAACCAGCTGGTCCTGTTCGACAACCGCATCACCCAGCACTACGCGCCGGACAACTACGACCACCAGCCGCGCAAGCTGAACCGGGTGACCATTGCCGGTGACGTGCCGGTGGGCGTGGACGGGCGCAGCAGCACCTCCATCAAGGGTGACTCGTCCACGTACTCGGAAACCGTCGTCGTGCCTTGAGTTCCTGTCCTGGTATGCAGGCGTACCCCGCAGGGAGACGAGCTCCCGCGCAATGAAAAAGGGTGTCCCTCCCGGCCGCATGGCCGGGAGGGACACCCTTTTGCGTTCTATGACTTACCGGCGCAGTGTCAGCCGCGCAGGCACTGCTGGTACTGGAGCCAGGCGATGCCATAGCGGATCCAGCCCAGGACGTCGTACCACTTGGCCGGCTTGGTGGGTGCCGTGCACGCGGGCGGCAGCGGCGTGGTGGCTGCCACCTGAACCGCTACGGTCACCTTCGTTCCGGACTCCGCCGCGGTGAGCACCAGCGTTGCCGTGCCGGCGGCAGCACCTGCCGGAACAGCAAGGCTGACGGTGGCGGACCCTGCCGATACCGGCACGGTTCCCACCTGGGTGGCCTTGCCGGCCGCATCGGTGAAAACGGCGGCCAGTGCGGTGTTCACCGGGCTGCCCAGCGAGGTCAGGTCCAGCTTGGAGACCGCCAGGTTGACCGTTTCGCCGGGCTTGACCGTGGCCGCGGTGGTGTTGGTGACGGCCACTGAACGCCGGGCAAAGTCCGGGGACACCGGGCTGCTCTTCTGCAGGTAGCCGATCCACGCGTCCCGGTCCACGAGCCCGGAGTCCCGCGTATTGGCTCCCTGGGTGAAGACCCGGAAGTTGTCGCCGCCGGTGGCCAGGAAGCTGAACGTGCCCACCCGGTAGGACTTGGCAGGATCCAGCACTTCACCGTTGACCCGGACCGACGTAATTCTGTCACCGGCAGCGCGGGCGGCATCGTAGGTGTAGTTAACGTTCTTTGACAGGCCCAGCTGCAGGTAGGCGCGGCTGGGAACCGTGCCGTCCGCGTTGGTCTGCCATTGCTGTTCCAGCAGGGTCTTGAACTGCGCTCCGGTCAGGGAAGTGGTCCAGAGGTTGTTCACGAACGGCAGCACGGCGTTCGCTTCGGCGTAGGTGATGGTTCCGTCCGGAGCGTAGTACAGCTCGTTGCGGAGGCCGCCGGGGTTCACGACGCCGATCTCGGCCCCGCCCAGTTCGGCCGGCTTGAGCGAATCGAGCAGTGAGTCGGCCACCAGGTTGCCCAGGGTGGACTCGCTGCCGCGGTCGTCGCGCTTCGCGGTGCCGGTGGCGTCGGTGCTGAAGGCGGTGGTGATGTCCTTGGTGACCGAGCCGACGGGCTGGTTGCCCACCTCGGCTGCGGCCGCCAGGGCCTTCTGCACGATGCCGTCCACCGCTGCCACGCGCGGGTAGGCAGCGATCAGGTCTGCTGCCGCGTCCGTGGTCCGTTTGACGTTGCCGGCCTTGTAGCCGGTGACTTCCTTGGTGGCGGTGTCCACCGTCAGCTGGATCTGGCCCACGTTCTCGCCGTAGTTGCCGGTCTGCACGATGGGGCGGGTCTTGCCCTGCTCGCCGGGGACGGGGGCGTCCCAGGCATACTCCTTGTGCGTGTGGCCGGTGAAGATGGCGTCAACGTCTGCGGAGGTTTCGGTGACCAGCTTGGCGAACGGGCCGCCGGCTGCCACTTCCTGCTCCAGCGTGGACCCTTCCACCACACCGGACCCGGCGCCGTCGTGGTTTTCCACGATGATGACGTCGGCGAGGTTGCCTGCCGTGATCTTCGCCGCGGCCCGGTTGATGGCCTCCACAGGGTCACCGAAGTCGAGGTCGGCGATGCCGGCGGGTGTCACCAGGGAGGGTACTTCCTGGGTGACTGTGCCGATGACGGCCACCTTGATGCCGTTCATGTCCAGCACCGTGTACTCCGGCAGGACCGGCTCCGTGGTGCCCTTCCGGTACACGTTCGCGCCGAGGTACGGGAACTTGGCGTTGCTGCCGTCCGCGATGACGCGGTCGCGCAGGTCAGCCCAGCCGCCGTCGAACTCGTGGTTGCCCACTGCCGAGGCCTTCAGTTCAAGGGCGTTCAGCACGTCGATGGTGGGCTGGTCCTTGGCCACAGCGGAGGCAAACAGGGACGCGCCGATGTTGTCGCCGGCGGAGAGGAATGCTGTTGCTCCGGGGGCGGCGGCCGCCCGCAGCTTCTCAATGGTTCCGGCGAACTGGACGGTGTTGGTGTCGATCCGGCCGTGGAAATCGTTGATGCCCAGGAAGTTCAGGTCAACGCTGGCGGGTGCGGACTTCAGGTCCAGGCCCACCACCACGGGGTCGTGGTCGCTGGCGCGGAACTGGTCCGGTGCGTAGTAGTTGGTGACGTTGTTGTTGTAGCGGCTGTATTCCAGGGCCACTGATTCAACGGAGTTGATGTTCCAGATGTCGGCGCCGGTCACCACGCCGTTGGCCGCAGGGGAGGCCAGGATGTGGTCCAGGGATCCCACCAGGCCGCCGAAGAGGTACGAGTGCTTGGCCGATCCGTCGGCGTTCTTTGCCTTGTCGTCCTGGTTGACGTAGCCGGCGGCCGTCAGGACGTTGATGGGGTCTTCCTTGCCGTAGGAATTGAAGTCACCGATCAGGAAGACCTTGTCGGTGCCCTTCGACTGTTGCAGCGAGGTGGCGAAGTCCAGCAGGGACTTGGCCTGGGCGGTGCGGGCGAGGTTGGAGTTGCCCTGGCCCTTGTCGGTGTCGTCAGGTGTTGCGGCGGAGCCCTTGGACTTGAAGTGGTTGGCGATGGCGATGAACTCGGTGCCTGCGCCGCCGCCCACGGGCTTGAAGACCTGGGCCAGCGGCTTGCGGGCGCTGGCGAAGGCGGTGGTGTCGTTGTGGATGACGGACTCGCCGACGGGTTCTGCGACGGCCTTCTTGTAGATGAATGCGGTGCGGATCATGTCCTCGTCGGCCAGCGGGGGTGCGTTCGCGGGTGAGCGGACGTAGTCCCAGATGCCGGGCGTGGGGATGTTCAGCGACTCGACCAGCTTGGCGAGGGCGTCATCCCGGTCCTTGCCGAACTGCGCCGAGTTTTCGATCTCCATGAGCGTGACCACGTCGGCGCCGGTTTTGGTGATGGCAGCGACGATCTTGTTCTGCTGCCGCTGGAAGTTCTCCGCGTTGGCGGCACCGCGCGCGTCGCAGCCGCCGCGGACGGTGATCGGGTTGCCGGCGCGGTCTCCGTAATAGGTGCAGCCCGTGAGGGTGTCCCCGGTGGTGGGGAAGTAGTTCAGCACGTTGAACGAGGCGATCTTGACGTTGCCGCCCACTGCTGCGGGGGCTTCGGTGCGGGTGGCTCCGAACGTGGCCGGCTGGACCGCTGCCTTGTTGGCGTCGGTCAGGTGGGTCAACGGCTGCAGCTTCCAGGTGTCGTTCGCGTACCCGAGCACCACGTTGGTGGTGAACGTGGCGGGGGAGCCGACGCGGACCGGGTCCGTGGTGGTGAGGTAGGGCAGCACCTCGGCCTTGGTGGCGGCGTCCTTGAGGAAGTTGGTGCTGGCGCCGTCGTCGAGCTTGATGCCGCGGGCGGCGTTGTCAGCCACGGCCGCGTTGTATTCGGCCGAGCCATACGGCGCGACGGCGGTGGGCTGCACCAGAGGAGTGGTACCTCCGGCCAGCCCGATCTCGCCGTACTGGTTCAGGCTGTAGTTGTCCGTCACCGTCAGGGGCCCCTCCGGCGCCAGGAGCATGCCTTCCAGCGACTCGCGGAAGGCCTCCGTGGCGGGCAGGGTGAAGATGGTGGGCTTCACCTCGGGCGCCGCCTCCGTGAGCTGGGTGAGCCCGGCTGCCGCGGTGACGTTGACCTGGGTCATGCCGTAGTACTCGGTCACGGTACCGGTCACCTGGACATAGTCGCCCGCCTTGACCGATCCCACCGTGGCGGGCGAGTAAACGAAGATGCCGTCGGAGGCGGCGTGGTTGGTGCCCGCCAGGTCGCCGCCGGTGCCGGGTGTCTGGATGTAGTAGCCGTTGAGGCCGCCGGTGGGAAACGCAGCGGTGACCTTGCCCTTGGTGGTCACGGTGGTGCCAACAAGCGGGCTGGCGGTGCCGGTACCCTGGATCTCGGCGATGGTCTTGGCCACGGGATCAGGCGAGGGCGTGGGCGTCGGATCAGGGTTGGGCGCAGTCCCGCCGGAGGCTGTCGGTGTGATGGTGGAGCTGAGGCTGAAATCGGCAGCGTTGTTGTTGCTGTCCGTCCCGTTGGCCCGGTTGATGCTCTTGGCGTCGCCGTTGCTTGCCGGGCCGGGAGCTACTTGGGTCTCGAACGTGTTGGACGCCCCGTAGCCCAGGAGGTCGGCCACGCCGGCAGATTCCACTACGGAACCTGTGGGAAGGACGGCGGCGGTGGGCTGCTTGGCGAGCACGATGGTCCCCGTGGTCCCGCTGGGGCTAAGGGACGTCACCAAGTCGGGCTGGGGGAGGTCCGCACCGTTGGCCCCGTTGCTGGCGCCCTGGATCAGGTAGTGGCCCTTGGCCGGGATGGAACCGGACAGAGCCGCGAGTCCGGAGGGCGAACCCGTGCTGGTGGCTGCGCGGTACTGGACCGACCAGCCGTCCAGGGACACGGGGGCGTCCGAGGTGTTGTAGAGCTCCACGAACTTGTTCTTGTACGCGGCGCCGCTGCTTCCGCCGTTGACGTAGGCCTCGTTGATGACAACGGGCGATGTGCCTGCCGCGGCTGAGACCTGCGCGGCCGTGCTGTCCGCTGCCGCAGGCAGGGCCGTCAACGGGGCTGCGATGAGCCCCGCCGACAACGCTGTGCCCAGCGCTAATTTCCAAGGTGTTTGATGCATCCGCTCTTACTTTCATGAGATTGTCCCCGGTGGGGGACCCATTGGAGTATGTCCGGGTTGTACCGATCGGACTGGGGCCGGACCCTGCTCCTGGTCAAGTGGTTGTCCGGCACATCCCAACAGCACTGAATGAACGCAAAGTGGCCATTGCGTGCATTCGGCGGAGCGATCCCCAGCGGAGCGGCCCGCCCACCATTCCGGAGCGACCGTGGCCCCGTACCGGTGATGCCGTTGCGGTGGCCGGCACCTGATACCTGGATGTGCCGGCCATCACAAACAATACCGGCCGGTAGCAAGAAGCCCCGGCCGGTATCAGTCTGGTGTGATGAGTGCGGCTTCCGTTCGGCGCCGCCGGAGTTGGGTCTGCTAGCCGCCCTGCGGTGCCTGGCTGGAGATGATTTTGAAGGTGGCGCCGGTGGGGTCGGCGAGCAAGGCCACGCGGCCGAAGCTGCTGTCCTCCGGGCCGTCCAGCACGGTGGCGCCCATGGCGGTGGCCTGGGCGATGCTGGCGTCCGTGTCCGCCACGGCAAAGTAGACCTGCCAGTGCGAGGGGACCTCGGCCGGCAGGTATCCGGAAGCGTCCAGGATCCCGGCCTGGGCGGACATGCCCGACCCCAGGGTGGTGTAGCGGAATTCCGGCGAGTCACTCATGACCTCGGTGTCCCAGCCGAAGACCTCCTGGTAGAACCGCACGGCAGCGTCGTAGTCCTTGGCGTGCAGTTCATGCCAGGCGGCGGAACCGGGCTCGGCCACCAGCTCGTAGCCCTTCATCTCCCGGGGCTGCCAGGCGCCGATGGAGGCGCCGGACGCATCCCCGAAGATTGCCATGAAGCCCTGCTCCGGAACATCCATGGGAGGCATGTAGACCTGGCCGCCGTGGCTGCTGACGGCTTCGGCGGTGGCCGCGGCGTCCTCGCTCCGCAGGTAGGTGGACCAGACGTCTGGCATGGCCGCCATGCCGGCATCCTTCTGCATGATCCCGGCAACTGTCTTGCCGTTCTTCCTGGCGGTGGTGTAGCCGCCGTACTTCTCCTGGTCGCCCTGTTCGAATTCCCATCCGAAGAGCTCTCCATAGAACGAGCGGGCGGCGGCAACATCGGAGGTCACGAGGTCGATCCAGCAGGGGGCGCCGGGGGTGGGTATGGGGCTCGGCATAAGGGTCTCCTGTCGCGGGGGTGCGGACGGCTTGGCGGAAGCGTGTGCGGAAGTGGGTGAAGCCGGTCACCCTGACCCTATGTGCAGGCACTGACAGCGATCAATAGGCCTGAGCGCAGGAGGCCGCCAACGCATCCAGGCAGGGTCAACGGAAGAAGTCCGGACTTAAAACGAAGGACCCCCGCCAGCCGGTTTTGCCGGCGGGCGGGGGTCCTGATCGCGGAAGGTAAGAGATTCGAACTCTTGGTACGGGGTTACCGCACACTGGTTTTCAAGACCAGCTCCTTCGGCCGCTCGGACAACCTTCCTCAACGAGTAGTGTTTCATAGGCACTTGCCTGCAACAAAACAGGCCCGCAGTGCATACCCGGTGCACACTGGTTGGACCGGTATTGAGTCAGGAACAGGGAGTGGTCCATGAAAGCCGTCTACATTTCGGAACCGGGAGGACCGGAAGTACTCGAGGTACGCGAGGTCGAGGCCCCGGTGCCCGGTCCCGGCGAGGTGCTGATCGACGTCGTGGCCGCCGGCCTGAACCGTGCTGACGTGCAGCAGCGCCGCGGGTTCTACCCGCCGCCGCCCGGCGC
This sequence comes from Pseudarthrobacter sp. NPDC059871, assembly GCF_042731175.1. Lineage (NCBI taxonomy): Bacteria > Bacillati > Actinomycetota > Actinomycetes > Micrococcales > Micrococcaceae > Pseudarthrobacter > Pseudarthrobacter sp. NPDC059871. Next base: position 266,829 of record NZ_JBHWJV010000004.1, read on the forward strand.
ATCGGAGATCCCCGGACTCGAAGTTTCCGGCCGCATCGCAGGGTTTGGTACGGGTGTGACCAAGCCGTTCTCGCTGGGCGACAAAGTGGTGGCGCTGCTCGCCGGCGGCGGTTACGCGCAGCAGGTTGCCGTCCCCGCGGAGCAGGTCCTGCGGCTGCCCGACGGTGTTGACCTGGTCACGGCAGCATCTCTTCCGGAGGTGGCTGCCACGGTGTACTCGAACCTGGTCATGACGGCCCAGCTGCAGGCCGGGGAAACCGTCCTCATCCATGGCGCCACCGGCGGGATCGGCACCATGGCCATCCAGCTGGCCAAGGCCTACGGCGCGAAGGTGGCCACCACGGCCGGCACCGATGAGAAGGTCAGCACCGCCAAGGCCTTCCTGGGTGCGGACATCGCCATCAACTACGCGGAAGAGGACTTTCCGGAAAGCCTCCGCCGGCAAAACGGCGGCAAGGGTGCCGACGTGATCCTCGATGTGGTGGGCGCCAAGTACCTGAAGCAAAACGTCGAGGCGCTCGCCGAATACGGGCGCCTGGTGGTCATTGGCCTGCAGGGCGGCACGAAGGGTGAACTGGACCTTGGCGAACTGCTCAGGAAGCGGGCCGCGGTGGTGGCCACCGCCCTTCGCCCCAGGCCGGTAGCCGAAAAGGGCGCCATCCTGAACGAGGTCAGGGACCACGTCTGGCCGATGGTGGCGGACGGCAGGATCCAGCCTCTGGTGGCCAAGACGTTCCCCCTGGACCAGGTCAGCGCAGCGCACGAATACTTCGACAGCGGCGACCATGTGGGCAAGGTCCTGCTGGTGATGTGACCGCCGGATAGATACCGAGTATTGCTTGATCTACATCCACGGGCTAGGCTCAGCTATACGCGGTATGCACAGGTCTTGGGGGCCTGTGCATACCGGTTAGTGACTAAGCGCGGGGGAGCACCATGTCCATACGCCACAGCCTCCTCGCCCTGCTGCAGGACCAGCCGCGCTACGGCTACCAGCTGCGGGTCGAGTTCGAAAACCGCACGGGAGCCACCTGGCCCCTGAACATCGGGCAGGTCTACACCACCCTGGACCGGCTGGAACGCGACGGCCTGGTGGCCAGGGAAGGCGACGACGGCGGCGGCCATGTGGTCTACAGCATCACCGCCGACGGCGCCGCGGAAGTGCAGGGCTGGTTCGCCGCCCCCGTGGAGCGGAACAACCCGCCCAGGAATGAACTCGCCATCAAGCTGGCGCTCGCCGTCACCCTTCCCGGCGTGGACGTCCAGGCCATCATCCAGGCCCAGCGGGTGGCCTCCATCCGGGCACTGCAGGACTACACCAAGGCCCGCCGCGACACCGCCGCCAACCAGCGCACCGCAGACACCGCCTGGCTTCTGGTGCTCGATTCCCTGATCTTCCAGACCGAGGCCGAGGTCCGCTGGCTGGATCTCTGCGAAGCCAGGATGGTCCAGCAGGCACAATCGGCCGGCCAGGGTGCCTCGCGCAAAACGTCCAACGGGGTCACGGAAGACGCCGCCCCGCTCAACGCGGACAACCGGCGGTGAGCGTCCGCGGGCCGCAGCAGGTCCTTGAACTGGCCAGGGTGAGCAGGACGTTCGGGGAAGGCGCGACGGCGGTCGCCGCGTTGAGGGACGTGGACCTCACCGTCGCAGCGGGCGAGTTCGTAGCCGTCATGGGCCCGTCCGGCTCGGGAAAATCCTCCCTGCTGGCGCTGGCCGGGGGACTGGACCGGCCGACGTCGGGCGGTGTCTTCGTGGAGTCGACGCCGCTTGCCGGACTCGGCCTGAACGAGCTTGCCAGGCTGCGCCGGCGTGCGGTGGGTTACGTGTTCCAGGACTTCAACCTGGTTCCCACACTGACCGCGGCCGAAAACGTGGCCCTTCCGCTGGAACTTGACGGGACAGCCGCCAGGAAAGCGCGCCGGCAGGCGCTGGACGCCCTCCGCCAGGTGGGCATCCCGGAACTTGCGGACCGTTTCATGGACCAGATGTCCGGCGGCCAGCAGCAGCGCGTCGCCATTGCGCGGGCCATCGTGGGCCAGCGTCGGCTGATCCTGGCAGACGAACCCACCGGTGCGCTGGACTCCACCACCGGGCATGGCGTCATGGAGGTCCTCCGCTCACGGGCGGACGCCGGTTCCGCCGTCATGCTCGTCACCCATGAAGCGCGGCACGCAGCCTGGGCGGACCGGGTGGTGTTCCTTCGCGACGGCCGGATTGTGGACCAGGCGGCGGCCATGCACGATCCCACCTTCCTCCTGACGCAGGCCGGCCTCTGATGCCCCACCGGCACCCGCCGCTGGAGCTGGCAGCGGCACCTGGTGCGCGCCGCAGCAGCTTCCGCATCGCTGTCCGGATGGCCCGTCGGGACATTGTCCGGCACAGGGGCCGGTCCTTCCTGATCGTCCTGCTGATCATGTTGCCGGTGGCCGGAATGACCGCGGCAGGCACCCTGTACCAGAGTTCGCAGCGGACACCACAGGAAATTGTGCGGTTCGAACTGGGCAACACCCAGGCACGCTTCGTCGCTTTGCCCACGCCCAATGGGGACTCCATCCAGGATCCGATGAATGACGCCTACGTGCGCTCCAGCACCGGAGAGCTGGATCCTGGTTTTGTTCCCACAGACCCGAAGGACCTGCTCCCGCCCGGCTACGGGGTGCTTCCGCTGCGGCAACTGCAGCTGACAACCTCCGTGGGGGAGGCAATGGTCACGCTGAACGGGGTGCAGGTGGACGCGCTCCACGAGGCTTTCGAGGGAAAATTCACCCTCCTGGACGGCCGGGCACCGGCAAACGGTGCAGAGGTTCTGGCCTCACGAGGGCTGCTCGAGCGGTTCGACGTGAAGCTTGGCGAGGAATTTACGACGTCGGCGGGGACCTTCGTCCCCGTGGGCACCGTACGCGACGCGGACGCTTCGGATAACAACAGCACGCTGTACCTGCAGTCCGGGCAGGTACCCGCAGGAATGGTCCCTGGGCCCGCTGCCGCGCAGGCTGTCTCCTACTATGTGACAGGCCCGGAACCGGTGACCTGGCAGCAGGTCAGGGAGGCCAACAGCAAAGGCGTGGGAGTGCTGTCCCGCAGTGTGGTGCTGGATCCGCCGCCGCCGGGTGAACTGACCGTGCCGGGGGCCAGGCCGGCGGGAGTCCCTTCGGAGACGGTAGCCACCTACGCCACCTTCGCAGTGGTGGGCGCCCTTGCCCTGCTGGAAGTCGGACTCCTGGCCGGTGCGGCGTTCGCCGTCGGGGCCAAGCACCAGGTGCGTGAACTCGCCCTTCTTGCGGCGTCCGGAGCCGAAGCACCCACCATCCGTGCAGTGGTCACCGCGAGCGGCCTGTGGCTCGGCGGCGTGGCCGTCACGGCCGGCGCCGCTGCCGGCGTGGCAGCTGCGGCCGGGGTGGTCTGGTGGGTCCGTTCCACCGGTTCCGCCCGCCTGGCGGGCGTCCACCCGGACCCGCTGCTGACCTCCCTTGCCATGCTGATGGGCTTGGCGGCCTGCATCCTTGCCGCCCTGGCGCCGGCCAACCTCGTTGCCCGGCAGGCACTGCTGGGTGCGCTCAAATCCGGACGGGCACCGGCAGCAAGCGGACGGCGGAGCACGATCATCGGGGCGGCTGTGCTGCTGGCGGCCGCCGGGCTGCTTGCCGCAGGCTGGGCCCTGGGCAGCTCTGCCAAAGATCCCGACCAGCGGGCACAGCAGGCCGCCGCAGTCTCCGCGATGCTGGCCGGGGGAGCGGTCCTGGCGGTGGTGGCCCTGGTGCTCCTGACCGGATGGCTGACCGCAGCCCTGACATCCCGCACCCGGGCCATGCCCCTGCCACTGCGCATGGCGGCCCGGGACTCCGCCAGGAACCGGAGCCGGACCGTCCCTGCGGTGGCGGCCGTCCTTGCCGCCGCCACCCTGGCGAGTGCGGCCCTGGTGCTGTCATCCAGCCAGCTGGCAGGGCAACGCCTGTCGCATTCCTGGAGCGCACTGGAGAACCAGGCGTACCTGCCGCTCAGCCTTGGGCAGCCACCGCTGGCGGACGGCACTGCCGCGCCGGCCGTGACCGTCGACCCCCAGCGGCTCTCGGCAGCCGTCTCAGGCGTCCTGGACAGCGTTTCCTGGACCAGGACAGTCACCACCCCCGCGCCGGTGGAAAATTGTGGCTTCGGGGAAGGCTCGGATCCCGGCGCGCCCGTGGCGACTGAAACGTCCAACTGCCTCCTCTACGCCCTTGCCAGGCCAAGCGGCCAGGAATGTCCGGTCACGCCACAACGGCGCGTCGTGGACCCGGACGACTGGCGATGCCGTGGGTCCATGGCCTCGGACCAGGCCTCGGACCGGTCCATCCTGGTGGGCGGCGCGGACGATATCCGTGCCATGTTCGGACGCGAGGCCGGGGCGGACATCACCGCCGCGCTGGACGCCGGGGCCATGGTGGTGACCAACCCAGCCTTTGTCCGCGACGGGAAAGCCGAGCTGCAGGGCCTGGACGTGCGCACCCAGCAGCCATCGCCGTCGGACGGGTCCATCGTCCATGACGCCGTCAGCAGTACCGTCCTGGATGCCGTCATCCTGGAACCTGCGGTGGCGGTGCCGTACTACGGCATCGTCTCGCCGGCCACGGCCGGGCGCCTGGGCCTTGCGCCGGAAACCGCGGGGCTCGCCATCCAGCTCAGCCGGTCCCCAACGGCGGCCGAGGTTGACGCGGTGACCGGTGCGGTGGCGGGCGTCGTTGGCCAGTCAGGCCTGGGATTCTGGGCGGAACCGGGGATCCCCAAAGACCAGGCATGGATGGGCTGGCTGATCGTCGCCATCAGTGCCCTGATCACGTTCAGCGCGGCCGGAGTCACCACCGGGCTTGCCCTTGCCGATGCCCGGACGGACCACGCCACGCTGGCAGGCGTGGGGGCGGCTCCGCGGCTGAGGAAGGCCCTTGCGGCGTCCCAGGCGCTCTTCACCTCAGGTCTGGGCGCTGTGCTGGGGACCGTGGCCGGGACGGTTCCCGCGGTGCTCATCGTCGCTTCCACGGAGATGCGTTCATCGCTCGAAGTACCCTGGCTTCCCCTCGCGGCCATGGTGGTGGCCATCCCGCTGACCGGATCAGCCCTGGCGTGGGCCTTCACCCGGTCTGCGCTGCCGATGACCCGAAGGGCGCCGGGCAGCTGATCCTGTTCCCCGGAGTGCCCTCCGCGGGGCGTGGCCGCAACCGATTCCCATGGCGCGCCTCTTTTGGCATGGGCCAAGGAAGCCTAACGTGGAATTCACAGGCCGCCCGTCCGCCGTCGTTCGTCGCCGATTGCCTGCCGCCTGCCGCATAACCCCGGGCACCCGGCAGAACCGTCGCCGCCCGCACCCCCGGGTTCGGTAGGGTGCCTCAGAGCAGATCCGCACGAATCTCGAGGAGGAGACATGGCCGCAGCGCCAGAGAACAGGTCCGGTTCATCGGGGCGGGAGGGCGCGGTGGATACCGACCCGGCGCTCCCACCCACGGCAGTGGACGAGGCCGTCCGCGAATCCGAAGACAGCAAATGGACCCCGGGAAAGATCGCGCTCTGGGCGGCGATCTCCCTGCTGGGCGGCGTGGCATGGTTCATGCTCGCCATCGTCCGGGGCGAAACCGTCAACGCCATCTGGTTCGTCTTCGCCTCGGTGTGCACCTACCTGATCGGGTACCGGTTCTACTCCAAGGTCATCGAACGGTTCATCACCAAGCCCGATGACCGGCGGGCAACCCCCGCCGAGTACAAGGCCGACGGCAAGGACTACGTCCGGACGGACCGGAACGTCCTGTTCGGGCACCACTTCGCAGCCATCGCCGGTGCCGGTCCACTCGTTGGCCCGGTCATCGCGGCGCAGATGGGCTACTTGCCGGGCACCATCTGGATCATCGTCGGTGTGGTCCTGGCCGGTGCCGTGCAGGACTACCTGGTGATGTTCTTCTCCATGCGCCGCGGCGGGCGTTCGCTTGGACAGATGGCCCGCGAGGAACTTGGCGTTATCGGCGGTACCGCCGCCCTTGTTGCCACCCTGCTGATCATGGTGATCATTGTCGCCATCCTGGCGCTCGTCGTTGTCAATGCCCTGGGCGAAAGCCCTTGGGGCGTCTTCTCCGTCGGCATGACCATCCCCATCGCGCTCTTCATGGGCGTCTACCTGCGCTACCTTCGCCCGGGCAAGGTCATGGAAGTTTCCATCATCGGGTTCGTCCTGCTCATGGCCGCCATCATCGGCGGCGGAATCGTCGCGGAAACTTCCTGGGGTGCCGATATTTTCACCCTGGACAAGGTGACCATCGCGTGGGGCCTCATCGTCTACGGCTTCATCGCCGCCATCCTTCCCGTGTGGCTGCTGCTGGCACCCCGTGACTACCTGTCCACGTTCATGAAGATCGGCGTGATCGTCATGCTCGCACTGGCCATCATCGTGGTCCGCCCGGAGATCAACGTCCCGGCCTTCAGCGAATTCGCCAGCCGGGAGAACGGCCCCGTGTTCCCGGGCGCGCTGTTCCCGTTCCTGTTCGTCACTATCGCCTGCGGCGCGTTGTCCGGATTCCATGCCCTGATTTCCTCCGGGACCACTCCCAAGCTGATTGAGAAGGAGCGGCAGACCCGTTTCATAGGTTACGGCGGCATGCTCATGGAATCCTTCGTCGCCATCATGGCGCTGGTGGCTGCCATCTCGATCGACCGCGGCCTCTACTTCGCTATGAACGCTCCGGCCGCGCTGACCGGCGGAAGCGTGGAAACGGCCGCCACCTGGGTCAACAGCCTGGGCCTGGCCGGCGTCAACATCACCCCCGAGCTGCTCGCTGAGACGGCACGGAATGTGGGCGAACAGAGCGTCGTTTCCCGCACCGGCGGCGCTCCCACCCTGGCCGTCGGCCTGGCCCACATCATGCAGCAGTTCATCGGCGGTACGGCCATGATGTCCTTCTGGTACCACTTCGCCATCATGTTCGAAGCCCTGTTCATCCTGACCGCTGTGGACGCCGGCACGCGCGTGGCCCGGTTCATGCTGCAGGACTCGATCGGCAACTTCGTCCCCAAGTTCAAGGAAGCCTCCTGGCGTCCGGGTGCCTGGCTCTGCACAGCCATCATGGTGGGTGCGTGGGGGGCGGTCCTGCTGATGGGCGTCACCGATCCGCTGGGCGGCATCAACACCCTGTTCCCGCTGTTCGGCATCGCCAACCAGCTGCTGGCCGCTATTGCCCTCTCCGTCTGCCTGGCCATCGTGGCCAAGCGCGGCACCTTCAAGTACCTGTGGATGGTGGCCCTGCCGCTGGCTTTCGCGGCGGTGGTCACCATCACGGCCAGCTACCAGAAGATCTTCTCGCCCACACCCGCGGTGGGGTACTTCGCCAACAACGCCGCATTCAGCAAGGCCCTTGCGGACGGCAAGACGGAATTCGGCACCGCCAAGACAGTTGCCGCCATGGAAGCCGTGGTCCGCAACACCGCCATCCAGGGCTGGCTGTCCGTGATCTTCGTGGTGCTGAGCATCATCGTGATCGCGACGGCGGTGCTCGCCACCGTGAAAGCCTTCCGGAACCGCGGTACGGGCACGGAGAAGGACAACGAGGATCCGGCCTTGCCGTCCCGCGTCTTCGCACCGGCGGGTCTCATCCCCACGGCTGCCGAGCGTGAATTGCTGGCCGAATGGGAGAAGGTCCCGGCCAACCTGCGGTTTGAACGGGCGGGCCACCACTGATGAGCGCGCCACTGGCAGTACTGTCCACCGGGTTCCGTGGCTTCGCACGGTACCTCAGCGGGGTGCTCGGCGCGGATGCGTACGCCAAGTACCTGGAACACCACCGGGCTTCGGGGCACAGCGGGCCCCCGCTGACAGAGCGGGAGTTCTGGCGCGACAGGACCGACCGGCAGGACGCCAACCCGCAGGGCCGCTGCTGCTGATTTAGCCCTCAGCGGACGCCGCGTCAGGCGGGTTCATGGAGTGAAGTTCCTTCGGATCGCTCATGAGAGTATGAACGCATGAGCGATCCGAAAGACACCCCGTCAGCTGAGGACCTCCCCGTCGAAGGCACCACCCTTGACGACAACGAACCCGCAGTGCCGGCGGAAGCCGGAGCGCCGGCCGGTTCGCGGGACGGCCGCAAGCCCAAGGGCAGCAACCTGCAGGACCTGGTGGACGAGCCGGCCAAGGTGATGCGGATCGGCACCATGATCCGCCAGCTCCTGGAAGAAGTGAAGTCCGCCCCGCTGGACGACGCCGCCCGGGAACGGCTGGCCGAGATCCACGCACGCTCCATCAAAGAGCTTGAGGACGGCCTGGCACCCGAGCTCGTGGAGGAACTGGACCGCATCAGCCTCCCCTTCTCCGATGAAAACACCCCTTCCGACGCCGAGCTTCGGATCGCCCAGGCCCAGCTGGTGGGCTGGCTCGAAGGGCTGTTCCACGGAATCCAGACGGCCATCGCGGCCCAGCACGCTGCCCGGGAGCACGCCGCCGCACAGATGCAGCTGCGCCAGCTGCCCCCGGGAACAGTGATCGCCCCCGGTGTGGTGATTGGGGAAAACGGTGAACCTGAGCGCGCCCCCGCGGGTGCAGCCCGGGCGGGTGCACCGGCGAATGCCGGCAAGCGCGATGATCCGGACCACGGTCCCGGACAGTACCTGTAGGTCCCGGTTGGGTTTTTTCAGCGCCGCCAGGCAGGGGCGCAAGGACGACGTTGAACTGGGCAAGGGGTTGTGGCGCCGCGCGCACGACCGCTTCCACCGGGGACTGGACCGCTTCCACCAGGTGCTCGAGGGCGTGGAGGACGACCAGCTGTACGGCGAGCTGGTGGAGGTCGCCAACGAACTCGCCGCCCTGCTGGACCGGGTGCGGGCGGTCTGCGTCGAAGCCCAGCGCCGCTCACCCAGTGACGGCCTGGACATTCCCGCCGCACTGTCCGGCGTGCACCGGGCCCTGTCCAAAGCCGGCAACTCGCTGGCCACCACAGCCGAGGCTGCCGCCATGCTGCGGCTCGCCGTCGGGCCCGTACCGGTGGGCGCAGCTTCCGTGCGCCGGCGCGCAGAAGCCGTCTTCGAGCAGGTTGCCGACGCCGAGCGGCACCTTGCCGGGGAAAGCTCCCAGTCGTAATTTATTCCCGCTGCCAGGGGTGACTTTCCGGGTTAAGCGCCTGGCTGACAGACCGCGAATCAGGCCTTTTCACGGCCCGCCGTTTGGCAGGATGAAGTCATGACTCTTTCACCTACACTCACTTTCAACGACGGAAACACGATCCCCCAGCTCGGCTACGGCGTGTGGCAGGTCGAAGACGGCGTGGCTGAGAAGGTGGTTCGGCAGGCATTCGAAGCTGGCTTCCGCCACATCGACACGGCCAAGATCTACGGCAACGAAGCGGGCGTGGGGCGCGCCATCGCCAGCTCCGGCCTCACCCCCGAGCAGATCTTCATCACCACCAAGCTGTGGAATGCCGACCAGGGCTACGAGTCCACGCTGGCTGCCTTCGAGGAGTCCATGGACCGCCTCGGCCTGGAAACCCTCGACCTGTACCTGATCCACTGGATGCAGCCCAAGCAGGACAAGTACGTCGACACCTGGAAGGCGCTGATCGAGCTTCAGAAGCGCGGCCGGGTCAAGTCCATCGGCGTCTCCAACTTCACCGTCGACGGGCTGCAGCGACTCATCGACGAAACCGGTGTGGTCCCGGCCATCCACCAGATCGAGCTCCACCCGTACTTCAGCCAGCGTGAGCTGCGCGAATTCGGTGCCTCCAAGGGCATCCTGACGCAGGCATGGTCACCGCTGGGCCAGGGCGGCGAACTTCTGGAAGACGCGGCGGTCGCCGCCATCGCCGCCAAGCACCAGGCCACGCCGGCACAGGTTGTCATCGCCTGGCACCTCGCCATCGGCAACGTGGTGATCCCGAAGTCGGTCACCGAATCCCGGATCCGGGAGAACTACGCGGCACTCGACGTCACGCTGGACGCCGAGGACGTCGAGGCCATCAACGCCCTCGACCGGACCGCCAGTGGCGAAGGCAGGATCGGCCCCGACCCGGCAGTCTCCGACTTCGCGTAAGCCAACCTGTTCACGGTGAGCGCTCCGCCTTCGCCGGCGGTCCTGCTCAACTGGGACGTTGAACCCGCATCACCTGGCCGGCCCAGGCGGTGCGGGTTCTTCTGTTGCACGGGCCTTCTTGTGGTGAATAGCCGGCCCGGCCCAAACCTGTGGGGTCAGGCGGCAATGCGGACGGGCTCGACGCTGACAGCATCGATCACTGCCCAGCCGTCCTCACCGGAGCACTGCCGGTCGGCGAATCGCTGCGCCTCCACCATGGTGTCGAAGGACTCGGAGCGTGCACGGCCGCAGTCGGCGTCGAAGTACGTGACGTGAAATTCCTGAACGGTGTTTTCCATAAATCCAGTGTGCAACCGGGGTCTGACATTCCACGGAATCAGCCCCGCGTGTTGCCCTGTGACAGTGGCCCCAGCGCACAACAGGGTGCGTTGTGGCAGCACCGCCCGGCCCCGGAACTCCGGCTAGGCTTTCACCATGGAGGTTAGCGATTCCCCGGACCGGGACAACGCCACCAGGCACATTAATCGTGAACTGGCACGGCGGCGCGGCTGGATGTTGACGGTGGCGGTGGGGTTCGCCCTGCAGATTCTCAGTGTGGTGCTGGGACTCAAGTCCGTGGCGCCGCTGTGCGGCAGCCCGATGATCCCGCACAGCGGGGCAGCTGAACTGTCCGATGCGCAGTTGCACACCACTGGCCTGGCGGCCGAGTGCTACCGGAGCATCGACTCCGCCGCTGTGCCCATTTGGATGCTGATGGGGTTCGGGATCGGCCTGGTCCTGGTGGGCGTGACCATCAGGATTGTCGGTATCCGCCGGTCCCTCGCCGCTGTAACCGCCTGAGGGCATGGCCACCACAAGACTGCAGTTCATAGGGACCTATTGAGCCGGTCGGCTACCCATCGGGTTGGGGCCCATCGGAGTCAGGTTCCGGCCTCGCGACGATCCAGCCGCAGGACCCGTTCCTGGGCCAGGACGGCTGCCCTGGCTGCCTTATCCGCGGCCCTTGCCGCCTGTTTGGCCTTGGCGGAGATGGCAGCAAGGCGCTTCTTCGACTGGTCCAGCTCAGCCTCGGCCGTTTTCAGGCGGGCACGCAAGTGCGCCGTTTCCTCCTGCAGCCCGGCAATGTCCCTGGCCGTCTGCTCCGCCTCCGCCTGAAGGTCCACGGCATGGCCGGCGGCTTCGGACGCTTCTTCTTCGGCCGCCTCCAACGCCGCCCTGGCCCTTTCCAACAGAGGGGGTGACGCCGGCCGTGGCGTCTGGCGGACGGCCTCAAGGCGCGGCCTGGTGGGCCGGGGCTGGGACGCAGCGTCCGGCGTCGTACGTTGCTTCCTTCCTGGCCGTGGCTTTCCGGAATCCGTTGTCCCGGACGTCGGCACCGACGCAAGGGCCGGGGGAGTGGCAGCCGGTGTCGCGGGGAGGGCCCCGGGTGCGGCCACCGTTCCGTCCAGGTCCGCGGCGCTGACGCCGTCCGCGGACAGGGTCTTCAGGAGCCTGCCGCTGCGGACGGCGGCCGCGGCCCCTTCATCGGCAGTCAGGGCACGCAGTGTTTCCTCGACGTCCCCGGCAATAGTGTCGCTGAGTTGCCGGCCTTGACCGCGGACAACAGTGCGGGCCGCGTCGACGGCGGACGCCAGCAGGGTGCGCCGCTCACGCCCCAGGTCGCGAAGGGCCGGGGCATCAAGGGACGCCTGCGCCGCACGCATGCGGGACCCCAGATCCGCGAGTTCGTCGAGGACGTCCGGCCGGTGCAGGACGAGCATGTTCACAGCCCAGGCGCCCACCGACGGTTTAGCAAGTCCGCGAACGGCGGCCCCCAGGCCCTTATCCCGGCCGGCAGCCTCCTTGGCCGCCGCCGTCCGGGCCGCTACGAAGTCGTCCAGGGGACAGGCGTACAGCCCGTTCGCGATCCCGGCCAAGGCCTCTTCATCCATGTCCGCCATCATAGGCGGGCGGGCTGGGACGGGTATGGAGTGCCGGGCGGACGGCTGCCGCGGACCGGACCGCTGGCGGGACCCGTGAGCCCTGTTGCTCCGGCGCCGTGCACGGTATGTTGCTCGAATGGACGATACATATCAGGTCATCGTGGTTGGCGGCGGTTTCGCCGGGAAGGCTGCAGCCCAGGAACTCGGCCGCAAAGGCACCCGGGTGCTGCTGATTGATGCCAACAACTACCACCAGTTCCAGCCGCTGCTGTACCAGGTGGCATCATCGCAAATCGGCGTCTCCGCAGTGGCCCGCCCGCTCCGTGCGGTCTTCCGCAACATCAAGGGCGTCCGGGTTCTCACGTCAGAAGTCACCTCGGTGGATGCTGCCGCCCGCACCGTCACCACTGCCGACGGCACGCAGTTCCAGGCACAGATCCTCGTCCTCGCCACGGGCGCTGTCCCGAACTTCTTCAATACCCCGGGCGCCGACAGGCACGCTTACCCGCTTTACTCAGTGGCCGACGCCACGCGGCTCAGCGCGGCCCTGACGGAAGTCCTCGACGAGGCGGACCGGGGAGCCGGCGGGAGTGCCGACGTCGTGGTGGTAGGCGGTGGCCCTACAGGGGTGGAGACGGCCGGCGCCCTCGCCGAGAACGTCAAATACATCGTGCCGAAGTACTTCTCCTCCGAGCTTGCCGCCCGCTGCCATGTCCACCTCGTGGACATGGTGCCCAACGTTCTGATGGCGTTCTCGGAGAAATCACAGGCCTACACCAGGGACAGGCTGGTGAAGCTTGGCGTCCAGCTGCACATGGGCCAGAGCGTAACCGAGGTCCGTCCCGACGGCGTGACGCTGGCGGACGGTACTGTGCTGCCTGCACCCATCGTCGTCTGGGCTGGTGGCCTCCAGGCAGGCAAGATCATTGCCGAATCAGGACTCACGCAGGGGAAGGGCGGGCGCATCGACGTCAGTCCGGACCTGACCGCTCCGGGAGTGGAGGGCGTCTACGTCCTGGGGGACTCTGCCAACATCACCGACGCTGCGGGCGCCAGGCTCCCGCAACTGGGATCCGTGGCCCAGCAGTCAGGGAAATGGGCCGCGAAGAACATCCACGCCGACCTCACCGGCGGTACGCGGCAGCCCTTCCGTTACCTCGACAAGGGGTACATGGCCATGGTGGGCCGCGGCGCCGCGGTGGCAGAGCTGGGGCCCCAGCGCATCCAGCTGCAGGGTCCGCTGGCATTCCTGTCTTGGCTGGGCGTCCACCTCGCCCTGTTGCCCGGCGTCCAGCAGAAAGTCCGCGCTCTCTTCTCCTGGGCGGTGGGTTACGTGACGCACAGTCCGTCCCAGGTTGTGGTGGGGCGGCCGGACTAGGTCCGCAGAGCCGCTGACCTGGCCAATCGTGGACCAGGGCCGCGGGTGGGAGCCGGCGGCGGCTGGAGGAGGCACCGCACTCGCGGACAGTGCCATCGCCGCCGACTCCACGTATGACGCTAGGTCCGCGACCTGAACGAAACCCGGGTGGGAACTGGCTTTTCCCGCAACGCTGCTGCTGGGCACGCTGGGTGCACGCGGCTTCAAAAGATGGTGCGGGCCGGCGACGGCTGGGGGAGGTGCTGGTCTCCATCAAGCACCATCGCCGCCGGCTCCGGTCACCACGCTATGGCCTCGGCAGCCGCGGCGCCTGAGTAACCGGTACGTGTTTTCGCGAACCGCGCTACGTGTGCTGACCCCAGGGCTCCGACCCGGCCGGAGGATAGGCTGGAGCGCCCGATGCTGGCGGACTCGGGGACCTCCGGTCTCAGCCCGTCATGACTGCGTCCCGCTGGCATGTGATCGGGGTTCTTGCGCTGATGTTGAGCCTGCGATGTGATTCCCCTGTGCAAGACTTCGAGGCATGGACGATGCACGCGGCCGGATCATGGCGCATCTACGTGAAGGAGAACAGCTCCTTTGGGTTGGCAGGCCGGACCCTCGCGTCCGGTTTACCAAAGCAGACGGTTTCCTCGTGCCGTTCAGCATCTTATGGGGCGGCTTCGCCGTCTTTTGGGAGGCCGGGGTCATTGTGAGCGGAGCTCCGCCGCTTTTCACCCTGTGGGGGATTCCGTTCGTGCTGATAGGCCTCTATTTCATCTTTGGCCGGTTCATTGTCAAGCGGCGCCGCAAGCTGGCCACTGTCTACGGGTTGACCCCATCCCGGGCTATCGTCTGCACGGGGGAGAGATCAGTCGCCGATTCACCTGTGAGGGGCGTTCCCACCAGGGTGGACCGTTCCAAGGACGGTCGCCATGTGACGGTCGTTTTCGGGCACCAGGGTGCCATGGGGCTCCCTGGCATGTACCAGAACACCGGCATGGACTTCTTTGGCGTGGGAATGACCCAGTCCGTCGGCTTTTTCGACGTGGAGGACGCCCCGGCCCTCATGCGTGCCCTGGACCATGCCAATGGCGGTTGATGTGGCGAAGACACATGGCCGGCGTCCGGACCAGACGGAGAAGAATGCCGACGTCAGCGTTCCGGAGATGGGCTTAACCAGCGAAAAACCCCCCAAAGCCCTCCAACGAGGGGCAATAGGGGGTTTATCCCGAGCTTCCTATCAGAATCGAACTGATGACCTTTTCATTACGAGTGAAACGCTCTACCGACTGAGCTAAGGAAGCACCGCATGAAATTCCCGGAAGAATCCGGGCGCTTCATGCAAGAGTCAACTGTAATGGAGTCTCCGCGCCCGGGTCAAAATGGCGGGCGCTGCCGCGGGTGAGGCCTTCAGCACACCGTGTTGTCGGCCGGAACCTGTCCACTGACCAGGTAGCTGTCCACCTTGTCCTCGAGGCAGCTGTTGGCCCGGCCGTAGGCCGTGTGGCCCTCGCCTTTCCACGTCAGCAGCGAGGAGTTGCCGAGCTGTTTCCGCAGCGACGACGCCCATTCCACAGGGGTGGCGGGATCACCAGTGGTGCCGATGACCACGATCGGCGACTCACCCGTGTACTGGACGGGTGCAGGCGTGCGCACGTTCTTGTACGGCCAGTCGGCGCAGTTGATGCCGCCGTAGGCGAAGAAGTAACCCAGGGTGGGGGACTGCTGCATCAGCTGCTGCTGCTCTGCCCGCATGGACGCAGGATCGGAGTCCATGGGGTAGTCCAGGCAGTTGATGGCGTTGAAGGCGAACGTCGAATTCGAGGTGTAGCTTCCGTTGGTGGACCGGTCTGCACCGAGGTCGGACAGGCGAAGCATCAGGCTCACGTCTCCGGTCATCGCCGCGTCCAGGGCCTGGGTCAGGGCGGGCCAGCTCTGGTCGTTGTACAGCGGCGTGATGAGGCCGCTGACGAACATGTTGGCGTTGACCACCCGGCCGTCCTTGGCGGTGCGGGGCTGCTGCTCCACGGCGCTGATCAGGTCGCGGATCTGCTGGACGCCGCCGTCCACTCCGCCGGTGAGCGGGCACTCCTTCTGCTGCTGGCAGCTGGCCACGTAGGTGCGGACCGCCTTTTCGAAGGCCACGGCCTGGCCGCTGGTCAGTTCCTCGTTGCTGATGGAGGGATCCAGCGCACCGTCGAGCACCATGCGGCCCACGTTCTTCGGGAACAGCTGTGCGTAGGTCGAGCCGAGGAACGTCCCGTAGGAGTAGCCAAGGTAGTTCAGCTTTGTGTCGTTGACCACGGCCCGGAGGACGTCCAGGTCCCTGGCTGCGCTTTGGGTATCGATGTGGGCCATTGACGGGCCGGTCTGCTCAGCGCACTGTTCAGCGATGGCCTTGTTGTCCGCCCGGGCCGCCGCGAGGCCGGCATCGGTCTCCAGGTCGTAGATCTTGGCCCTTGCCGCATCTCGTTCCGCGTCCGTCATGCAGGTCACCGGAGCGGACCGCTTAACGCCGCGGGGGTCGAAACCGACGAGGTCGTAGGCGTCACGGACGGGCTGGGAGAAGTGGGTGGCTGCCGCGTCCTTCACGAAGTCATACCCGGATGCGCCGGGGCCGCCCGGGTTGACCAGCAGGCTCCCGGTCTTGTTGCCAGTGCTTGAAGCCCGCAGCGCGGCAAGCTGAATGGTTTCGCCGTCGGGAGCGGCATAGTCCATGGGCACTGTGACCTTGGCGCACTGGAACTGGCCCTCGCATGGCTCCCACACGATTTCCTGCGAGTAGAACTTCTCAAGCCCCGCGGGCGCGGACGCCACGATGGAGGGATCTGCCTTGGCTGTGGCGGTTT
Organism: Pseudarthrobacter sp. NPDC059871; assembly: GCF_042731175.1. Lineage (NCBI taxonomy): Bacteria > Bacillati > Actinomycetota > Actinomycetes > Micrococcales > Micrococcaceae > Pseudarthrobacter > Pseudarthrobacter sp. NPDC059871. Next base: position 282,993 of record NZ_JBHWJV010000004.1, read on the forward strand.
CCTGTTGGCGGTTGCCCCCGTTGATGAGGCTGCACGACGCCAGCACCAAGGCAAGGGCCAGGGCTCCGGCGGCGCGGGCCGCGGACACCAGGGGTCGTCGGCGTACGGGCAGGGGGCGGGCAGTCATCGGGTCTCCTTGGAAGGCTGGATCAGGCTGGCTGCCATGGACTCAATGGCCAACAGCGGGGCAACGTTCGTGGTGGTGATGCGTTCGCGGGCTTTGTTGATGGCGTCCATCCGGGCGAGCGTGACTTCCGGAGTGGAACGAGAGGCGAATTCCTCCAGTTCACCCCTGAGCTCAACGTTTACCAGCTCAACAGCATTCCCCATCTGGATGATCAGGACGTCCCTGTAGAAGGACATCAGGTCAGTGAGGGTGCGGTCCAGGGAATCGGTAATGGAACGCTTGGCCCGCCTCTTCTGGTCGTCCTCCAGCTGCTTGACCTGCGCCCGCATGGCAGGCGGTAGGGTGCCGGATTCAGGTGCGCCGAGGGTGGCGAGCAAGGCTGCTTTCTCGGACGCGTCGCGTTCTTCGTTGGAACTGTTTGCCTCGGCGGTGGCAATTTTCACGAGCTTGTCCGCCATCATGACCGCCGCGGTGACACCCCGCAGGCCCAGTGGAAACCTGACAGTTTCGAGCCGGCGTTCGCGCGCAGCGGGGTCCCGCGCCAGCCGGCGGGCGATCCCCACATGGCTTTGGGCTGCCCGGGCCGCCCGTTCAGCCACCGCAGGATCGACGCCGTCGCGCTTCACCAGGAGTTCCGCGACATCGGCTGCGGGCGGCAGCCGCAGCGCCACGCTGCGGCAGCGCGACCGGATGGTGACCAGCACGTCGGCCGGCGAGGGGGCGCACAGCATCCAAACCGTCCGCGGCGTCGGTTCCTCGATGGCCTTGAGCAGGACGTTGGTGGTCCGCTCGGCCATCCGGTCCGCATCCTCAACCACGATGATGCGCCAGCGTCCCGCGGATGGCCTGTTGCCGGCGGTCGCCACAAGGTCGCGGGCTTCGTCGATGGTGATGGTGACCTTTTCCGTCCGCACAAATGTCACGTCCGAATGCGTTTCACCCAGGATGGTCAGGCAGGCGTGGCACTGCCCGCAGCCGCGCAGGTTCACGTCGTCCTGGTCGCAGTTCAGGGCGGCCGCAAAGGCTTTGGCGGCGTTGGAGCGACCCGATCCCGGCGGCCCGGTGAACAGCCACGCGTGCGTCAGGCCTTCGCCGCTGGAAGCCTGGCGCAGTTGGTCGACGACGGCGGGCTGGCCCTGGAGGTCATCCCACACGGTCATGGGGTGCCGCCGCCATGCGCGCCGGCAGCGGGTGCGGCACCTGCCGGTTCGTGGCCTGCTGCTTCCAGCAGGCCGGCCACGCGATCGAGGATCATCGCGGCAAGGTCGTTGACCGGAAGCCGGGCAGGCAGCACCAGGTAGGACGCCGGCCGGGCCGCGGCCAGGTCAAGGAAGGCGTCCCGGATGCGGGCATGGAACTCGTCAGCTTCGGATTCCAGGCGGTCCTCCGTTGCGTCTCCCGCAGTGCGCCGGGTCCTGCCGACTTCCGGTTCCACATCGAGCAGGACGGTGAGGTGGGGCTGGAGACCGGAAGTGGCCCATTCGTTCAGCGAGCGGACCGCGTCCATGCCGAGGTCCCTGCCGGCTCCCTGGTACGCGACGGAGGAGTCGATGTACCGGTCGGTCAGCACAATGTCGCCGCGCTCCAGCGCCGGGCGGATCACCTGGCCGGCGTGGGCCGCCCTTGATGCCGCGAAGATCAGCGCTTCCGTGTGGGCGTCGATATGGCCGTGGCCGTGGTCCAGGACCAGGGACCGGAGCTTTTCGCCGATGGGAGTGCCGCCGGGTTCACGGGTCCGGAGGACCGTAAAGCCGCGGCTTTCGAGTGCTTCGGCAAGCCTTGCCGCCTGGGTGGACTTGCCGGCGCCGTCGCCGCCTTCGAACGCGATGAAAAGTCCGGCACTCTGTTTGTTCACTGTTCAAGCCTACCGATCGGCCGGGACAATCAGTGTCCCTGCCTTGGTCTTTGTGGACAGTTTCACGGCGTCTCACGCTTCGCACGGGCTTTTCCTGCGGTCCGGGGACGAACAGTACGCTGTCCCCATGAGTCTTTCCGAACAGCAGGCCGCAGGCCTGTCCGCCGAAACCGTAGTGGTGGCCGCTGGCCGCCCGCCGCGGGAACGGGACCAGCCGGTGAACCCGCCCCTTGTCCTGTCTTCCACGTATTACGGCACAGGCCCGCTCGGCCCCGGAGACCGTGGTTACGGCCGGTACTCCAACCCCACGTGGGACCCGTTCGAGGAGGCCCTCGGCCAGCTTGAGGGAGCGGACCTGCCCGGCCTGCTTTACGCGTCCGGGCTTGCTGCGGTCAGCTCCGCGTTGTCGCTGATCCCCTCCGGCGGAGTGCTGGTGATGCCCAACCACAGCTACTCCGGAACCCTTGTCATGGCAGCGGAACTGGCCCAGAAGGGGTTCATCGAGCTGCGGACCGTGGACATCGCCGATACCGGGGCCGTCAAAGCGGCCCTCGCCCCGGGCGGGCCCGATGCCAAGGCCGCCGCCATGCTGTGGCTGGAAAGCCCCACCAACCCCATGCTGGGAATCGCCGACATTCCTGCGCTGACAGAAGCCGCGCACGCGTCGGGCGCCATCGTGGTCACGGACAATACCTTCTCGACGCCGCTGGTGCAGCAGCCGCTCGCCCTGGGCTCCGACGTCGTCCTCCACTCGGTGACCAAGTACCTGGCGGGCCACTCGGACGTCGTCCTGGGCGCCCTGGTGACCTCCAACGCGGACATCCGCTCCGCCCTCCTGCACCACCGGACCATCCACGGAGCAATCGCCGGGCCCTTCGAGGCATGGCTTGCGCTGCGCGGCCTGCGCACCTTGGCACTGCGCATAGAAAAGTCCCAGGAGTCCGCCAGGGTCCTGGCGGAAAGGCTGAGCGCCCACCCCAGGGTCGAGTCGATCCGTTTCCCGGGCCTCGCAAACGATCCCGGGCACGAACGGGCCACTGTGCAGATGAAGGGCTTTGGCTCCATCATCTGCATCCAGGTGGCGCCCGCCGGTGGACTGGACGGCGCAGCGGCGGCCGACAAGGTCGTTGAGGCAGTCAACCTGTGGCTGCCGGCCACATCGCTGGGCGGCGTGGAATCCCTGATCGAACGCAGGCGGCGGCACACCGCGGAGCCGGCCAGCGTACCCGAGAACCTGGTCCGGCTCAGTACCGGCATTGAGAACGTGGAAGACCTCTGGACCGACCTGGAGCAGGCGTTGGACACGCTGGGCGGCTAGGCTGGGCTTGTGGACGGTGAACTGATTATTCGGCCTGTGGAACAGGCAGTGTTCTTTATCCTTGCCCTCGTTGCCCTGGGGCTGGAGTTGTGGGCCCTGGCAGACTGCGCGCGCCACAAGGCCAACGCCTTTGAGGCGACAGGCAAGCGGACCAAGGGCTTCTGGCTCGCCCTGACCGGCGGCGCCGCCCTGGTGGGTGTCATCTCCCTCTTCGCAAGCGGCGGCATCTTCGGCACCCTGGGACTGTTCGGCCTCGCCGCGGTGGTTGCCGCGTCGGTCTACCTTGCCGACGTCCGCCCTGCAGTCAAGGACGCAGGCCGGGGCGGCAGCCGCAACATGGGACCCTACGGCCCCTGGTAACCCCGGCCCACCCGGGCTGTTAGGCAGGGATCCCTGGTAGGGCCCAAAGAACCCGCCGTCCGCCGCTTCGTGGCACAGGCTTACGGCAGCGGTGCCACTGCTTCCCAGTCCACCGTCAGTTCGCCCAGCCGCCACCGGCCCGGCCCGTCCTGGACCGGCCAGCCGGTGTCGCGCAGCGAACTGCACATACCCTGCCAGCGCTGCCGGTTTCCAAAGGACGCCAGCGCGGCACACTCCAGCCACGCCTTGTCCATGGCCTGCATCAGCGCATGGATCGGTTCGCCGGGAACGTTCCGGTGGATGAGGGCTTTAGGGAGGCGCTCGGCAACGTCGGAGGGCAGGTCAAAACTGCCGAACCGGACCGATATGCTCAGCGACAACGGGCGCTCCGCGTCCAGGGCCACCCACGTCACCCGGCGTCCGATCTCGTCGCAGGTGCCGTCAATGAAAAGCCCGCCAGGGGCCAGCCTGCCCTGCACCAGGCGCCAGATCCCGGCGACGTCGGCCTCCTCATACTGCCGGAGCACATTGAAGGCCCGGACCAGGACGGGGCGTCCGGGGATGGGAAGCTCAAAACCGCCCACGTGGAAGCTGAGGCCGGGCCGCTGCAGGGGGAGGGCAGCGCGCACCCGTTCCGGCTCGATCTCGATACCGCAGACCCGGACGTCCGGACGGACCGCGGCGAGCCGCTCAAAGAGTTCGACGGCGGTGGCCGGCGTCGCGCCATAGCCCAGGTCCACCACCAGGGGGTCGGCGGCCCGGCGAAGCCGCCAGGCCTGGGGACCGGCCAGCCAGCGGTCCACCCGCCGCATCCGGTTGGGGTTGGTGGTACCGCGGGTGACGTTCCCTACCGGCCGGCCCTGCCGGCCGGACAACCTCCTGCCGGTGATCTCGGGGTCATTCACCCGTTCAGCCTTTTGCACCACCGCCCCACTGTATCGCCGCCGCCGCGGCTTGGGGGCCAGCCGGAGCGCGGGCCGGCTTGTGACGATGTTCGCCCTGGCCCTGTAACGCTGGGCGGGCGGCAACACTGCTCGGCTAGGATGAAAATCATGACTTACAAGCTGATTCTGCTGCGCCACGGCCACAGCGAATGGAACGCCAAGAACCTGTTCACCGGCTGGGTGGACGTCGACCTGAACGACCAGGGCCGCGGGGAAGCAGCACGCGGCGGCGAGCTGCTGGTGGAGAACAACATCCTCCCCGACGTTCTGTACACGTCCCTGCTGAAGCGGGCCATCAACACCGCCAACATTGCCCTGGACAAGGCCGATCGAGGCTGGATCCCGGTCAAGCGCGACTGGCGCCTGAACGAACGCCACTACGGTGCGCTGCAGGGCAAGGACAAGGCCCAGACGCTGGCCGAATACGGTGAAGAGCAGTTCATGGAATGGCGCCGCTCCTACGACACCCCGCCGCCGCCCCTGGATGACGACAGCGAATTCAGCCAGGCACACGATCCGCGCTACGCGGACCTTGGCGACGCACTGCCGCGCACCGAGTGCCTGAAGGACGTCCTGGTCCGGATCCTGCCGTACTGGGAATCCGACATCAAGGCTGACCTGAAGGCGGGCAAGACCGTCCTGGTCACGGCCCACGGCAACTCCCTGCGCGCGCTGGTCAAGCACCTTGACGGCATCAGCGACGAAGCCATCGCCGGCCTCAACATCCCCACCGGCATCCCGCTGGTCTACGACCTGGATGACGACTTCCAGCCGGTCAAGCCGGGCGGCACCTACCTCGACCCCGAGGCAGCCGAGCAGGCCATCCTGGCCGTAGCCAACCAGGGCAAGAAATAAAGTAGGTAGAAACGTACGACGGCGGGCTGGTCACCTCAGGTGACCAGCCCGCCGTCGTACGTACGTGGGGGAGCCGGGGCTTAGCTGTGTTCGGTGGCGTTCGGCTGCCAGGCGCCGGTCACCAGGTAGCTGACCTTCTGGGCAACGGAGACACCGTGGTCGGCGAAGCGCTCGAAGTAGCGGCTGGCCAGTGCCACGTCCACGGTGGTGGCGGGGGACTCGGCCCAATCGGGCGCGGCGATGGCTTTGAACACGCTGAGGTGCAGGTCGTTGATGGCCGTGTTGGCCTTCATGATGTCCCGGGCCACCTCCAGGTCACGGGTTTCCAGCAGGACGGCCAGCTTGTCGGCGATGACCTGGTCCAGCTCTGCCATCTGCTTGAACGTCTCGGTCATCGAAGCGGGGATTACGGTGGACGGGAAACGGAGGCGCGCCAGCTGTGCGATGTGCCGGGCGAGGTCGCCCATCCGCTCGAGGGAGGCGCTCATCCGCAGTGATCCCACGATCATGCGCAGGTCGCTTGCCACCGGGCCCTGCAGGGCGAGGATGTCGATGGCCCGCTCGTCGAGGCTGTTCTGCAGGAAGTCGATCCGCGCATCGGCGGCAATGACGTCCTGGGCGAGGTCTACGTCCGCCACCTCGAATGATGTGGTGGCTTTGTCTATCGCTTCGCTGACCAGCCGGGAGATCTCCACCAGCTGGTCACCGACCTGGGTGAGTTCTTCCTGAAAAACCTTACGCACGTCGGCGTCCTTTCCTTGGAACTCCCGCACGCCCGCACGAGGGCAGCAGGAATCGTGTCGCCATTCGGCAGTCCAACTGGATACTCTGCCAGCATCCGGTGAACGGTTGATCCCTTGCAGGTGAACGTTAGTTGAACCGTGGGCGCAGGGGGCCCGGACGCGCCGATAGGCCGCGGGCAAGAGCATAAGGTGGACCTGTGGATCCAATGTTCATCGGCCTGATCGCGGGCCTCGTCGGCCTGGCGCTGGGCACGTTCGGTGTGCTCGCCTACCGGGTCAGCGAAAAGCAGCGCCAGCTGCTGGACATGGACGGCGACGAGCCGGGACTGCCGGACGGCGCCGCCGAGGTGCTGGCCGTCGTCGGACGCGCTTTCGTTGTGGTGGACGCTGTTGACGGCGTGGTCCGGGCAAGCCCTGCTGCGTACGCCTACGGCCTGGTCCGCGGCCACACCGTGGTCCATAAGGAACTGCTGGACATGACGGCGGGGGTACGGCGCGACGGCGTAATCCTCGAAAAGAAGCTTGAGCTGCCGCGCGGGCCGCTGGGGCAGGGAACCATCATCGTCCAGGTCCGGGCAGCCATGCTGGGTGAGGAATATATCCTCCTCCTGGCCGATGACCGGACGGAGATCACCAGGACCGAGGAAATCCGCAACGACTTCGTGGCCAACGTTTCCCATGAGCTGAAAACGCCCGTGGGCGCCATTTCCCTGCTTGCCGAAGCGCTGGAGTCCTCTGCCGACGACGAACTGGCGGTCCGCCGCTTCGCCAAACGCATGCATAAGGAGTCCGGCCGCCTGGCCGCGCTGGTGCAGGACATCATCGAGCTCTCCCGGCTGCAGGGCGCCAGCGTGGTCCAGCAGGGCGGTCCCGTTGACGTCAACGCCGTGATCGCCGAGGCAGTGGACCGGTCCCAGCTGCCGGCCGAAAGCAAGAACATCACCATCGTGGTGGGTGGCCACATCGAGGAGAAGGTCTTCGGTGACCAGGATCTCCTGGTCACCGCGTTGCGCAACCTGATCGACAACGCCATCCGTTACTCACCGCCGAACACCCGCGTGGGCATCGGCGTCCGTTCCAGGGAAGGCCTGGTTTCCATTTCAGTGACGGACCAGGGCGAGGGCCTCAGCGCCGAGGACCAGGAACGGGTCTTTGAACGGTTCTACCGCGTGGACGCCGCCCGGTCCCGCCACACCGGCGGTACCGGCCTCGGCCTGAGCATCGTCAAGCACGTCGCGTCCAACCACGGCGGCGAGGTGACGCTGTGGTCCCAGCCGGGCCAGGGTTCCACCTTCACGCTCCGGCTTCCCGAGATGGAAGGGCCTGATGCGGGGCCCGACGGAGACACAGACCTTACGTCCGCAACTGTCCCGGCAACGGGGCCGGCAGGACAAGCGGCCGAACAGCCCGCTGCCACCCAAATACCCCGCGCCGCCGGCGCAAAAGAACGAGGAGCTAGCGCTTGAGCAGGATTCTGATTGTGGAGGACGAGGAGTCGTTCAGCGATCCTTTGTCCTATTTGCTGGGCAAGGAAGGGTTTGAGGTGGAGGTCGTGGACAACGGCCTGGATGCCATCACTGAATTCGACCGTAACGGCGCCGACCTGGTGCTGCTGGATCTCCAGCTTCCCGGCCAGTCCGGTACCGAGGTCTGCAGGCAGCTCCGGCAGCGTTCAACTGTCCCGGTGATCATGCTGACGGCCAAGGATTCCGAGATCGACAAGGTGGTGGGCCTGGAGCTCGGCGCCGATGACTACGTCACCAAGCCGTATTCCTCGCGGGAACTGGTTGCCCGTGTACGGGCGGTGCTGCGCCGCCAGGGCGAGCCCGAGGAACTGATTTCCTCGACCGTCCAGGCCGGGCCGGTCCGGATGGACATTGAACGCCATGTGGTGAGCGTGGACGGCGAGCAGGTGCTGCTTCCGCTGAAGGAGTTCGAGCTCCTGGAGATGCTGCTGCGCAACTCCGGCCGGGTGCTGACCCGTGGCCAGCTGATCGACCGGGTCTGGGGTTCTGACTATGTGGGGGACACCAAGACCCTCGATGTCCACGTCAAGCGGTTGCGCGGGAAGATCGAACCCGACCCCTCTGCGCCCCGGTTCCTGGTGACCGTGCGCGGCCTGGGCTACAAGTTCGAGCCGTAAGTTTCCTGGGCCGCATCTGCATTTTCGAGGCGCTAAGTCGCCCGCGCGCCCGTTTACGGGGTGCACCGCCGAAGATGCGCATCGCTGGCAGCCGTGGCCGGGCAGCAAAAAGGGAGGGACCGGACGGTCCCTCCCTTTTCGTTGTTCTGCTGAACTGCTCCAGCCGCGTGCTAGTGGCCTGCGGCGCTCTCCGAAGCGGACGGAGACGGCGTGGCCGAGGTGCTCGGCGACGGCGTGCTGCCGGACGGCAGGTATTCCTTGTATTCGGGCAGGGTGGTATCCAGGACGGGCACGCGCACGGTGCTGTTCACGTTGGTGCCGTCTTCGCTGACCTGGACATCAACCAGTGAGCCGGCCTTGCCGCCGGTGGTGCTGAGGATGGCTTCGTCAGTGGTGTCGTTGAGCAGCGTGTACGAGTTCGCCTCTACGGCAACTTCGGTCTGCGATCCCTCAGCGCCCTTCATGGTCAGCTTCACGTCCTTAGACGAGGAGTTGTACACAGCGCCGATGACGCGGCCAGGCTGGTCCTCGCCGGAGGAAATGATGAGGATGTTCCGGAGCTTCAGCGGGCCGAGGTCGGCACGGATGCCGTCCGAAGCGGAGTACTGATGGTTTGTCTGCTGGGGCGTGATGTAGCCGCAGCCCGCGGTCAGCAGGCCCACGCCTACAACGGCGGCCGTCAGTGCCATCTTGCCCCGCCGGGCCCGGTTCATCGCAGTGAAACGCACGTCACGTACTCCTCGAGAGTCTTGAAACATTATTCAGCCCATAGCCTATCCGCAAAGGGGCTCAAACGCGGATTCGAGAGCGTCACATCATCCTTGGCAGCGCATGCGCGATGCACTATTATCTGCGTTCGTCAAGGGGGTGGAGGGGGTCGATTGGGCCGATTTTCCGCGTATTTCTGCGGTTGAGGGCCCTTTCCGCGGCCGGTCATATGCCTGAATCGTGATAAACTGGTCTGCGGGAAAGGGGAAATGTCCACATGGTATTTGAGGTCGGCGAGACAGTAGTTTACCCTCACCACGGTGCTGCGAAGATTGAAGAAATCAAGATGCGCACCATCAAGGGCGAAGAGAAAATGTATCTCAAGCTCAAGGTGGCTCAGGGTGATCTGACCATTGAAGTTCCAGCAGAAAACGTTGACCTTGTTGGGGTCCGGGACGTAGTGGGCAAGGAAGGCCTGGAGCACGTGTTTGATGTGCTCCGTGCCGAGTTCACCGAAGAGCCCACCAACTGGTCGCGCAGGTACAAGGCAAATCTGGAGAAGCTTGCTTCCGGTGACGTCATCAAGGTGGCAGAGGTCGTACGCGATCTTTGGCGCCGGGATCACGACCGGGGCCTTTCCGCAGGCGAAAAGCGAATGCTGGCCAAGGCACGGCAGATTCTGATCTCAGAACTGGCGCTGGCCGAAAAGACCGACGAGGAGAAGGCTGCAAGCGTTCTCGACGAGGTTCTGGCTTCCTAAGAATTGAGCCCCGGCAGCATGGAAGTGCAGCCGGGGTTTCTTTTTGCCCAAAAACACCTCCTCCGAGCCCCCGGTGAATGCGTCGGGACGCATCAGGCACGCGGGACGTAGGCTAGTCGGCATGAGCGAAACACCAACCCGCCCGGTCACCGCGGTGATCCTGGTGGCTGCAGGTTCGGGACAGCGGCTCGGCTACGGCATGCCCAAAGCAGCCGTGCCCCTGGGCGGCGAAACCATTCTGATGCATGCCCTCCGCGGCATCGTTGCGTCCGGCGTGTCCACGCAGGTCTGCGTGGTCCTGCCGGAAGGCGACGACGGCCTGCGCGCCCTCTGCGACAGCTTCCGGGAAGAACTTGCCGACGGCCGCCCGCTCCTGACCGTCGTCGACGGCGGTCCCACCCGCGCGGACTCGGTCCGGCAGGGCATCGGTGCCCTGATGGACGGAATCGAGGCTGTCCTGGTGCACGATGCCGCCAGGGCGCTCACCCCGGACGGGGTCTTCCACCGGGTGGTGGACGCACTCGCAGCCGGGGCCGAGGCTGTCATCCCAGCCGTTCCAGTGGTGGACACCGTCAAAACCGTGACGCCCACGCCCGCCGGGGATCACGCCGTCGCACCCGAAATCGTGGCCGGGACGGCCGCACGCGAAAACCTCCGCGCCGTGCAGACGCCGCAGGGCTTCCGCGCAGGGACCCTGCGCCGCGCCCACGAGGCAGCGCAGGCGCTGGAACCGGCGGAGGCAGCCGCCGTCACCGATGATGCGATGCTCGTGGAGATGACTGGCACCGACGTCTACGTGGTGCGCGGGTCCACCCAGTCCCTGAAGATCACCACACCCCTGGACCTCATCTTTGCCGAAGGGCTCCTCGAAGGTCCCCTCGGAGCCCGGTGGGTTGAGGGATGAGCGGGGAAGGCATGATCATTCCCCGCACGGGAATTGGGCTGGACGTCCACGCCTTCGCCGCGGAGGGGGAAGCACGCCAACTCTGGGTGGGCGGCCTCCTCTGGCCGGGCGAGCGAGGCCTTGCCGGACACTCGGACGGCGACCCTGTAGCCCACGCCGCCGCCGATGCGCTGTTCTCGGCCGCAGGCGTCGGTGACCTCGGAACCCATTTCGGCACCGACCGGCCTGAGTTCGCCGGCGCCTCGGGGGTAACCCTGCTCGCTGAGGCTGCGCGGATTGTCCGGACGGCAGGCTTTGAAATTGGCAACATCGCGGTGCAGTTCGTGGCGAACCGTCCCAAGTTCGGTCCCCGCCGCGAGGAATCGCAGCAGGTCCTCTCTGACGCTGCCGGCGCCCCGGTCAGCGTCACTGCCACCACCAGCGACGGCCTCGGATTCACGGGCCGCGGCGAAGGGATCTCGGCTGTGGCCACCGCCTTGGTGTACCCGCGCACCTCCGAATCAATCGGCAAATCTGCATCGGCTAATCTGGAGCGGTGACCCTGCGCTTCTATGACACTGCCTCCGCCGAAGTCCGGAACTTCGTTCCCCTCGTAGCCGGAAGGGCCAGCCTCTACTACTGCGGGGCGACCGTGCAGGGCATGCCCCACGTCGGTCACATCCGTTCCGCCATCGCGTTCGACCAGTTGACCCGCTGGCTGACCCACCGCGGGCTGCGGGTCACAGTGGTCCGGAACGTCACGGACATCGACGACAAAATCCTTGCCAAGTCAGAGGCATCCTTCGCCTCCGGTTTCCAGCCGGAACAGGGCGAAGTTCCCGGCGAGGAATGGTGGGCGCTGGCCTACCGCTACGAGCAGGAATTCCTCAAGGCCTACGACGCCCTGGGGGTCTCCCGCCCCACCTACGAACCCAGGGCCACCGGCCACATCCCGGAAATGCACGCCCTTATCCAGCAACTGATCGACCGCGGCCATGCCTATCCGGCGCTCGATGATTCCGGCGATGTGTACTTCGATGTGCGTTCCTGGAGCAAGTACGGTGCCCTGACGCGGCAAAACATTGATGACATGCAGGCGGCAGCCGACGCCGACCCCCGGGGTAAGAGGGACCCCCGCGACTTCGCGCTGTGGAAGGGTTCCAAAGAGGGCGAACCTGCCACCGCCAGCTGGGCGTCCCCTTGGGGTGCCGGCCGCCCCGGCTGGCACCTGGAATGCTCGGCGATGGTGACCAAGTACCTTGGCACCGAATTCGATATTCACGGCGGCGGCCTGGACCTGCGGTTCCCGCACCACGAAAATGAGATGGCCCAGTCACAGGCCGCCGGCCACGGGTTCGCCAACTTCTGGATGCACAACGGCATGGTCACCTACGAGGGTGAAAAAATGTCCAAGTCCATCGGCAACACCATCAGCCCCGGCGAAATGCTGAAACTCGCCTCGCCCCGCGTGGTGCGGTATTACCTCGGCCAGGCCCACTACCGGTCGATCCTGGACTACCGGCCCACATCCCTGCAGGAAGCCGCTGCCGCCGTCGAACGCATCGATGGGTTCCTGGCGAAGGCCGTGGCGCGCTTCGGCACCGACTTCGGCTTCGTGGCAGGGGAGTACGGCCCCTCATCGGGCAGCGTGGAGGCCTTTTACGCCGCGATGGACGACGATCTGAACGTTCCCCGCGCCCTGGCGGCACTGCATGAGACGGTGCGGGCAGGAAACACTGCCCTCGCCGACGGCGACGACGACTCCGCCCGGAAGGCGATGTACGCCGTCGTCATCATGACCGACGTGCTGGGGCTCAACGCCGTCGCCGGCTCAGAGAAGGCCAGCACCCGCGAGTCGGAAGCACTGGCTGTCCTGGTGGAGGCGCAGCTTGCCGCCCGCGCCACGGCCCGCGCCGGGAAGGACTGGGCAGCATCCGATGCCATCCGCGACACGCTCAACGAGGCCGGCGTGGTAGTGGAGGACGGTCCGGACGGTGCCACGTGGAGCCTGAAACGGGATTGAGCACCGGGACCCAAAAGTCCGGGAACCCGATTTTTCTTCGGTCAGTAGACTGGTAGCCGGACTCAGTCAACACAATCAAGGGTGGAACATCATGGCCAACAATGGTCGCCGATCGGTTAAAGCGAAGAAGGGCCCAACCATCGGGACCGGTGGCCATGGCCGCAAGGCCCTGGAAGGCAAGGGACCCACGCCCAAGGCGGAGGACCGTCCGTACCACAAAGCACACAAGTCCAAGCAACTCGCTGAGCGCTCGGCCGCCAAGCGCAACCCCGGTGCCCGCAGCGCCGGCGCCGGCAAATCCGGCCCCAAGGGCCGCGCCACCGAGGAAGTCGTCACCGGACGCAACTCGGTAGTGGAAGCCCTCCGCGCCGGCATCCCCGCGAAGGCACTGCATGTCGCCATCCGGATCGAGATGGATGACCGCGTCAAGGAGTCCCTCAAGCTGGCGGCCGAACGCGGCATCCCGCTGCTGGAAACCGGCAAGCCTGAACTGGACCGGATGACCGACGACGCCGTCCACCAGGGCCTCGTCCTGCAGATCCCGCCCTACGATTACGCCGACGCCTATGAGCTCGCCGAAGAAACCGTGGAGAAGTGGAAGAAGGGGCACGTCAGCAACGCGCCCCTGTTCGTTGCTTTGGACGGCATTACCGATCCCCGCAACCTCGGCGCCATCATCCGCTCCGTCTCTGCCTTCAGCGGCCACGGCGTGATTGTTCCGGAGCGCCGCTCAGTTGGCGTTACCGCCTCGGCGTGGAAGACGAGCGCCGGCGCGGCGGTCCGCGTGCCGGTGGCACGGGCGTCAAACCTCAACAGCGCCCTTAAGCAGTTCAAGACCATGGGCATCTTCGTCCTGGGCCTGGACGGCGACGGCGACGTGTCGCTGCCGGACCTGAGCCTCGCCACCGAACCGGTGTGCATCGTAGTGGGATCCGAAGGGAAGGGCCTGAGCCGGCTGGTCCGCGAAAACTGCGACCAGATCGTCTCCATCCCCATCGACTCGGCCATGGAATCGCTCAACGCGTCCATGGCGGTAGGCATCACGCTGTACGAAGTCTCCCGCCAGCGCGCAGCCAAGTAGCCAGTCCGGGGGGCCCGCCGGACGGGGTCCTCCCGGCCGGGTCCCGTCCGGGGCCCGGCCCGGGCGTCATGTGTGACGCTGGCGCAGGCCAGTAGCTGCCGGCGGCTACTATTTAGCTAATGGTCATGCCGCTCTTCGACACCGCCTCCACCATGGACGCCTCAACGGCCGTTCCCCTCGGTGTCAGTGTCCCGCGCGCCGATTCAGACGGCTCCGGCCCGGATGACAGGGCCCGGGCCAACGTTGCCTGCTATGCCCCCGGTGTGCCCAGCCTGGAAATCGTGTACCAGCCCCCGGGCGTTGAATGGCGCGTCCAGCCGCTGCCGAACGTTACCGACGGCGTCCACCACGGCATCGTCGCGGACCTGCCTCCGGGCTCCCGCTATGGCTTCCGCCCTGCCTCCGGCGAACAGTCGCTGCCCGTGGCCGTGCCGGCCAACGGCCTGGACCAGGACGGCAGCCGCCCGCTGCTCGATCCGTATGGCCGGGCCGTGGATCTGCGGGACGGCCTCCTCACCAGCGCCCGCACATCCGGCGACTTTGACTGGGGAACGGACAGCCGCCTGAGGCTGCCGTGGCGGAACACCATCATCTATGAGGCACACGTCCGCGGACAGACCATGCTCCACCCCGATGTCCCCGAAGAACTCCGTGGGACCTACGCGGGGATGGCGCACCCGGCAGTCCTTGAGCACCTTAAAGGACTGGGCATCACGTCAGTGCAGCTGCTGCCGGTCCATTTCCACCTGGACGAACCGCACCTGCAGGACCTGGGCCTGACGAATTACTGGGGCTACAACACGGCGGCCTTCTTCGCCCTGCATCCCGGCTATGCCACGCGAGTGGCCCAGGATGCCGGTCCGCAGGCAGTCCAGAACGAGTTCAAGGCAATGGTCAAGGCCTTCCACGGGGCAGGACTGGAAGTCATCCTGGATGTGGTCTACAACCACACCGCGGAGGGCGGCGCGGACGGGCAGACCATCAGCTTCCGCGGGCTGGGGGAGAACCGCTACTACCGGACGGACGGCCACGGGAAGTACCTGGACACCACCGGGTGCGGAAACAGCCTCAACTTCGCCGAACCCCGCGTAGTCCAGCTGGTCCTCGACTCGCTGCGGTACTGGGTGGACGAATTCCACATTGATGGGTTCCGCTTCGACCTGGCGGTGACCCTGTGCCGGAACGGCGACAACGAATTCGACCCCCGGCACCCTTTCCTGGTGGCCGTCGCCGCTGACCCTGTCCTGTCCGACACCAAGCTCATCGCCGAACCGTGGGACATTGGCTACGGCGGGTGGCAGACGGGCCGCTTCCCTATGGGCTGGGTTGACTGGAACGACCATTTCCGGGATTCCGTCCGGTCCTTCTGGCTCGCCGACCGGGCAGCACTGGAGTCCGGTGGACAGGGCGGCTCGGTGGCAAAACTGGCCGACGCGCTGTCCGGTTCCGCTGCGCTGTTTGAAGGCTCGGGCCGGTCCCGCCTCGCTTCAGTGAACTACGTGACCGCCCACGACGGCTTCACGCTGAACGACCTTGTGTCCTACGACAGGAAACACAACGAAGCCAACGGCGAACAGAACCGCGACGGGCACGGCGACAACCGAAGCTACAACCATGGTGTGGAGGGGCCCACCGAGGACGGTGAGATCCTGGCCCGGCGGGCCCAGTCGCGCCGGAATATGATGGCGTCGCTGATGATCTCCCTTGGCGTTCCCATGATTACCGCCGGCGACGAACTGGCACGCACCCAACAGGGGAACAACAACGCCTACTGCCAGGACAACGCCCTGACCTGGGTGGACTGGACGCGCACCCCGGAATCGCATGAGATGCTCCGGAGCACCAAGCGGTACATCCGGCTCCGCAAGGAGTTCCTGGCCGCGCAGCCGCACCACTTCCCGGTCCGGGACGAGCAGGCCTACCTGTACTGGTACGACCACAACGGCCAGCCGATGTCCATGGAACGCTGGAACGATCCGCAGCACCGCGTGATGCAGCTGCTCCTCGGCTCCGACGACGGTGAGCTGGCTGGCTTGGTTGTGGTGAACGGAACGGGCTCGGATGTCACCATCACCCTTCCGCCGCTGGCCGCGGAAGGCACGGGCCCCCGCATGTTCGAACTGCGGCTCACCACCTCCCCGCTGCACGAGCTGCGGCAGGGCGGCCTGGTGGCTTCGGGTGAAAAGGACCTGGTGGAGGCCAACTCCATCAGTATTTACCGCAACGCCTAGCCCGGGATAACCGACCATGCGCAACCGCAAGATCCTGCCCCTGCTGCTTGCTGCCCTCGTGGTGGTGGCAGTGCTTGTCTTCGGCGGCCAGGGCGTCCTGGGCCAATTAACGGAGGGTACGACGACGGCGCCCGCCACCGGCGCGGCGACGGCACCAGGGTCCGCGTCCCCTGCGCCGTCCCGGCCGGCACCGTCGCGCCCGGCCCAGGCGGCACCGGCGCCTGCCCAAAAGAATCCCTCCGCCCTGCCGGCCATCAGGGAATCCCAGCTCCCGGCCGAAGGCCGCCGGATCCTGGCACTGATCCGCGCAGGCGGCCCTTACCGCTACAGCCAGGATGACCAGGCCTTCGGCAACTTCGAGGGGATCCTGCCCCGCCGGGACCGCGGTTACTACCGGGAATACACTGTGCCCACTCCGGGGGAGCCAGATCGCGGCGCCCGCAGGATCGTTGCCGGCGCGGACGGCGAAAAGTACTACACCGGCGACCACTACGAATCGTTCTCGTTCATTACGGAAGGCAGCTAGCAGCACCATGAAGATCTACTCCGGCGACACCTGGACCCTTGAGGAACTGCAGGAACAGGTGGCGGACGCCGGCCGCCGCAGCCTGGTCATCCCCCCGGCGGACAGCAAACGCGCGGTGCTGGAAACCTTCGGCGAGGTCCTGAGCTTCCCGGAACACTACGGGGTCAACCTCGACGCGCTGAACGATTCCCTGCATGACTTCGCGGACAGCATTGCGGACAACGGCAACCCGCCCGTCACTGTCCTCTGGCAGGTGGCGGCACCGTTCCGCTCCGACAGGTCGTTCGGCATTCTCTGCGAAATCCTGCAGGACGCCGAACGGTATGCCGGCAAGGACCTGGCGGTCACCGCCGTTCTCCTCTGAGCATCAAAAAAGGAGGGAAGCCCATGGGCTTCCCTCCTGTTTTGATGCTCAGCCGGCCTCGATGGCCTGAACGCTACGCGTTCACGATCAGCCCCAGTTCGGCCTTGGACGCGAGTCCGTCATGCCTCGGCAGCACACGGACGGTGTAGCCGAACGGCCCGGACCTGTCGATCACCAGGGAACCGCTGAAGAGGTGGCGGCCATTGCCGAGGTCTTCCTTCACCTGCAGCTCCATGATGGTGATGTCCGTCAGGGTGTCGCTTTCCTCAGCCCTGCCGTAAGCCACCTCCACGCAGACATCCTCGGGGGTCAGGCCGCTGAGGGCCACGTACGCGTTGACCTGCAGGGTGTCGCCGATCTGCGGATCCTCGGAGACGCCCACCGAGTCCACATGCTCCACATGGACCTGCGGCCAGGCCGAGCGCACCTTCGCGGTCCACGATGCCAGCGACCGGGCCTGGGCGTAACCGGTGGCACTGGCGCTGCGGCCGGCCTCAGCCGCGGGGCGGTAGAGGATGTTGACGTAGTCGCGGAGCATGCGCTCAGCCGAAACAGCCGGGCCCAGGTGGGACAGGGTGTGCTTGATCATGGACACCCAGTGCGTGGGCACCCGCTCGGCCGCCGACGTCGACGGTCCCGCAGCCCCGGCTGCCGCCGATACCGTGCTGCCGTAGAACCTCGGCGCCACCTGGCTTTCGAGCAGCTCGTACAGGGCAGCTGCCTCGATGTCGTCGCGCTCTTCGGGGGATGCACCGTTGTTGGCCGTCGGAATGGCCCAGCCGTTCTCGCCGTCGTACATCTCGTCCCACCAGCCGTCCAGGACGGACAGGTTCAGCGAGCCGTTAAGGGCGGCCTTCATGCCTGACGTGCCGCAGGCCTCGAGGGGCCGGAGCGGGTTGTTCAGCCAGACGTCGCAGCCGGGGAACAGGGTCCGCGCCATGGCGATGTCGTAGTTCGGCAGGAATGCGATCCGGTGGCGGACCTCGGGATCGTCAGTGAACCGGACCAGGTCCTGGATCATCTTCTTGCCGGCGTCATCGGCCGGGTGGGACTTGCCGGCAATGACCAGCTGGATGGGGTGGTCCTTGTGCAGCAGCAGCGCCTTCAGCCGCTCCGGTTCGCGCAGCATCAGCGTCAGGCGCTTGTACGTGGGAACGCGGCGGGCAAAGCCGATGGTGAGTACGTCCGGGTCCAGGACGTGTTCGGTCCAGCCCAGTTCGGCATCGGCGGCGCCACGCTTCTTCCATGCGGCGCGCAGGCGGCGGCGGACGTCGTCCACCAGGGCCGAACGCAGCTCACGCCGGAGCGCCCAGACGTCGGCGTCGCTGACGTTGTACGCCAGGTCCCAGCGGCCGTTGGCCTCCGCTTCGCTGCCGAACTGGTCCCGGGCCAGCTGGGAGATCCGGCTGTCTACCCAGGTGGGCACGTGCACGCCGTTGGTCACCGAGGTGATGGGCACCTCGGAGTGGTCGAAGCCCGGCCACAGTGCCGAGAACATTCCGCGGGACACCTCGCCGTGGAGCTTGGCCACACCGTTGGCCCGCTGTGCCAGGCGCAGGCCCATCACGGCCATGTTGAAGACGGACGGGTTGCCGTCCGCGTAGTTCTCGCGGCCCAGCTCGAGGATACGGTCCACCGGCACGTCGGGCGCCAGCCCGGCCTGGAAGAAGTGGCTGATCTGGGCAATTTCGAACCTGTCGATGCCTGCCGGCACCGGGGTGTGGGTGGTGAAGACGGTGGAGGCACGTCCCGCCGTGAGGGCTTCATCAAAGGTCAGTGCCTGCTCACCGGACATGAGCTCCTGGATACGTTCGATGCCCAGGAAGCCCGCGTGGCCTTCGTTGGTGTGGAACACCTCCGGAGCCGCCGTGCCGGTCAGCTTCTGGAACGCCCGCAGCGCCTTCACGCCGCCCATGCCCAGCAGCAGTTCCTGCTGGAGCCGGTGGTCACCGCCGCCGCCGTAGAGCCGGTCGGTGATGCTGCGGGCGGCGTCGTCATTGCCCGGGACGTTGGAGTCGAGGAGCAGGAGGGGGACGCGTCCGACGTCGGCGCGCCAGATGTGTGCCAGCAGGCGCCGGCCGTTGGGGAGCGGCAAGGAGACCTGGACGGGCTTGCCGTTGCCGTCCGGGGAGGGCTCGCGGAGCAGTGTGAGGGGCAGGCCGTCAGGATCCAGTACGGGGTAGGTTTCCTGCTGCCACGCATCCCGGGAAAGGGACTGCTTGAAGTAGCCGGCCTGGTACAGCAGGCCCACGCCGATCAGCGGAACGCCAAGGTCCGAGGCCGCCTTCAGGTGGTCGCCGGCCAGGATGCCGAGGCCGCCGGAGTACTGGGGCAGGACTTCGGTGATGCCGAACTCAGGCGAAAAATAGGCGATGGAGGCAGGAGCGTCCGGTCCGAGGCCCTGGTACCACCGGGGCTCTTCAAGGTAGCGGTTGAGGTCCGCCTCGGCCGCCCGCACCCTTTCCACCACTGCCTGGTTGGCAGCCAGTTGCTGGAACTCCTCGCGGCTGACCATGCCCAGGAAGCCCACCGGGTCTTGGCCGCTTTCCTGCCACAGCCCGGGGTTAAGGCCCGCGAAAAGTTCGCGGGTGGGGCGGTGCCAGGACCAGCGCAAATTGCTGGCCAACCTGGCCAGGGGCCGGATGGGTTCTGGGAGGACTGTACGGACCGTAAACCTGCGGATTGCCTTCACCTGCGTCACACTAACGGACAACCCCCGCGGCTGTAACCAGCTTTGGGTTTCTTTTGCGTAAATGACAGGGGACGCGAAGGAAATGAAGCGCGGCGCAACAAAATACAGTGCGCAGGCTTAGCAATCTTCGGCATTTCTCGCTAACGTCGAGCCTGTGACGACTAACCCAGTAACCAGTGCCGCATCAAAGAAAATGCCCAAGGGACGGATCACCGACGGACTGCGGTTCGGACGTTTTCCGATCACTGCCGTTCAGCCGGTCGTCGAAGGCGGGAAGTTTCCCGCCAAGGCGCTGCCCGGCGAAGGAATCGTCGTAGGTGCCACCTCGTTCCGTGAAGGCCATGACCAGCTTGGCGTCAGCGCCGTGCTGCTGGATCCCTCCGGCGCCGAGCGCCAGCGCGTTCGGCTGGCGCCCCCACGCGGGGAACGGGGCATGGGAACCGATCGCTGGGAAGGCATCCTCACGCCGTCGGAGCCGGGTAACTGGTCATTCGTTATTGAGTCGTGGCATGACCGCTACGGCACCTGGCACCACAACGCTGAAGTAAAGATCGCTGCCGGCATCGACGTCGAGCTCATGCTCGCCGAAGGTGCCGCTCTGCTGCGGGAAGCGTCCGCCGAGGACTTCCGGAGCGAATGGGACAGCGGCGTCTTGCGCGACGCCGCCGCCAAACTGGCTGACCAGTCCCTCAGCACCGAGGAACGCCTCGGCGCCGGGTTCGGCCACGATGTTGCCGGGGTTGTGGCGCACCAGCCCATCCGGGAACTGGTCACCGTTTCCGAAGAGCACCCCCTCCTGGTGGAGCGTGACCGCGCCGGCCGCGGCTCCTGGTACGAGTTCTTCCCGCGGTCCGAGGGCGCCGTCAAGGACCACAACACCGGTGCCTGGACGTCCGGCAATTTCCGCACCGCCGCCCGCCGGCTCGACGCCGTGGCCGGCATGGGTTTCGACGTCATCTACATGCCGCCCATTCACCCGATCGGCGTGCAGCACCGGAAGGGCCCCAACAACACCCTTGTGGCCGGCCCGCACGATCCCGGCTCCCCGTGGGCCATCGGCGCCGCCGAGGGTGGACACGACGCCATCCATCCGGACCTCGGCTCCTTCGAGGACTTCGACGCCTTCGTGGCCCGGGCCAATGAGCTGGGCCTGGAAGTGGCGCTGGACCTGGCGCTGCAGGCAGCACCGGACCACCCCTGGGTGGCGGAGCACCCTGAATGGTTCACCACCCGCGTTGACGGCAGCATTGCCTATGCCGAGAATCCGCCCAAAAAGTACCAGGACATTTACCCGCTTAATTTCGATAATGACCCCGAGGGGCTTTCCAACGAAATTCTGCGGATTGTGTTGTTGTGGGTCAGCCACGGGGTAAAGATTTTCCGCGTCGATAACCCGCACACCAAACCCGTGTGGTTCTGGGAATGGCTCATTGCCGAAGTTAACAAAACGGTTCCCGGCGTGGTGTTCCTGGCTGAGGCCTTCACCCGCCCCGCGATGATGCACGCGCTGGGCAGGGCAGGCTTCCAGCAGTCCTACACGTACTTCACGTGGCGCAACACCAAGAAGGAAATCGAAGAGTACTTCCACGAGGTCAGCCACGAGTCCCCGGCGTACTTCCGGCCCAATTTCTTCGTCAACACCCCGGACATCCTCACCGAGTACCTCCAGTACGGTGGCCCGGCGGCCTTCAAAATCAAGGCTGTCCTCGCTTCGACGGCCAGCCCGCTGTGGGGCGTGTACGCCGGCTACGAACTGTACGAACATGTGGCCCGCCCCGGCGCGGAGGAGTACATCGACAACGAGAAGTTCGAGTACAAGGCCCGCGACTGGGACGCTGCCGCCGAGTCCGGCCGGACCCTGGCACCGTTCATCACGCGGCTGAACCACCTCCGCCGCGACCATCCGGCACTCCAGGACCTGCAGAACCTCACGGTCCACCAGAGCACCGACGACTCAACAGTGGTCTACTCCAAGCACAAGACGCTGGCAGACGGTTCCAAGGACACCCTCGTCGTGGTGGTCAACGTGGACCCGCATGTCACCAAGGAATGCAGCGTTGCCCTGGACCTGGCGGCCCTGGAACTGGACCCGCAGGACATCACTCCGGGCGGCGGCTTCTACGTTGACGACCTCATCTCCGGCGAAAGCTGGGAATGGGGCGAGTTCAACTACGTCCGCCTTGACCCGCACGTGGAGCCGGCACACATCCTGAGCGTCAGGAGAATGCCTCGGTGAGTTTCAATCCGCAAAGTTCCGGCCAGCACTTCACGCCCAAAAGCACGTTTGAGCTGAATGCTCCGGGCCTCCAGCATGATCCGCTGTGGTACCGGAAAGCCGTCTTCTATGAGGTGCTGGTACGGGCCTTTGCGGATGCCAACGGTGACGGGTCCGGCGATTTCTCGGGCCTCATCGACAGGCTCGACTATCTTCAATGGCTGGGCGTGGATTGCCTGTGGCTGCCGCCGTTCTTCCAGTCACCCCTGCGGGACGGCGGCTACGACATCTCGGACTACAACTCTGTCCTGGACGAGTTCGGGACCATCAGCGACTTCAAGCGGCTGGTGGCAGAGGCGCATGCCAGGGGAGTGCGGGTGATCATCGACCTGCCGCTGAACCACACCTCGGACCAGCACCCCTGGTTCCAGGAATCCCGCAAGGACCCCGACGGTCCGTACGGCGATTTTTACGTGTGGAGCGACACCGACGAAAAGTACCAGGACGCCCGCATCATCTTCGTCGACACCGAGGAATCGAACTGGACGTTCGATCCCATCCGCCGGCAGTTCTTTTGGCACCGGTTCTTCAGCCACCAGCCTGACCTGAACTTCGAAAATCCCAAGGTCATTGAGGCGCTCTTCGACGTTGTGCGGTTCTGGTTGGACCAGGGCATCGACGGGTTCCGCGCTGATGCCATCCCTTACCTGTTCGAAGAGGAAGGGACCAACTGCGAGAACCTTCCGGCTACCCATGATTTCCTGCGGAAACTGCGCGCCATGGTGGACGAAAGCTACCCGGGCCGCGTCATCATCGCCGAGGCCAACCAGCCGCCCAATGAGGTAGTGGAGTATTTCGGGACGGAGGAGGACCCGGAGTGCCACATGGCGTTCCACTTCCCCATCATGCCGCGGCTCTACTATGCGCTCCGGGACCAGAAGGCCGCGCCCATCATCGAGACCATGCGCGACACTCCGGACATCCCGGAAGGAGCCCAGTGGGGCACCTTCCTGCGCAACCACGATGAACTGACGCTTGAAATGGTCACCGCTGACGAACGCGCTGCGATGCTGGGCTGGTATGCACCGGACCCGCGCATGCGCGCGAACATCGGTATCCGCCGCAGGCTGGCCCCCTTGCTGGACAACTCACGGGCCGAGATTGAGCTGATCAACGCCCTGCTGCTGTCCCTGCCGGGCAGCCCGTTCCTCTACTACGGGGACGAGATCGGCATGGGTGACAACATCTGGCTCGAGGACCGTGACGCCGTCCGCACACCGATGCAGTGGAACCCCGACCGCAACGCGGGCTTCTCGCACGCCGACCCGGGAAAGCTCTACCTGCCGCCCATCCAGTCTCTGGTCTACAACTACAGCATGGCCAACGTGGAGGCCGAGGCCGCGCACTCCGGATCGCTGCTTCGCTGGACCCGCCAGATTCTCAGTGTCCGCAGGAACCACCCCGCTTTCGGCCTCGGTGCCTTCAAGCACGTCGAAGCCGACCACGACGCCGTCCTGGCCTACCTCAGGGAACTACCGGCGGGTAATTCCGCAGGATTGAACGGCGAAACGGTCCTCTGCGCCTTCAACCTCTCGCAGCATCCCGTGGCCGCCACGCTGCGGGTGCCCGAATACGCCGGCCGGGGACTGCGTGATGTCTTCGGCGGCCAGGTCTTCCCGGGGATTAACGACGACGGGACACTGACGCTGACCCTCGGCAGCCACGATTTCTTCTGGCTCCGGCTCCGGTCGGCGACGTCCAATCCGTCGTCGCCCTTTACGCAGGCACTGCCCATCCTGTCGATAGAAAATTGATATGAACCAGCCAATACTTACTCCCGCCCTGACCACGCTCCTCAAGGAATGGCTTCCGAAGCAGCGATGGTTCCCCGTCAACAGCCCCGACTTCGAGATGTCGCAGGCAGGCAGCCTGGGAATCGAGGACCCTTCGGGGCATGCGGGGCTTGCGGTGTTCCTGCTGAAGATCACCACCGGCGCGTCCGACGGCGGCGGCCGCACCTTGGTGGTGCAGGTTCCGTTGAGCTTCCGGGCGGCACCGGCAGCCGGCATGGAACGCGCGTTGGTAGGACAGGCTGCCGGAACGGA
The DNA here is from genome assembly GCF_042731175.1 of Pseudarthrobacter sp. NPDC059871. NCBI lineage: Bacteria > Bacillati > Actinomycetota > Actinomycetes > Micrococcales > Micrococcaceae > Pseudarthrobacter > Pseudarthrobacter sp. NPDC059871. The sequence continues at coordinate 306,926 of NZ_JBHWJV010000004.1, forward strand.
CCCGTCCAGGACCTGGGTTTACGACGCCCTCCACGATCCCGACTTCATCGGCGGCTGGCTTGAACTTATCCGGCACGAAGCCACGGCACGCACCGGGTTGGCTACGGGGTTCAAGGCATCCGGAAACTACCGGCTCCCCACCGCCCACGGAGTGGTCAAGGTGCTGTCCGGCGAGCAGTCAAACACCTCGGTGATTGTGGACGACGGCGAGTCCGCGGCCATAGTGAAGTTCTTCCGGACACTGTCCGCCGGAACCAACCCCGAAGTTGAAGTGGGCGCTGCCCTCACCGCCGCCGGCACTTCGGAGGTCCCCGCCACACTGGGCTGGGTCCGGGGAGAATGGCTGGAGACCGGCCCCACGGCAGGCGGGACCGCGACGGGCACCCGCCCGGTGCAGGGCGAGCTTGCAGTGGCGCACGAATTCCTCGCCGGCGGACTGGATGCCTGGCGGCTCGCCGTGGATGCAGCACGCGCAGGCAGGGACTTCACGTCCGAGGCACGCGCACTTGGCGCCGCCACCGCCACCGTCCACCGCCGGCTCGCCGAAACGCTCGGCCGCTCCGAAGCTGCCAGGTCCGGCCAGGACATCGCGGCAGGAGTAGCCCGGCGTATCCGCACGGCCTGGGCCGAGGCCGGTCCCGCCGTCGGCCCCTACGACGAAGCACTGGGTGCCCTCCTTGACGGGCTCGACGGCGCCAGCGCGGGTCCGCTGCAGCGGATCCACGGTGACCTGCACCTGGGCCAGATCCTGCAGGTGCCCGCGGCAGGCCGAACGGACGCGCTCACCGCCACTGAAGTGGAGCCCCGCTGGGCCATCCTCGATTTCGAGGGCGAACCACTGCGACCCATCGACGAGCGGAACGGCCCCGACGTGCCCTTGCGGGATGTCGCCGGCATGCTGCGCTCCTTCGACTACGCGGCCGGAGCCGCCCAGCGCGAGCAGGAAGGCGCCCACGTACCGGCGTCCTGGGTTGACGACTGCGCCGACGCGTTCCTCGGAGGCTACGCGAGTGTCACTCCCGGCACCGTGGACCGGACCTCGCCGCTGTTTGTGGCATTGTGGCTGGACAAGGCGCTGTACGAAGTTGTTTATGAAATGCGTAACAGGCCCGATTGGCTGGCGATTCCAGTAACCGCCTCCAGACGGCTCCTGGGCGGTAACGGCGCCGGCGACACCGCCGGCGCAGCATCGGAAGGTAACGAAATGACAGGCACAGCACGAACAGGACGGCCGGGGGCTCCGCTCCCGGTGGACGACGGCACCCTGGGCAAGATTGCCAACGGTGAACACCACGCGCCGCACTCCGTACTGGGGGCGCACCTGGATGACTACGGTCATGTCACCGTCCGCACGGTCAAGCACCTGGCGGAAGCCGTCAGCGTCATCACCGCTGCAGGGGAAGTGCCGATGCAGCACGAGGCCCATGGGGCCTGGGTTGCTGTGCTTGAACCGAGCGAGCACGGGCACGTCCCGGACTACCGCCTGTCCGTCACGTACCCCGGGGCTGACCCCGTCACGGTGGACGAGCCGTACCGGTACCTGCCGACAGTCGGTGAGGTGGACCTTCACCTCATCGGGGAAGGCCGCCACGAAAAGCTCTGGCAGGTCCTGGGTGCACACGTCCAGCATTACAAGTCCTCGCTGGGGGATGTGGACGGCGTTTCCTTCGCCGTGTGGGCCCCCAATGCCCAGGCCGTCCGCGTAAAGGGCGACTTCAATGGCTGGGACGGACGCGAACATTCGCTCCGCTCACTGGGCTCCTCCGGTGTCTGGGAACTCTTCATCCCTGGGGTTGTAGCAGGGGCGTGCTACAAGTTCGAGATCCGCACCAAGGGTGGCTACTGGGTGGAAAAAGCGGACCCGATGGCTTTCGGAACCGAGGTCCCGCCGCTCACGGCATCCCGTGTGGTGGAACCGTCCTACGCATTCAAGGACGACGAGTGGATGCAGGCCCGCGCCGAGCGTGATCCGCATAACTCGGCCATGAGCGTCTACGAGGTACACCTCGGCTCCTGGCGCCTGGGGCTTGGATACCGCGAGCTGGCCAAGGAGCTCGTGGACTACGTCAAGTGGCTGGGCTTCACGCACGTGGAGTTCATGCCGGTTGCCGAGCACCCCTTCGGCGGTTCCTGGGGCTACCAGGTCACCTCCTACTTTGCCCCCACCTCCCGGTTCGGCCACCCTGACGAGTTCCGCTACCTGGTGGACGCCCTGCACCAGGCCGGCATTGGTGTCTTGTTGGACTGGGTCCCTGCCCACTTCCCCAAGGATTCATGGGCGCTGGCGCAGTTCGACGGCCAGCCCCTGTACGAGCACGCCGACCCCACCCTGGGCGAACACCCCGACTGGGGAACGCTCATCTTCGACTTCGGCCGTACCGAGGTGCGCAACTTCCTGGTGGCGAACGCACTGTACTGGCTGGACGAGTTCCACATCGACGGCCTGCGGGTGGATGCCGTGGCGTCCATGCTCTACCTGGACTACTCCCGTGAGGAGGGGCAATGGCGGCCCAACCGGTTCGGCGGCCGGGAGAACCTCGAAGCGATCTCCTTCCTCCAGGAAGTCAATGCCACGGTCTACAAGACCCACCCCGGTGCTGTCATGATCGCAGAGGAGTCCACGGCGTTCCCCGGCGTGACCGCACCCACCAGCCACGGCGGACTGGGATTCGGCCTGAAATGGAACATGGGCTGGATGCACGATTCCCTGAAGTACGCCTCCGAGGACCCGGTCAACCGCAAATGGCACCACGGCGGCCTGACGTTCTCCCTGGTTTACGCATTCACGGAAAACTTCCTGCTGCCCATTAGCCACGACGAAGTTGTGCACGGCAAGGGCTCGATGCTTCGCAAGATGCCGGGGGACCGTTGGCAGCAACTGGCGAACCTCCGCGCTTTCCTCGCGTACCAGTGGGCCCACCCGGGTAAGCAGCTCATCTTCATGGGGACCGAGTTTGGCCAGGAAGCGGAGTGGTCGGAGCAGCACGGGCTGGACTGGTGGCTTGCCGAGATCCCCGCCCATAAGGGGATCCAGTTGCTGACCAAGGACCTGAACGAGCTCTACACGTCCACGCCATCCCTGTACGCCCGCGACAACGAACCGGCCGGGTTCCAGTGGATCAACGGTGGGGACGCTGACAGGAACGTTCTCTCCTTCATCCGCCGTGATGCGGACGGCAACCCCGTGGTTTGTGCCATCAACTTCTCCGGCGCGCCGCACGCCGGCTACACCTTGGGTGTTCCCCAAGCAGGTGCCTGGCGCGAAGTGCTCAACACGGACCACACCACGTACGGTGGCTCCGGCGTCCTGAATACCGGAGAGCTGAAGGCCACGGATGAAGGACAGGATGGGCAGCCGGCAACGCTGACCGTCACCCTTCCTCCGTTGGGTGCATCCTTCTTCACTCCAGGAGCGGCGGCCGCTCCGTAAACGGTTCGGCCGAACACCCGCTGCTGTCCAGGCACACGGCAGGAGGCCCGGAATCCCCGAGATTCCGGGCCTCCTGCCGTATGCAGGCGGCGTGAAGGGGAGCCCAACGGAGGCCGGGTTGGCCTTCACGCCAAGGGGGTGGTAGAGTTTATTTCCGCGCTGCTCCACGGAGTCAGACGGAAAACCGACCACCAAGCCTCACAGCGATAAAGGTCGGGAACACCGGTTTGACAAGTACGAAGCAGCCGGGTAAGTTTGGAAAGTTGCTCCGGAGCGATCCTGAACGGGTTTTTTGTTTGGGTGGTGCCGGGTGTGTCTGTTGTTTGAGAACTCAATAGTGTGCCAAGTTTGTTGATACCAATTTTTTATGGATTGGTTGAATTGACTGGATTGTCCACCCCGTGGATGGTCTGGTTTTTACAGCTGGTTTCAAATTTTGTGCATCCATTTTGTCCCGTTATTTCCGGGGTTGGTGGGTGTGTCTGTTTTACTTCAACGGAGAGTTTGATCCTGGCTCAGGATGAACGCTGGCGGCGTGCTTAACACATGCAAGTCGAACGATGATGCCCACTTGTGGGTGGATTAGTGGCGAACGGGTGAGTAACACGTGAGTAACCTGCCCTTGACTCTGGGATAAGCCTGGGAAACTGGGTCTAATACCGGATATGACTGACTATCGCATGGTGGTTGGTGGAAAGCTTTTGCGGTTTTGGATGGACTCGCGGCCTATCAGCTTGTTGGTGGGGTAATGGCCTACCAAGGCGACGACG